>CANRKP010000001.1 GCA_947631245.1 uncultured Clostridia bacterium
CGCCGTACCTGTATGATGCTTTTTAAAAATCTCGACTTTTTTTATTTTTGGGCTTGACTTTTGTTAGCAGGTCTTTCGGTTTTTGAAAAATATTTGAAAATGAAAAAAGACCACCGAAGTGGTCTTGATTACGAATAGGATCATGAGATACACTATCGCATCTCAAGGTTCTGTGAAGTGTGCAATTTACACGTCGTTTATCTTTCTATCATCCTGACAACCGCCGGAAAATATGCTATACTAACCGTATAACCGACACGACATAATAGAGGCATACATGAGCAGGATATTTTTTACCGGCGACCTTCATTTCGGTCACGAAAACATACTCGCGTTCGATAACCGTCCGTTCTCATCCGTCGAGGAGATGGACGCAGAGCTTGTCAGGCGGTGGAACGCAAAGGTAAGCGCGGACGATACCGTCTATGTCCTCGGAGACATGATTTGGCAGTCATACGGCAACGAGGCGGCAGAGCTTATCCGCAGCCTGAACGGACGAATCATTCTTATAAAGGGGAACCATGACAGGTTTCTCCACAGTGCTGAGGCGAAGGCGGCGCTGGCGGACGTTAAGGACTACGACGACATTGTCGTAACGCTCGAAGACGGTACTAAGAGAAGATGCATTCTTTCACACTACTTCATCCCGCTTTACAACGGTCATTTTCGTCAGGCAATACATCTTCACGCGCATTCGCATTTCACAGTCGAGGCTGACATTGAAGTGGACATAGCGGACAGACTGAACGAAGCCGGAATCAGGGCCGAGATTTACAACGTCGGATGTATGTACTGGAACTACGAGCCGGTAACGCTTGACGAGATTCTCGCGCGCGGGAGGACTGTCAGGCCGAATTACGGGGAGAGATGAGAGAAGGATTGTTATATAATCGCATCCCCCGCTTTGCGCCTTTCAAAGCGCAAAGCGGGGGACTGATTTATTCACAGCTACAGCTCCGTCGACATATCCTCGTCCTCCGAAATTGTCTCATCCGTGTCTATAATCTCGCGGACGCGAGTCTGTCCATTCAGAATGAACGAGCGGATGAAATCTCCCCTTGTAGGAAACGAATGGCCCAGCCACTTTTTGTTATAAGATACACTTGTATAGTGCATCAAAAATCAACTCCGCAAGAGGCCAAGAAGCAAACATGACAAGAACTGCAAAGCAAGATTGTGCCACAATAATCCATTTTGTTTTCGGACTGTTCAAATTGATTAGTTGTTTGATGTCCAAAATCGCAGCCACGATCAAAAACAACATCAGCAAAACAGCTATTATTCCACAAAAAAGAAGAACTCTATTTTCATCATAACCCGAAAATGGAGATATTATAATCGAGAAAAAACACAAGCAGCATTCAACAAAACCGCCGCTAAGAAAACCAATAATGAATGGATATATAAAAAGAGTTAGTTTTTTCACAGAATAACACCTCCAAACTTTTTTATTATATAGAGATGAGCAAAATGCGGTTTTAGCGATATACAGCACAATATATGCCGTATATCAATTCTGTTATTGCTGTATATAGCAGCATGGCAACTCAAAATTTGTATTTTGCTCCTCTCTATTTTATTATAACATAAAATCCTCATGCCGTCGCCGCATTGCTGTGACTTTGACATTCATGGTTTTATTATAACCTATATTATTGCAAGTTTCAATAGGTTCATAGAATTCTTTTCCCATGTTCTCCGTCTCGTAAATTCAATATGTGCATGGTTTTCCGCACTCTAACATTCCACCAAATTCCACAATCAGAATATGACCTCGAGACATCTTTCAAAAAGAGCAACTTTCTTCACCGGAGGCGTTTATATAGTGAACGATATCATGTTTGTAATTTCTGCCGCATCGTCAGCATCAGCTCGTTATCATCTCTTATGGATGCAACAGATTCCAGCAAATACACTATCCCACCCCAAAAAACTCCTGAAGAAATCGATTGCGTTGCGGCTATCATCCCGAAGAAAAAAAGCGAAACCCATAACGGCCGCATCGGCAATTCAAAGAACGCGACCCCATAGAAGGATTTATTTATGATAAGTCCTATACAATGCATACTGTATCTTACGAATTGGACGGTCGTGCCTTTTAGATGCAGCACCTCTTTTTCTATAGGTGATTTAAGTGACGCGGCGGCAAATATTGAATACTGTTTAAAATAACATCTCCACTCGTTTTGTTCATATGCAAAGTTTTGTGTTGTTTGTCCAAGATCAAACTTAAAAAACCTCATAACACACCTTTCCGACCGTTTGCCCCGCGGTTCTGATCTATATGAACCAATACAGCTGCCGCCGCACGACTACCCGATTTGACCCCGCCGCTGAGCTTGACGGCGCTCTGCGATGCGACCGTTCTCGTAAACATTATTATAATCGCCTTTTAACAAAATGTCAATTTAACAAATGATTTTTACATGTACGCAAAAAAGCATCCGCACCCATTCCCGAGTGCGGATGCTGTATCAAAGTTTAAAACCATATTTTGGGAACATCTGTAGGGACATCGATCGGATTTTTATCAACAATAAAACACTTTGGTGTATCTTTTGTAAGTATATATTCATTAAGATAATTGACAAAGTCTTGCGTGCCAAAGGAAACGGCCATTTTCTTCCCGTTTACAATGACCCATAGCCCGTGATCATTGTTTTTATCATATAGCCACTTATCAAAGGATTTTTGATACTTCTTAATGTCCTTCGCGATATATTCGGGAACATCGACCATATAGACATCATATGTGATCTCAACGACTATTTTTGACATTCATAGCATTCCCTTCACTAAACCGGAAAAATATATGTCCTTTTTCCCTTCTACCATTTTGACCCCGCCGCTGAGCTTGACGGCGCTCTGCGATGTGACCGTCATCGTATGCATAAGTATACTCAATTTTGCCTGCATGTCAATAGAGAGGTTTGGTTACCATTGGTTTGTATCGAAAAGACGCTATTTTTTTAACTTATCAAAGATTAGCCGCACAGTTCTGGCAGCGGCAAGAAAAATATCGATGCCGCAAACTATTGTTGGTATAACAATTATTCTTAACTTATATCGAATCACCGCGAGAATAAGATATACTATCGAGCCGGCAAACCCTGCTATTACCATAACGCCTAAAACCAAATTGGCATAAAACAATAAACCGTTTATTTCGTTTTTATAATCCAATAAAAAATATCCGTTCAGCGCACTGCTGCGATTCTTTCTTATGTATGATTTACTATGCTTCTTTCTGATATTCTCATATACTATTGTGTAATGTATCGATAATTTTGAAACCAACCACAATACAGGCGACAATATCATAATAATATAGGCTACAGAGTTGTCCATAAATTCATACTCCTAATAAAAACGACGCGATTGTAAATTTTCCATCTTGACGCAGGTTGATCAACGGCTGTAGTCTGTCAACGCATTCCTTTTTGACGGCTTCAAACGTCTGTATATGCGCCGCCTGAACCTCATGTTGGGGCTTATTGAGTCTTGAATATTCGGAGTTAATGAGAAGAAGAATCCTTCCCCAACCGCACGTTTACACTCGACAGGGAGCGATGTCAGCGCTTTCATTCCGATGTCTTCACATATCTTTTTTCCGAAGAAATTGCCCCAATAAACGGCTTGCAGATATTCTTCCGTAAAGCATTTCTCTTTCGTTCTATCCATCGTGTCCACACTTGCCGCAACATCATCGATGTTTCCGTAGAATGCCTTCAAAAGGCTCGCCATATTGCAAAACAGCCCTACAAAACCGTCATGCTCGGGTCGATCTGCTATCCTGTCATATGTGCACGACATATGTAATGTTTCAGACATCTTGCTTTTCCCAATGCCCGGAAGCGCAAAACCCACACCCCAATCAATTCTGAAATAGCTGTTTCTTGATGAGTTTACCAAAGAAATCAAAATAGTGTCACTGTCCCAGATCCACTCGTTTAAGGAGTGCGCTAAATTCATTTCACGAATATCTTTAGAAGAATATCTGATTGTTTTGGTCTTATTTATTCCGTTGATGAGGATATTTTTACGGACTTCAATTTTATTGAAGCTAAAAACGCTTTCTTGTATCAATGATAAAAAATTTGCCGCCAGAGCTTCTTTGTCGTCGATGCAATCGTCATAGTAATATAAAATTGAACTGACGGATGGGGTCTCATTACTATCGTACATTAAATATGCTCCTTATTCTAACCATATCAACTATGACCATCTCGCCGCCGAGCGTGAAGGCGCTCTGCGGTGTGACCTTTCTCGTAAACATAATTATAATCGACTTTTGCCGAAATGTCAACGGGGCGCTCGGCTCCTCCCGTCTTTCGGCTTGTGATGAACGGCATGCACAGTAAAGATAAAACCCCATGTGAGTTCCGATTAGGAGCCGCATGGGGTTTTTATTTGTCTGATCGATCATAGGGGATGTACGCCGCGATGTCGGTTATTTAACAACTCGTAAGTTGCGGCACCGCATTTTTGCCGTCGTTTCCCCTAGCGGGAGAGTAAGAAATCATAAAAACCCGCCTTCCCTCTTGTAATATCTCCATCGTTGCCTATAATGAGGATACAGCGTTATAGGCAATATCGTCCATATGGAAAGGAGGATTTTCATAATAAAGTTGGTCAAAGTACCAAATAGGGAGGCGTCAAGATGCAATTCTCAATAATAGAACAAAAAAGGTTTAGTGCAATCAATGTTTCTTCTAAACCAGTCAATAATATAGATTTGGAGGGAACGATATGAACGGATTATACGGATATGTTCGTGTTTCCAGCAGAGATCAGAATACTGATCGCCAGCAGATCGCGATGCATGAATACGGCGTGGCAGACGGAAATATCTTTACAGATAAACAGTCGGGGAAAGATTTTGATCGACCTGCCTATCGCCGCCTCGTCCGAAAGCTGAAGCCGGACGACACATTGGTCATCAAGAGCATCGATCGGCTTGGCCGCAATTATGAGGAGATCTTGGAGCAGTGGCGATTCCTCACAAAGAAGAAGTGCGTTGATATCGTGGTGCTGGACATGCCGCTGCTGGATACGAGGCGAGGACGAGATCTGACGGGGACTCTCATCGCGGACATCGTGCTGCAGCTTTTGAGCTATGTGGCCGAGACGGAGCGTGAGTTGATCCGGCAGCGACAGGCCGAAGGGATCGCCGCGGCGAAAGCGCGGGGCGTACAGTTCGGGCGGAAGCCCAAGGAGCGTCCGGCGGAGTTTGAGGAAGTCTGCCGTGACTGGGAACAGGGGCTGCTTACGGCGAGAAAAGCAGCGGAACGTCTTGGCGTAACACACAAGACGTTCCTTAAATGGGCATCAAAGGATTTGTCCGGGGGAAAAAGTAGAGATTTGTCCCCAGTCGAAATTACATATATAGAAGAGACCTCTAGGTCGCACTGAACTACAAAGCAATTTTAGCACACCTAATATAAAAATGCAATAGTATTTTGGTTCCTATCCTCTACTTAATTTACCAGTCGCCGCATACTGTGCTGTGATCGATTCGACAGAGAGGGCAGGAAAATGAAACAGATCCTTATGCAGACCAAGAGCCGGCTTCATGCATCGGTCCGCAGGATTCGCCGTTATCTGCGGGCCCCGTCCCGGTTTATTCCGGGGGATGTGACTGCGCCGCCCCTGAGTAAGGACAGTTCCATATGGCGCAAACCGGACGTTTTGTTCAACGTCCCGGGCGCCTTCTCCCGAGCGCCCGAGGCTCGGCTCTCCGGCGTTACGGTGGAGGCTGAGCGGTTTGAACTGCCACCCGAGGGGGATTACGACGTCCTGCAGGGCGGCTGCACGGACGGTCGGTTCGCATATCTGATTTTGGAAAACCAAAAAATGGTCCGCAGCGGTCGCAGCCAACAGTCGGAGTGCGTGATATGCAAGGTGGACATGGATACTTGGCAAGTGACGGCAAGGAGCGCCTCCCTCCCCCTGCACCACGGCAACGACATCACCTACAATCCCCGAACGGGCAAGCTGGTGGCGGTGCACTGCTATGGCCGGCCAAACGATGTGAGTTTTATCGATCCCGAGACACTGGAGATCACCGACACGAGGGAATACTTCCACAGCGTATGCGGCATCGCCTACAACCCGGTCCAAGACCTGTATGTGATGGCGATACGGGGCGGCTATGATTTTGCCATCTTTGACAGCCGGTTCGAGCTTCTGCGGTATGTAAAGGGCGTTGACACACGGTTCGTGAAGCAGGGCATCGACTGCGACGACAACTACATCTACTTCGCCACAAGCGAGGAAAACGCCATCGTTTGCTATGACTGGACCGGACAGTACAGGGGCGTGTTTGCGGTGAAGGGATGCGACCGTGAGGCGGAGAACATCTTCCACCGTGACGATCAGTGGTATATGGCGTATAACATGGGTGGACACCAAGGCGGATGCGTCTACAAGGTCGAGTTTGACCGGGACATCTTGGCGGTGTGAGACAATGGCCGGAGACCCTTTCCGCAAACGCGGGAAGAGTTAATATATATAATCCTGACTATGTGAAAGGAGGCGAGCATGATGAAGGAAACATATGAAAACCCCGAAATGGAGGTCGTCGAGTTCGAAAAGAACGAGATATGGACTGGCAACGCGCCGGAAAGCGGCAACTGACTCAAAAAGTAAACCACGTCGATATACGGCAATTAAGGAGCGGAGCGCGGCCCCGCTTTCTTAATTATACGGATTATAGGAGATGAATAGCTTATGATAAGCGGGGTTTACCGCATCGCGGGCTGGAACGAAGAAATCACGACCATTTATGAAGAATTCCATGACCGAAGCAAGGATTACAGATGCGACGGACCGGCGGAGTTTTGGATAGAGATGACACAGGATGACATCGACAGAGGGCGAGCAGGATTTGCGGCAGCCGGAATCGATATACCTTATCCGGACAGCTTCTATGAACATTGTATGGTTCGGGGACGTTTGGCAGAAATGCTGCTTTCCCGAGGGGTTCTCTTGTTCCACGGCGCCGCTGTGGCGGTAGACGGGACAGGGTATATCTTCACCGCGAAGAGCGGCACGGGCAAATCCACCCACGCTCAGTATTGGCGGCAGCTTTTCGGAGCCCGGGCGGTCATAATCAATGACGACAAACCGTTTTTGCACATCGGAGAGGACGGGGTGACCGTCTACGGTTCTCCCTGGGCAGGCAAGGATGACATTCAGGTAAATACGTCCGCGCCGGTAAAGGCCATCTGCCTTCTAGAACGAAGCGACAATAATTTTATCACGGCTATTTCGCCCGGAGAGGCATTCCCAATTCTGTATCGGGAAACCTGCTTGTTGGAAACAAAAGAACAAAGACGCCGGCAGCTTGCGTTGTTGGACAAGCTGTCCCGCTCCGTCAAATTATATCGCCTTGGCGTCAATATGTCCGTGGATGCCGCACGGGTGGCATACGCTGGAATGAATGGAGGAACAGGCACATGAAGCTGAAAGATACATTTGTCACTTATGCCTCGGGTGATGAGCACATAATGGTAGCCACAGAGGGCTTTTTGGGCATGGTGCGGAGCAACAAGACCGCCGCGTTCATCATCGAGGCGTTGAAGGAGCCCACCACACCGGAGAAGATAGTGGAATCCATGTCTGAAAAGTACGACGCGCCCCGGGAAGTCATCGAGCGGGACGTGGAGCGGGTCTTGGAAAGGCTTCGGGCAATCGGGGCGATCGAGGAGTGAGCGTCCGTTTCGAGGATGAACTGAGCCGCCGAGGCATACTTGTCTATACCTGCGTTGGGACCAGTATGCTGCCCATGCTGCGGCAGAAGCGGGACCTCGTCGTTCTGAAGCCGCCCGCAGGGCAGCTCCGGAAGTACGATGTGGCCCTATACCGGGACGGAAACGGAAAATATATCCTGCACCGTGTCATTAAAGCAGGGGCGTCGGGATATGTGCTCCGAGGGGACAACAACCGTACCGGAGAGAGCGGCATAAGAGATGACCAAATCATCGGGGTATTGACCGCCTTCATTCGGGACGGGCGGGAGATACAGGTAACGGATGTGCGCTATCGGCTGTATGTCCGTCTGTGGTGCGGTCTCTTCCCGCTGCGGACTGCTCTCTTGTGGTGCGCGGCAATGCCGGACAGACTGAAAAGGAGATGGAAACGGTTCCATGAGCGGCGAAGCCGAGATAAAAACAGAAAAAACATATGACACCATGTGCCGTCTTCTCGCGGCGTGGGTGAACGGCGTTTTCCCAAAGATAGAGGAGACGCCGGATTATGAGGCGCTGTTTCTGGCAGCAGACAAGCATTTGTTGTCCGCCGCCGTGTGCGTTGCATTGGAAAATGCCGGTCTTATGGAGGCCTGCCCGCCGGAGACAGCGAAGCGTTTTCAGCAGGCAAAGTTCTCCGCTGTCCGCAAAACGCTCCTCATGGACCGGGAACGGAGTGCGATCTTAGACTTCCTTGAAAAAAGCGGCGTTTGGTATATGCCCATGAAGGGGGTCGTGCTGAACGGCATCTACCCCCAGTACGGGACCAGGCAGTTCGCGGACAACGATATCCTCTTCGACGCCGCCCGCTGGCGGGAGGTCCGGGACTTCATGAAGAGCCGGGGCTATAAGGTCAAGAGCGTGGGCAAGGGACCTCACGACACCTATCATAAGCCGCCGATCTATAACTTTGAGCTGCACCGTCGGCTGTTCGAGGGCTGGGAAAAGCCGTTTCTGACTACCGCCGCAGACTATTACCGCGATGTGAAAGAAAGGCTCATAAAGGACGAGGGCAACCGCTTCGGCTGCCACTTCCGGGACGAGGACTTTTACGTCTATTTCCTTGCCCACAGCTATAAGCACTGGAACGGCAGCGGCGCGGGTCTGAGGACGGTTTTGGATGTGTATCTGTACCGGCGCGCCAAGCCGAATATGGACGGGACATATATAGCGGGAGAATTGCAAAAGCTGGGGATGACGGAGTTCGAGGGCATGTTCCGTACGCTTGGGGAAAAGCTGTTCGGACCCGCGCCCTTCCCTTCACAGGCGCTGACCGGAGAGGAGCGAAAAACGCTGACGTGGCTGGAGAGCTTGGGGGTGTACGGCACGACGGAGCACAGAGTGCAGAACGACCTGCGGCAGCTTCAGGGCGGCGAAGACCCCATCGGCGGACGGGCAAGGGTGAAATACCTGCGTCGGCGGTTGTTTCCGGACCGGGAGTACTACAGGGTCTACGCGCCTTTCGTCTACCGGCACGGATGGGTCAAACCCTTTTACTGGGTATACCGACTTGGTCGAGGTGTGTTCGTGAACGGAAAACGGAATCTCAGGTCCCTGCGGGAGGTCTGCTTTCCCCCTGAGGGAAAGAGCATCTTCCGCCTGGGAGCGGAAAAAGCGGCGGCGTTCGTTTCCCGTCCCTTCCGAAAACCTGTCAGTCAGTGGCCGCAGGAGAAACGTATCAAAGGGCTCATGCAGAGCTATGAACGCAGAGAGGGACACACATTTGACATTTATCATCCGGAGCTTTTCACGGAGAAACTTGTTTGGTATCTGCTCTTTTTCCATCATCCCGATCTGCCTTATATACTTGACAAGTATCTCTTTAAGAAGTATATCGAGGAAAAGCTCGGCGCGGGATATACCGCGCAGCTTTACGGGATGTGGACGGATATACGCAGCTTTCGGAGTGACTGGGACAGCCTGCCGGACGCGTTCTGCCTCAAATCGAACTGTTCCAGTTCTGCCCGCAATCTCAAAATCATCCGCGACAAGAAGAGCGTAGATGTAAAGAAGCTGTCCCGAGAGGTCAAAAAATGGCTGGATCCCAAAAACACCGACATCGATACTGTTTGCGAAGAGTATGCCGATATAGTGCCTCGCATAATAGCGGAAGAAATTTTTGAAGGAAACAACGGTCAGCTTTACGATTATAAAGCGTATTGCTTTGACGGGGTTCCGGCTTTCTTCGGCGCTATGGCGGATAGGCTTCCGATCGAAAAGAAGCGGGTTTCCTTTGCATACTACGATCTGAACTGGAACAAGCTGCCCGTAACAAAAAAGGGACGTCCAAACCTCGATGTCCCGAAACCGCGCCATATCGACATAATGCTCTCCCTTGCTGCCAAGCTTTCGCAGGGCTTTCCATTTATGAGAGTGGACTTTTATGAGCAGGGAGATCGGGTCTACATAGGCGAGTTGGCGCATTATTCCGGGAATTGCTTTGAACAGAAGGAGTGGGACAGGCAATTAGGGCAGAAGTTCATCCTGCCGTTTGAGAGAGATAATGAGAATTAGAAAACTGTTGGGCAAAATGAAGCGATGCGCTCTCCGCCCATTTCAAAGACCTGTCAGCCAATGGCCCATAGAGAAGCGTATAGCCCGTGCCATGCGGTTTTACGAGCAGCGGGAAGGACACACATTCGATTTGTCTCATCCGGAACTGTTTACAGAGAAGAGGGTGTGGTACTACCTTTTTTATGAGCACCCGGATATGACCCAAATTTATGATAAATACCTGTTCAAAGGTTACATAGAAGAGAAACTGGGGGCAGGCTGGACCGCGCCGCTTTACGGGATGTGGACGAGGATGCGAGATCTAGAGCGTGACTGGGACAGTCTGCCAAACGCTTTTTGCCTTAAGTCCAACTGCTCAAGCGAGGGATATAATCTGGAGCTTATAAATGACAAAAGCCATGTGGACAAAAAGGCTTTCTTCCGAGAGGTCAAGAAATGGCTGGACCCCATGAACACGTGTATTAACAGCAATTTAAAGGCTTATGCGGGGATAACGCCCCGCATTATAGCGGAAGAACTTCTGACGGATGACGGTAAGCAGCTTATGGATTACAAAATCCTGTGCTTTAACGGAGAACCGGAGTATGTTTACTGTGTATCGGAACGCTTTTCACATGATGAGCCCATTTCAGCAGCCTTTTACGACTTGGACTGGAATAAACTCCCGTTTGCGCGCAGAGGACGGCGAAATATTGATTTCGCTAAGCCGCTGCATTTTAAACAGATGCTTGAGATATCGAAAAGACTTTCCTATGGCTTTCCGCAGATACGCGTTGACTTTTACGAGGCGAACGGGAAACTATACATCGGAGAAATGACGCTTTATTCGGGGTTCCTTTTCGATTCTGAGGAGTGGGACAGAGAATTCGGGAAAAAGTTTATTCTTCCGAGCGAGGGTGTATATGACTTTTAGGAGAATATTGCGCGGAATAAAACGACGCGTTATCCGCCCGTTTCAGAAGCCGAGCTGTTACTGGCCGCAGGAAAAGTTGATCGCGGGAAACATGAAAGACTATGAACGCAGGATGGGGCGTACCTTCGATTTGAGCCGCCCTGAGCTGTTCTCGGAGAAAATCGTTTGGTATAAGCTGTTTTATGAGCACCCTGACCTGCCAAATATATTGGACAAGTATTTGTTTAAAGATTATATACGGGAAAAGCTGGGGCCGGGCAGGACAGCACCTCTGTATGGGATGTGGACAAGTGTTCGTGACCTGAAAAGAGACTGGGACAGCCTGCCGGATGCCTTCGTGCTCAAATCCAACTGTTCTGCCAACAGTAATAATCTCCGTATCATCCGCAATAAAGCCGACGTAGATCCACATAAGCTCTTTCGTAAGGTCCGCCGATGGCTGGATCCTATGAATACCGACCACAACAGACTGCGGCGGGTCTATGCCGCCATAACGCCGCGCATTATCGCTGAGAAGCTGTTGAAAGGTGCTGACGGTCAGTTAAGAAATTACAAAGTTCAGTGCTTTGGCGGCAAGCCCGAGTTCATAGTGTGCCTTTCAGATTGGTTTTTGACAGACATGGCAGTATCTTTTTACGATACGGCATGGAACAAATTGCCCAAAATTTACAATAAAGGTGAAAATATAGACTTTGAAAAACCGCCTCATTTGCAGCAGATGTTGGAGATATCTGCAAAGTTATCGCAAGGTTTCCCCCAAATTCGAGTGGATTTTTATGAGGCGGAAGACGGTCTGTATATTGGAGAGTTGACACTGTACTCCGGATTTTGGCCTGAGGACGAAGATTGGGACCGCAAGCTGGGGGAGAAATTTATCCTGCCCGATATAAAGACAACATAGCTTCATGCTAAAACTAACATCTCCCTGATCGATCCGAAACGAAAAAACCAAACTCCGGCGCTGTACCGCCGCCGGAGCTGAGCAGCTTGCGGTCTCTTTCATGTGCAATACCCCTCGCGGCTTTTGCTCATTATCAACGCTTGTTTATTGATATAAGGTATTTGTTCACACTTCGGCAAAGTGACAGGCGGCACACGCCGCCAAGCAGGTATAAATTCCGCTTGGCGGCGTGTGCCTTTTTGTTTTGTTAGACTTGCAGGCGCGCGGAACAACTCCGCGTTTACGTCTCAACTTAAGGTTGCAAAAACTCAAAAACGTGATGCTTGATATTCCCGCGCGCCGTGATAAAATATAATTGCAGCTGCACGATGACGAAATCACTTCAAAGGAGAAAAAATTATGAAGCTTGGAAGTCAGATACGCGAGCTGAGGCGCGCGGCGGGAATGACGCAGGAGCAGCTCGGAGAAAAACTTATGGTATCGCCGCAGGCGGTTTCGAAATGGGAGCTTGACACCGGATTCCCGGACATAAATTTAATACCGATGATGGCAAATCTTTTCGGCGTCAGCATAGACACGATCTTCGGCTTCGACATAGAAAAGCGCGAAGAAAAAATAGAGAAGCTGCGCCGGGAGGCGAGCAGATATTTTTGGGACGATCCGGAAAAATGCGAGCAGATGTTCCTTGCTGCGATTGAAAAATACCCGACGTCGGACAGCCTGAAAGCCGATCTGCTCGACCTATATATCACGAACGCGAAGGAAGACAAAAAGGAAGGATATCTCACGAAGGCAGCGAAGCTCGCAGGGCAGCTCATCGCCGAGGCATCGGATGTGTTTTCCCTTTGCCGCGCAAAGGAAACGCTCGCCGAGATCTACCTCCGGCAGGACCGCTACGACGACGCGAAGGAGCTGATAAACTCGCTGCCATATATGTATCCTTACATGCTCAGGGACAAAATGCGCGTCACGTCATACATTCTCCGCGGAGAGGACCGTCTTGCGGAGGTAAGGGATTGGAAACTGATGGAGACGCAGGAGCTGTTTTTAGCGTGCGCGTTTGAAGGAGAAGGCTATTATGAGATCGGAGACTACGAAAACGCGCTGCGTTCCTATACCGAAGCCGTCGACGTTATCGAGCGGTTCATGAAGACGAAGGAGATATCTTATGCCGCGTACCCAATAGTAGGCACACAGTCGAATCACTGGAACCACTATCTCAGCATCGCATCGTGCCACTATAAGCTCGGTCGCCCCGACGAATGCGGACGCACCATCGACCGCGCGCGCTACATCATCACACACGCGTGGATAGGCGATAAAGTTTGGGAATCCGACCCCGAGTATTATCTTAGCGTATACCGTGAGGAATATCACAAGCTCGGGCTCGACGAGTACCGCCCGCTCGATATATAATGTCACGGTGGCGGCGGGGCAGGTAGTATTCTATCCTGAAAAAAAAGGATGCGGAACCGTCAGGTTTCGCGTCCGTTTTTTCAGGCTCCCGAGCCAAGGAAAGCCTTGACTTCGTCAAATGAACGTGTTACAATATCATTGTAAGTGAAATAACAGTAAACGTTTCCGAGTTAAGGAGCTGTCCGACATGAACAAAGAATTTCGAATTTTTTTAGAAGAAGACCCGTCGCAAAATGAATTTGTGAGGATAGAAAAGGGCTGCGTCGAGACAGTAATCAATGTTGACGATGAATACTATATAGTCTATATCAATGATTACAAACTTTGTATCAAAGAGATAGAGGAGTGTTTTGAAAACAACTGGACATACAGTTTTAATCCGTTATTATCCTACGATTGCAGTAACGATAAAATTATATCGACAGTCAAGAGTAACTTGCCTGCGCTTCAGCATTATCATTCGCTCCGGCTTATTGATCTTGACGCACGGGACAAAGCAGACGAGACTGACATAGGGCGCACATATCATTACGAAAAATATGATATGACAGAAAATATCGTCAAATATCAGGGGCAGATGTATCTTGTTCGGGTCGAATCATATCACGATGGAGCCAATGCGGACAAAGATGATGTTTGTTCCGAAAATGACGGATTTGAGCCAGTCATCGATATGCTGAGAAACGCAAAATTACTTACTCCGTCGAGCTGTGTTTCTATAATAAAGCTATACGAAATGTATAATTCATAAAAGGAGGTAAACTTACATGCCGCATTGCATGGTATACGGAGAGATTTTTCTCTATGAGAAGCCGAGCCACGAACAGGTATTGGATTTATCGTTTGTGCTCACGCAGAAAGCCGTCGAGCTCCGTCTTGGTCTTAATCTGTTTTGCAACCTGAAGGAGTGGGTTGCAAAACAGTATGACATTTCCGAATGTTTGAATAACACATATATTCCGTATGAGATCCTTGACGACCCGTCTTCCAATGAGTGTTCCGAGATATTTAAAGGAATGCTTTTCCCGCATTTTTTAGGAATAGAAAACAGCAGACTCCCCATGCTTCAGAGTTTTGTTCGGGAGGTCGTTGAACTTGAACAGGTGTCGCATATGACAATTCGATTCGTGGAGGTACATTTAGATGATTTAAACACGCTTCAATTTGAATATACGATAAAGGCAAATGATTTGTGCGATAAGCTGGTGTACTTATCAACTCAACCTTATATGGGTGAGTTTCCAGCGGTAAAATTCACGATTGAAAAATAGGGTGTTAAAATCGCCCCAAATATTTGAGGCATCAGTCTGTTTTTAAAGCGTGCTCACGCGATAAGCGGAGCACGCTTTTTTTCGCAAACCGGCGGGAGAGGAAAAAACCTCTCCCGCGATTTTTTTGGGAAAGACGTCACACAAGGCGCAAAAAAAACGTCTTTATTGATAAGGGGACAAATTGACAAGCAGAGAAAAAACGTCGACCTATATCTTGAGAAATGCGAAAGCCTCGCCGTATCGCCGATGTCTTTCGCGGAAAGGCGGAAAAATGAAAAAGATGAATTTGCTTGCGCCGATAATTACCGTTGCGGCTCTGTTTTTGTGCCTGTGCCTGTTTTCCTGCACCCGCAAAGGGGGCGGCACGGAGAGCGGAGTCGTCGACGGCGGCGCTGACACCGCTCAGGACGCCGGAGGCTCCAATTTTGCCTCCGCAAAGGAAAAATACGAAAAACTGATGACGCCAACGCCGAGAGACGGGACCGCTGTCAAAGACGGCGTCGTGTACGGAAGATACGACGATGTCTCAAAGGGCGGCGTTATAGCAAATCTCGGGGACAGATTTTCAAAGCTGATGTATTTTGTATCGAGCGGCGGAGGCGAGCCTATACTCCTTTGCCGTGATGAGGACTGCGGACACAGCGGCATAAGCTGCCACGCCGTGAGAATGCCGGGGGACCGAGGGGAGATAAACGTCACCTCGCCCGACAACAAGGAGCAGTATTTCTATTACATATGCTTTGTTGACCCGACGACGGAACTTGACGGATACAGTCTCGGCAAATTCGGTCTTAAAGGTCCGTGCTGCCTTATATTCGAGCTCGACCTCCGCACGGGAGGGAGACGCACCTTAGCGGTGAACTATGGAGAGGCGGAGCTGTGCTCATACTGCGACGGCGTGCTGAATGTCGCCATGACGGTTGGAGAGGGGCACCGCGAATATCAGCTTCCGGACGGAAGCACAGCTGCTTTGACAGACCCGTATCAGCTTTATTACGATTACTACGACATCATCGAAATAGACGTCATGACCTGCCGCGAGATCAGCCGGGAACGCTGCCAAAACAAAATCGACTATAAAGACGGCATCGGTTCATTAGCCGACAATATCGATTTTGCCAAATTTGAACGGACATCGTCCTACCGTCTCGAATTTGCGGAAGACGGCAACGAAGGAAAGAACCTCTATCTCAAAAATGAGGGCGGATACGACGTTTTAATAGCGGACGGAGTCTTTGCAATGTCGGAATTTGACGGAGACGCGTATTTTTCCAAGTATGAAGACCAACTCGTCGAGACGACAGTCGAACGCGACGCAGGCGGAACGCTTTACAAGTACGACGGCAAAACGGGAGAGATAACGGCGGTGTTTGAAGACGTCGGCGTCAGGGTCAAATCGATAAATTACGTCGACAATGAGCTCGTGATCTTCTTTGGGAACCGGTCGGATGGACAAAAAAATTCGGAAACAGCGAGCGGTGACGCATACTTCAAATATGACCGCATTACAAATGAGTTATTGGTCCTATATGAAATAGGGCAGGACCCGCCTGCATGAAGGAGGTATAACAGTTTATGAAAAAGAGCTTCATAGTCCGCGTCATTGCCGCGCTTGCGCTTATCTCCGCTCTGCCGTGCCTGCCCTCCTGCGGCGGCGAGTATGACATGGCGGCGGACGACACCGTATACAGTATGCAGAAAATAGACGAAAAGTGCGCCTACTACCCCTGCTCTGCCGTTATGGCCAACATGAAAACGCTCGGTATGTCGCCGTATGAGGCTCCCGGGGAGGCTTACTATCTCTGCATGGACCCCGAATGCAGGCATAACGGATTCAGCTGCCCCGCGTACAGCGAGGGTTACACCGCGACGCTCGTCGTTCACCCAAAGGGGAACGATACGACCCTTTACACGTTCGGGAAGCCGTACCCTTATAAATATGTGGACGGCGAGTACATTCCGATGTCGAAGGACGAATCTTGGGTCACCGAGGTCAGGGCATTCGATACGGCGACGGGCGAGAGCAGGCGCGTATGCATGACGTCGCTCTGCCACGTCATGGGCGCGTGGTGCTTTCGCGGAAAGCTCTATATGTGGGCATACTACTGCAAGGGCGGCGGCGCGTCCGTTCGCATCGGCATGGCGGACATCAAAACTGGCGAGTTTTCATATCTGCAGTCGAACACAAAAACGAAGATGATAGGCATAGCGAACGACCGTGTGTGGTACATAACGGAGCGCGGGGAGATTGGCTCGTGCTCGCTTTCGCTCGACGACGTGAGAGTGGAATATGAGATCGGGCAGGAATCGATACGGGCACACGAGGTCTCGGAAACGCTTCGCGCGTATCTGTCGGGAGGCATAATTTACTTCGAACGAAACTGCCGCACGCCGGATGAAATAAAGGATGAGGAAAACGCCGATTTCTATATGATATCCGACATATATGCACTTGACGTAAATGACATCGGCTCGGGCGAACGCCTCGTCGCCGAGGGAGTTTATCAGTTTGTGCCTCACGGAGAGGACCTCGTTTACACAAAAATCGACTGCGAAAGGTTCGGGACGGGCTGTCCTGACGGCGGGACGATGTATTACTGCGACATAAAGACAGGCGATACGTCAAGCATTGTGACCGACTGCGGCGTCAGCTTTGAGGAGATTTACGAGGCGGCGGACGGTCGAGTGCTTTTCGGCGGGCTGCGGTACCGCGACATTGAGAAGAGCTCAAACCCGGACGGAAGAGAGTATCTCTGCATGCTCGACATAAGCTCAGGCGAATGGCTCGTGCTCTGCGGTAAGGTAAGACTTGACTCAGACCGGTTTCCCGATACATAAAAGGAGGCGGACATGAAGCTCAGTATCAAAAACATTTCTAAATCATACGGCAAAAACCGCGCGCTCTCGGACTTTTCGGCAGAGCTTGAACCGGGCATATACGCGCTTTTGGGTCCGAACGGCTCCGGCAAATCTACGCTCATGAACATCCTGACCGACAACCTTCGGTCCGACTGCGGCAGCGTAACGTTCACGGGAGAGGACGGCGTCGAGCGTGACGCAAAGGCGATGGGAGTATCTTTTCGCGAAAAACTCGGATTTATGCCGCAGTATCCGGGACTTTACCCGAACTTTACCGTCGAAAAATTCATGTACTACATGGCTACGCTCAAGGGCATGAAACCTGAGGACGCTAAAAAAGAGATACCCGATATCTTGTCCGCCGTCGAGCTTGACGACGTGCCGCGCCGAAAGATCGGCGCGCTCTCCGGCGGCATGAAGCAGCGGCTCGCGCTCGCGCAGGCGGTGCTCGGCGGTCCCGAGATACTCATTCTCGACGAGCCGACGGCGGGTCTTGACCCGAAACAGCGCATCTCGATACGCAACTACATATCAAAGATATCGTTTGACAAAATCGTCCTCATCGCGACGCACGTCGTCTCCGATATCGAATTCATCGCGCGCGACGTCATCATGCTGAAAAAGGGCGTCATCGTTGACAACGCGCCGCCGCACGAGCTGACGAAGAAGATAGAAGGCAAGATATGGCTCGTTCCGTGTGCCGAAGCCGAGGTGACGGCAATGCAGTCCTCCCATCGAGTGACAAATATTTCGCGCGACGAGGAGGGCGGCGTAACGCTCCGCGTGCTCGCGGACGAAAAACCGTCGGATAATGCCTCAACGGCGTCCCCGACGCTCGAGGACTATTATCTCTACGTTTTCGGTGAGGAGACAGTATGAGGCTCGTCTTATATGAAATAAAGAAGCTCGTATGCCTTCGCTATCTTTGGCGGCTGCTTTTTCTGATGGCGGCAGGCTGCTCTCTGCTGTTTTATTATCGCTCCGGCGCCGTCGGATATGACCGCGTATATGAAGACAACATCCACGCGCTCGAAAAAGAGCTCGCAGTCGACCCGTATCCGCTGAACAGAGCGCAGACCGCTTATGGAGAATACATGGAAAAGATAAGCGAAATTCAGGCGGAGATGAACGAGCTGCTGTATGAGGTTTACGGGGGCGAATACAGCGGCGAATATAATGAAGAGCTTAACAGGCGCCTTGAAAAGATAAACTACGACGCATACTCGCTCGGTGTAAAAAAGGGCGACGGAAGCGCCGTGCCTGACATTGACGTCATCTCGCGGGTGAGCGCCGACCGCGGCGCGCAAAGCATCGCAATCGACAACATAGACGATATGCTGAGGACCGCAAAGGGTCAGATGCGTATGTGCGAGATAAGAGGCGCTGAAGATTCGCCCGTATATGAATATCAGAAGCATTTTTACGAGCATTTTCTCACCGTGCGGGAGCGTGTCGATATAGGTCCCGTGGGAGAGGTCGGCTGGAGTGAATTCCTCAGCTTTGACGAACTCGGTATATTCGTCTATGTGTTTCTCATTCTCGCCGCAGGCGTCGTGTTTTTGAACGAGCGCACGAGCGGGATGCTTCCCATTATCAGGACGGCAAGGTGCGGCAGGATAAAGACGGCGGCTGCCAAGCTCGCCGCCCTTTTGCTGCTCGACGTCTTTGTCGTGCTCGTCTTTACGCTCGCGGTCTTTTCGACGTGCGCCGTCACGTTCGGATTTTCTTCGCCCGCATACTGCCTGCCCGGCGTGCTCGGAGGCTCCTGCCCGTACACGATGTCCGTCGGCGCGTATGCGTGCGTTCAGTTTCTGATGCGCTGCCTCGGCGCGGTCGTATTTTCATGTATTATCGGTACTGTCGCCGCGCTGTCTTTGTCCCCCGCCCTCACATATGCGGCGGGAGCCGCGGTGCTCATCCTCAATATAGTGCTCCACTTCTATGTCACAAGCTCAGACTGGGTACTGCTCGGCATCGTGGGCGTAACAACAAGCGAACTTTTCGCCAAATTTCGCGAGCTGCTCGTTTTCGGTCACTATCGTCCGATGCTCGGCGTCGTTCTGACGGTATACATCGCTCTGTCTGCGGCGCTTTCAGCAGCTGCCGCGGTTTTCGGCGCACGCGGCAGCGCATCTGCGTTGAGAGCCCCGCGCGGACTTCTTGACAGACTCCGTTCGGCGCGCCGTTCAGTCTATGCAAAGCTGCCGGATATCCGTCGTGCGCGCGCGTATCCTTCGCACCTTATTTCTTATGAGGCGAGCAGGCTTTTGACGCCCGCCGTGTCATTTGCGCTCGTGCTTCTCATCTTTTCTTCGGCATATAGTTCCTACTGCGTTTATTCGGAGCGTATACCGAGCGGACGGCGCGAGTACGAGGATTACATAAGCGGCCGTCTTTTCGGCGAGCTGACAGAAGAAAAACTCGCTTTTCTCAGCGAAAGGCGGGAGGCGGTCGCTGAGGCTTCGTCGGATGAAAAGCGGCGGGAGCTGCAAAACGAATATTATTCCGGCGCCCTCACATATGAGGAATACACGGCGGCGCTCGACGAATACGAGGCCTTCGCCATCGAGCGCGGGATAATAAGCGACGTATATGCCGAGATCGACCGCCTGCGAAAGTCCGAGGCGCGGACAGGCGTTTCGGGCTGGCTCATTCCGACCGAGCAGGTGACGCGGATGATAACGCGCGACTTTGACTTTTTCCTGTTTGCCGCCGTCGTGCTCGTGTTTTCGCGCATGTATTCCGTCGACTACGCGGCAAAAAGCTCGGAGGGCAGCTTCGCCTCGATCTTGCGGACGACAAGGCGCGGGCGGCGCGAGTCGTTTTACGCAAAGGCAGCGGCGGCGCTTCTTGTTTCGTTTGCAATTGCGGCAGCGTTTGTGACCGTCGACCTCGTGATCGGCGTCACGGCAGGCGGAACGGGGCGGTTTTTCGATATTCTGTCGGCTCCGGTGTCGTCGATAGAGGGATACGAGGCGTTCGGAAGCATGACGGTTGGCATGTATCTCTTATCGGTCGTACTTTTGAGATTTGCGGCATGCATCATAATTGCGTATCTGACATGCGCGGCGTCGTTCGCCGTGAAGAAACTGCCGCCGACGCTGTTCCTCGTCGCGACAGCAACTCTTTTGCCTTATACGCTCGTCTACATGGGCGTCGGCGTTCTGCGGTATGTCGATATCACCGCGATGCTCTCCGGCGGCAAGCTGCTCACACGCTCGGCGGAGATGGGACTTTTCGGCACCGCTTTCGGCTTTGCCTGCATCCTGCTCGGAGGATGGCTTGCAGTCGCCGTCGCCGCCACAATCGCCGTCAGACATAAGACGGGAAAATGACCCTCGCGCGCGGAAAAAGGACACCGCCCTGATTTTTCTGTGAAGATCAGGGCGGTCTTTTTTTGTTCATATTCGTTTTTTTACGGTATTTTACTGCACACTTCATCATCCCCGAAAACGTATAGATAGTAGTCCTCGAGCGTCGGCGGAACGGGGTATGCGCCGTTAGGCTTTGCGTCTGCCAAAATTCGCAGCGTCACGCGATCCGCGTCCTCCTCATTTCTCACCATGCCTGTGACGCGATACCGCGCGCCTGCCTCCGCCGCCTCCGACACGGGGATATCGAGAGAAAAAACGCGTCCCTCGATTTTTCCGATCAGCTCATGCGGCGGCGCATTGTCAACTATCACGCCCTTTTTCAGCATTATCACGTCTCGCGCGATGAACTCAATATCTGAAACGACATGCGTCGCGATCATCACGATCTTGTCAAGCGCGATCTTAGAAATAAAATTCCGAACAAGGATGCGCTGACGCGGATCGAGCCCCGCGGTCGGCTCGTCAAGGATCAGTATGGACGGACCTCCGAGAACCGCCTGAGCGAGCGCGAGCCTCTGCCGCATGCCGCCGGAAAGCGCCCCGATCTTCCGCTTGGGGACGTCCGAAAGCTCCACATCCGCGAGCACCTCTTCAATCTCTTTCGCGGCGTCCGCCCTCTCCATGCCGCGAAGGGCGGAAACATACCACAAAAATCGCTCGACGGTGAAATTCGGATACATTCCCGGGTACTGCGGCATAAAACCGAGCTTTTCCCTGAAGCGCACACCCATTTTTATAACGTCCTCGGTTTTGCCGTCGTCGTCCGTATATGTGATCGTGCCGGAATCCGCCCTGATATTGTCTGTGATTATGTTCATGAGCGTCGACTTACCCGACCCGTTCGGTCCTAAAAGGGCGTATATTCCCGGTCCGAGCTCCGCCGAGAAGCCGTCAAGCGCGAGATTTTTGCCGTATGATTTAGTTATTTTTTCAAGCATCAGCTTCATTTTTTCTTCCTCAGGGACCGCTCCCGGCACCATTTTGCGTAAGCGCACACGGTCAAAACGACCGCCGCCGCAAAGCATGACAAATACGATATCGCGCCCTGCCGAATGTCGCCGGGCGTCATCATGTTCACATAATCGAAAAGTCCGAGACCCGATATGCCCGAAACGGAAATATAGTACGGCACGGCGGCGATAATAACGATTATGACGATGGCTTTTATTTGATCCTGTGCGAGCTCCGACAAGGACGCGGCCAAAAGGAAAAAGAGAATATGCCCCAAAAAGCTCACCGCACCGTGAAGCACAAGATATTCCCCGATACTCATATCAAGCCCCGTCGAGGCAAAACGCGGTATGCTCATTATATGTGCGCCGAGATAGTCGACGCCGTAGTAGAACCGTATGAAAAAAGCTGTTATCAGGCTGAAAACAGCAAACA
This sequence comes from uncultured Clostridia bacterium, assembly GCA_947631245.1. Taxonomy (GTDB): domain Bacteria; phylum Bacillota; class Clostridia; order Oscillospirales; family CAG-272; genus DTU064. Next base: position 22,383 of record CANRKP010000001.1, read on the forward strand.
AACCGGCAGCGAGAGATAAAACATACAAGAGCTTCGCAAAAAACAGCTCGCGCCGTCCGCGCCTGTATATCCTCAGCGTGGGCGTAAATCTGTGCTTGTGCTCACAGGAGAAGACGGAGCTTCCGAGAATGGCAACGGCTATCACCGCCGCAATATCGACAGGCCCCGAAAGGTATTTTTCGACACCGGCTTCGTATATGAACCCGACCGTCGGATACCGCTCCGACATCGACACAAGATAGTTTTTCCGTTCCTCGAGGCGGTCAAATGCGCCCCGACAGTACACGGCGTAGTTGTATCTGTTCTGATACCGCCGGAACTCCTCCTCGGTGATGCGTCCGTTTTTATAATCATCCTCCGCCGCGGGGTATTCGGAAAGGGATTTGTTTATATATTCCCCCTCCTCGTCTATGATACGCAGCTTTTCCGATGTGACCTCTCCCGACACCTCGCCGATATACTTTATGTACTGTGCCTCGGCGCCGCCGGTATTGGGACTGCAGTATACGGCGGTCACAACGCATTTTACCACTATCGCCGCGAGCAGGATATAGATGTTTCTCTCAGAGATAAGCTGTTTATAAAATTCCGTCGTCAAAAGCGACTGCGAATGATGCGAAAGGGCGGACGCTCGCTCGGCATAGACCTTCGGGGCAACGGGTCGGAAAAATATCGCCCCCGCCGCAAAAGCCGCAAAAAGGACAAAAAGCATCGTGATCGTGAACGCCGTATAATCGACGCAGTAACCGAATATATTAAGCCCTCGGTATTTCTCGAACAATATATTGACGCCGGATAGCTCGGTCACGCTGAACTTTTGAAGAAAATAAAGCCCCGACGACTGAGGTATCGCTCCGATAAGAAAGCCGCTTACCGTCAGTGCTGCCAAAGCGATAAACGCCGGCTTCTCGTCGCCGAACAGCTTTGCCGCCGACGCAGACAAAAGGGCTGTCGCGGAAAAGAATACGACCCTCACCGCGATATAGATCAGAAGATACTGCCCTACCGTGAGCGCGTACTGGCAGTATGAAAATCCGTTTAGAAGCTGTATCTTCTGCGCGGTTGAAGAGAGACCGCAGAACATGGCTGTGACCGCGAGCGGCGCGAGGGTGAAAACGACCGTAACTGCGGCGGATGTCAGAATGATAAAGACTGTTTTGACTGCGGCGAGCTTTGCGCCGCCGTTTTTCGCCGTGCGGAGTGTGCAGGAAAACCCTGTCTTCTCCTCCCACGAAAACGTTCCGGACAATGTCGACACGAGCGCTATTGCGAGCAGCAATGCGGGAGCTTTGAGTGAAAAGAATTCGTTCCAGCCCGATGTTTTTCCAATTTCAAAATTCTGCTCCGAGACAGGACCGTATCGCTCGATGAGGTTTGCGTAGTATCTGTAACTATATGTGCCGCCCTCGGTCTCGCGCAGCCTTGACGCCGTGTCGCGCAGAAGCGAGATCAGCCCGCCCCGCACCGTGTCGGGGGCTTTTACGATCTTGTCGACGTCCGAAAAAAGCTCGATGTCGCCGTAGCCTTCACAGTCTATGTATTTATTTTTAAATGTCGGCATCGCCCCGGGGTCGTCGGCAGACATCCCGTAGTAGAGCTCGTCAATATATTTTTCGTATTCCGAAAGATGGGAAGAGTAAGCCTTGTCATAGGCTTCTCTGTCGGTTTTATAAAGCTCGATGAGCGCGTCCTTCGCTTCCTCTATGCTCCGCCTTTTCTCGCCGACCATATTCCTATACTGATATGCGGTAAGCGTGACGTTCAAAAGCAGCAGCGCCGAGAGCATGGCAATATTAAACCGAGTGAAATACTTTTGAAACTCAAATTTCAAAAGCGTCCATATATGCGAGCTTTTTCTCATACGGTCCCCCTCGGTCGTCTTATCTGTCAGTCAAGGTTTATCCACTTGATCGTGTTTTCGCTCATACCGACGCGGAAATACGAGTGATACAGCCTGAACCACCGCTGATCCCCCGCCTCCATCAGCTTCATATATCCGAGATAAAGATAGTCTCCGACAGGAGCAAACCCGCTGAAAAACAGCTCCTTGTGCCCGTCGAAAACAAGCTCCGGCGCAGAAGTATCGTCCCTGCGGACCCTGTATATCTTATTCCCCGTTTCGTCGCACGTTCTGTAACCTGTCGTTCCCTTGCCGAACCAAATCGGCTCGTATGCGGTGTAGTATATGTACTCGCGCGTCAGCCGGACGGTCAGGAGCTTGTCAGACGGCATGGATACGGCGCTGACCTCGCCGTCCGCTCCGATGCGATACAGTTTTCCCGTCACCTCGTCCGCACGGTCGGGATCGAGCTTTTCGTCATTGCCGGAGGCGAGCGTGAAAAAGAGCTCGTCTGTATTCTCGTCAAACTGGACGTTGCCTATTTCAAGTCCGTCCTTCGACTCGAAAACGACCTTCTGATCTTCAAAATTCAGATCGGTCGTGAAAAGCCTGTTTCCGTCCACTGTCTGATAATAAAGCCTGCTGCCCGCCGCAAGCTCAAGGAACGCAGTGTATTTGTAATCTTCAAATACGGTATCGACTTTTCCTGTCTCCGTGTTCAAGACCTTGAGATACTTTCTCGTCGTATACCGTGCCTCGCCCTCTTCGGTCTCGTCACGGAAAACATAATTTTCTTTGAAAAAGATTTTGCCGTCTTTCGCAAAGAGAAAGGATACTATGGCGTCGACAGCGTCCTTTGTTTCCTCATCCTCAGAGGGGACGGGGACATAAGCCTTTGTAAAGACGTCGTTTTCAATATCTACACGGTAAACGGCGTTCTGCTTTACAACATATAAAATATTCTCCGAACCGGGCTCGAATATCCAGTCTGTGACGCCGAGATACCGGCATCCGCTCCCCTCGGCATGCGTACACAATGTATCAGGGCAAAGATAATGCTTCTCTCCCGTCTCAAGGTCGATATATATCATCACTTGCTCGCCCGAAGATTCGCTTGTCGCCTTAGACGCGGAAACGTACATGCGGTGCTTTTTCCCGCCCCTGTCGACCCCGCTTATTATTCCGTCCGAGCTGTCGCCGTTGATGTCGTAGTTATACGATGTCTCGGGCGAAAGCCATCCTCCAAGCCCGCTCTGATACGCATAAGCGTCATCGGGCGCCGTCTCTTTTGTGTATTTGTCCGCGTCATATAAAAGCTCCTCCCGCGATTTTTCGCGGGAGCATGACAAAAGCGGTATCGAAGCAACAAGGCATAAAGTAAACACAAATATAATTTTTTTCATACTGCCCCTGCCCTTCTTAAAAAATTTTCGGATCTTGTGCTTTTATCCGAGCTTATCGAGCTCGCCGCGCCGTCCTCGGAAAGCATATGATGAGGGCGGCAAGAATGATCACGGCTAAAGCGCAGAAGGCGATTCTCTTTTTGGGAAAAAGGCCTTCATGAACGGCTTAACTTTTTGTTGCATATGATTAATTTGTTTGTAATATTATATCGCATCATGCGCTATTTGTCAATATATAATGCATATGCCCCAACAATATCCGTTGGCATGATATTTCAAAATAACGGTCCATTTTGGGGCGGTTCTTGATTTTTTTCGCGCATGAGACTATAATATGTGCTGAACATGTCAAAAATCGGAGGGGAGAACATGGAGATACGGCGCGCGGCGCTTTCCGATATCGGGCGGATAATGGAGATATACGCGCACGCGCGGGAGTTCATGGCGTCTCACGGGAACCCGAACCAATGGGGACCGACGTGCTGGCCGCCGGAGGCGCTGATACGCTCCGACATCTCCGCCGGGGAATGCTACGTCTGCACGTCGGACGGCAGAACGGTCGGCACGTTTTTCCTCCGCATCGGCAAGGACGCGGAGCCCGGATACCGCAATATCGAGGGCGGCGGGTGGCTCGACGACAGCCCCTACGGCGTGATACACCGCATCGCGTCCGACGGGAGCGTGCGCGGGGTCGGCAGCTTCGCAATAAATTGGGCATATGAAAAATGCCGCCATCTGCGTATGGACACGCACGGCGACAACATTGTGATGCAGAATCTGCTTTTAAAATGCGGGTTTGTCAGGTGCGGGACGGTGCACGTCGAGGAGGACAGCTTCCCGAGGCTCGCGTATGAGAAAACGGACGCATAAAACAAAAGAAACAAGACACGTCAGGGGTGAAAATACAATGAAAACGGGAATAATCGACGTCGGCGGCGGACTGCGCGGCATATACGCCGTCGGCATATTCGACTTCTGCATGGACAGAAATATCCGCTTTGACCTCGGCATCGGCGTTTCGGCGGGGAGCGCAAATCTCTCCTCCTTCGCGTCGGGACAGCGCGGGCGGAATTACAAATTCTACACCGAATACGCGTTTCGCAGCCGATACATGAGTCTCGGAAATTTCATCTTCAAGGGCTCGTTCGTCGACCTCGATTACGTCTACGGGACGCTCAGCAATTCTGACGGGGAATATCCTCTCGACTATCCCACCCTGCGCGACGACGGCATGGATTTCCGCGTCGTCGCGACGGACGCCGTGACGGGGCGCGCCAAATACTTCGACAAATCCGACATCGTTCAGGACGATTACGGGATAATGAAGGCGTCCTCAGCGATTCCCTTCGTGTGCAGACCGTATGAGATAAACGGCGTCCCCTACTTCGACGGGGCGCTCGGCGACCCCGTGCCTGTCGCAAAGGCGTTCGAGCTCGGCTGCGACCGCATCATACTGATCCTCACAAAGCCGGAGGCCGAGATCCGCTCGCCGAAAAATGACGAAAAGGTCGCAGACCGCATTCGCAAAAAGTACCCCGCGGCGGCGGACAGCCTCTGCAAGAGGGCGGAGCGCTACAACGAGGGCGTCGCACTGGCGCAGAAATACGCCCGCGAGGGCAAAGCCCTCATCCTCTCCCCCGACGACACCTGCGGCGTCGACACGCTGAAAAAAAGCCGCCGGTCTCTCCTGAGGCTGTATGACAAAGGCTACGGCGACGCGCTCAAAATACCCGAATTTCTCGGCAGCTGCGGCTGAAGCGCCGATCACTGTTTCTCGTCGTGTGTGTGCGCCTCGAAAAACGAGACTACCGTTTCCGCCGCAAATTCGAGGTCGGCGCCCGAAAAACCGTGCCCCGCGCCGGGGATAACGGTCAGCTCCGTCCTGTCCTCTCCGTATGCGGCGACGGCGCCGTCTATATATCCTTTCGCAACAAGAGCGTCTCTGTCGCCCCAGACGATGGAGACGTCCTTTTTGTATTCTCCTATCACTTCAAACGGATGTATCTCCTGCACTTCCCTGATATATGCCTCTCCTATCGAATACCCCATCAGAGGCGTGTTTTTTACTGGCGCGCGTCTCCAATCGTCGGGAATGTTGAATGCGGGATAATACATCGCGACGGCGGATATCCGCTCCCTTATGTCCGCGTCCGCCGCCGTAATGCCGACGACAAAGCCCCCTTGGCTCCCGCCGAACAAAAACATCTGCGTCCCGTCGACATTTTCAAGCGCCGATATATCGTATACCGCCGCTTTCAGGTCTTCTGACATTGTGAGGGGAGTATATTCCTTCTCCCCTCTGCCAACGCTCCTGCCGCCGCTCTGCGCGCCGCAGAAATCAAAGGCGTATGAAACAAATCCGCGCCCCGCGAGCTTTCGGCATTCAAGCTCAAAATCCGTATGATGCCCGTTGAAGCCGTGGCACAGTATCACCGCGGGACGCTTCCCGCTGCACGCGGGCGCGTATATCTCGCCGTACAGCGTGATATCCCGTCCTTTGCTGTCCCTGTATCTTACCTCGTGCGCGCACCGGCTCACGCCGTATATCCGCCCGCCGTCTCTTTTCTCTTCCATCTTTTTCCCCAAGCCTTATTACCGCTCCGTCTTCCAGAATGCGGCGCTGTACGGAGGCAACTCGCTCCCTCCGCCGAAATCGTGCGGCGCGCACGTTATCATGTCGACGGCGCGCCCGCACCCCGCGTCGAAATGCGCCGTATACGGCACATCGTCCGCGTTTACCGCGACGAGCACCCTTTCGTTTTCGCTCTTTCTTTCAAATATGCACTGCCTGTTCGTCAAAAGCACCGAGCGGAAGCCGCCGTAGTTGAGGGCCTCGGACCCGCGCTTTGCTTTGGCAAGCCTCGATACCGTGTCGCAGAGGTCACACCACACAGGCGCGTCAAATGACGGGCGCAGCGCGGGGTCCCCCATGCTCTTTTCACCGAGGGCGCCCCATTCGCTGCCGTAATATATGCACGGCACGCCCGGCATGCCGAAGAGGATGGCGTATAGAAGCGGCAGGTGCCGCGGCTCGCGAAGTATGCTCGCGATGCGCGTCACGTCGTGATTGTCCGCGAAATTGAACAGGTGCTTGCCCTTGTAGAGCGTCCACGGCTCGGGACCGAACTGGCGCATCAGAGAGTGGTTTATCTCAAAGAGATTCATCGAATTGAAGCTCGAGTAAAGCCCCTTGTAGCATTCGTAATTCGTGACGGAGTTGAGCATGCCGTCGTTCATGAGGCGGTTGTAGTCGCCGTGCAGCATCTCGCCGACAAGGAGAAAATCAGGCTTAAGAGAATTCGTAAAGCTCCGCAGCCGCCTTATAAAATCCTCGTCGAGGCAGTAGGCGACGTCGAGCCTCAGCCCGTCTATGTCGAACTTCTCCACCCACTCGCGGACGCTTTCGAAAATGTAGCCGACAACTTCCTCGTTCCGGAGGTTCAGCTTCACGAGGTCGTGCGTCCCCTCCCAGCCCTCGTAATAGAAGCCGTCGTTGTAAGGCGTGTTCCCGCCGAAATCTATTCTCTGAAACCAGCCGAGATACGGCGAACGCTCCCTTTTTTCAAGCACGTCGCAAAACGGCATAAATCCGCGCCCGCAGTGGTTGAACACGCCGTCGAGCACTATCTTTATCCCGTTTTTCCTCAGCTCGGAGAATACCTCCCTGAAGTCCTCCTCCGTGCCGAGGCGGCAGTCCGTCTTTCTGTAGTCGCTCGTGTCGTAGCCGTGCGTGCCGGACTCGAATATCGGTCCGAGGTAGAGCGCGTTCACGCCGAGGCGCTTCATATGCGGGATCCAGCTTATTATTTTGCGTATCCTGTTTTGAGGTACGCCGTCGTTATGAAACGGCGCGCCGCAGAAGCCGAGCGGATATATCTGATAAAAAACGCTTTCATCGTACCACATCTTTTTTCCCTTTCTCATTCGCTCTTTGCCATCTCACCGAAATGTCGGCGGGAGTAGCTTCTGTATACTACGAGCGACAGTATGACAGTCAGCGTGTCCGCCGTGACCTGCGACCATACGATGCCGTTTATGCCCACGAGCCAGTTGAGGAAGAAAAGCATCGGGATATTGAACACGAGCCACCTCGTCACGCCGAGAAACAGCGCGTATCTGCCCTCTCCGAACCCGTTGAAGAGATAGACATGAAAAAAGCTCAGAAACATCAGCGGCGTCGCGAGCACCCTGACACGCAGAAAGCCCGTCCCGAGCCTGACTGTCTCGGCGTCGTTTATGAATATGTGCATTATCCCGCCGGCAAATAGCTCGTAGAGCAGGATGCTCACGGCGGCGCATACGAGCCCGAGCCCGAGCGCGTATCGCTTCGTTTCTCTCATGCGTCCGAGGTTTTTCGCCGAGTAGTTGTAGGCTATTATCGGCATCATTCCCTGACATATGCCGACGCCTATGTTCAGCGGCAGGCGCTCCGCCTTTAGCACGATGCCGACGGCGGCGAGAGCTATGTCGTTGTAGTCCGACATGAGCTTGTCTATAACTATGTAGTCAAGGTCAAAGAGAAGCGTCGTCACAGCGGACGGCACGCCGACGTAAAAGATGCCGTAAAGGCTCGCCTTCGACGGCAGCTCCTTCGGGGAGACGAGGCGCAGGACAGATCTTCCATCGTCGTCTCCCTCCTCGCTTTTCTTTCTCATATGCCCGAGCGCCGCTATAAAATACGCGCACGCGATGCAGTTCGAGAGCATCGTCGCGGCGCCCGCGCCTATTATCTCCATCCCGTCGGGCAGGAGCACGAACATAAAGAGCGGGTCGAGCGCGATGTTTATTATGCCTCCCATCGTGATGCCGAAGCCCGCCTTCCCCGACTCGCCGACGCTCCTTATGAGATTTGCGAGCGTGTTTGAAAGCACGGTCGGTATCCCTCCGCACACGATGACGAAAAACGCGTACCCGCTTGCGTAGTCGTATGTATCAGCCCCCGCGCCGAGCAGGTGCATCAGGGGTCTCATGAAAACGAGGACGGAGAGCGAAAACAGCGCGGCGGACGCGGCGCTCAGAAAGACCGAAAAGCTGTATACGCGCCGCGCCTCCTCCGGTCTTTTCTCGCCTAGGAGCCTCGATATCAGCGCGCCGCCGCCAACGCCCGCAAGCCCCGCGAGCGACAGCGAGATATTGAATATCGGCAGTATTAAAGACGCGCCCGCGACCATGAATGGATTGTTCGTCCTCCCGATAAAGAAGGTGTCCGCCATGTTGTATATAAGGACTATAAGCTGGCTTATGACGGTCGGTATCGCCATCGTCCGGACAGCCTTTGCGACCGGCATCCGCTCGAATATTTCCACGCTGTCGCGGCGGCTTTTACTTTGTGTGCTCATTGTATATGCTCCGGTATCAAATGCGGCATATTCCCCGCTCAGATATTATTTTCCGTCGAAGAGCGCCTCTGTCTGCGCCCTGTCAAAGACGTACTTTTTCCCGCAGAAGCGGCAGCCGAGCTCTATTTCCTCCGGTCTGCCCTCTGCTTTCGCCTCGGACAGTATGCGGAAAGCCTCGCTTTTGCCGAGGCTGAAAAGCGCCCTCGCCGTCCGCTCGCGCGAGCAGGTGCAGCGGTACTCCGCCTCTATCTCGTCGAATATGTCGTATTCGACCCCGTCCGAGGCGACGGCGAGTATCTCCTCGTTCGTCATCCCGTCCGCAAACATGGACGAGATGCGCGACAGCCTGCCCGCGTTTTCCTCAAGTCTTTTTGCCGTCGCGTCGTCATATAACGGCAGCATCTGCAAAAGCACGCAGCCCGCGCCGAGGCATGAGAGGTCGGGCGCGATGAGCACGCCGACGGCGCACATCGTCGGTATCTGCTCGCTCTCGACGTAATACGATGCGATGTCGTCTCCTATTTCGCCCGAAACGAGCCGCGTCACCCCGATATAGGGCTCCTCGCCGCCCGCATCCCTTATGACCTGCAGTACGCCGTCGCCTATGATGCCGCCGACGTCGAGCTTTCCCTTTGAGTTTAGCGGGAGATCCGCCGCCGGATTTTCTATATATCCGCGGACATTGCCCTCGTTGTCTGACACCGCCGTAAGTATTCCGGCGTCGCCGTTCCCCCGCACCGTCACCGTTACGGAGTCGCCCGCCTCGCCAAGCATCGAGCCCATGACGGACGTGACGGTCAGGAGCCTCCCTATCGCGGCGCCCGCCGTCGCCGAGGTCTTGTGTATCTCTATCGCGCGGTTTACGATATCGGTCGAATTTATGACGTGTATCCTCGCGCTCCCGTCTCTTGTCATTGCGCGGAGTATTTTTGCCATTTCTTTTGCTTTCTTTGCGCGCGGACGCCGAAAAGACGCCCCGCGCACCCCCTTATTTTTCTTTATTATAGCCCGTTGTTGCCGCTCTTTTCCGTCTTTTTCACGCGCGCGGCAAAATATATCCGTTCGTATTCGCCTGAGTCCTCGTCCCCCTGCCCGAGAGGCGTCATATTTGTGTCCCTGAAAACTCCTATCGGCTCAAAACCGGCGCGAACAAGCTCGTTTTTCATGCTCCTTACGGTGCGGCACCGCTGGCGCTGCACCTCGTCGAGCCTGCGCCACATATCGCCCTCGCGTACGAAATAGGAGAGATAGAACTCCGCGAGCCCGCTTTTGTCGTTGTAGGAATTCTGCCATCCGCAGTAGACGTCGCCGCCGTCTATGACGAAATCGCGCTCTCCGTATATGTGCCTGTACCTGCCGCGCGAGGATATGTCAAAGACAAAAAGACCGTCCGGCACAAGATAATTGTGCACGAGCGAAAGGCACGCCCTGAGGCTCTCCTTCCGCGTCAGATAATTGAGCGAGTCGCACGTCGAGACGACGGCGTCCACCGTGCCGTAAAGCTCAAACGCGCTCATGTCCTGACATAGCCAGAGGACATTGTCGACTCCCGCCCTCTCCGCGTTTTCGTGCGCCGCGGCAAGCATCTCGGGCGAACTGTCGACGCCCGTCATGTCATATCCGCGCTCCGCAAGCAAAAGCGTCAGAACACCGGTCCCGCAGCCGAGGTCGAGCAGAAGCTCCGGACGCCGCGCGCAGAAGCGCGCAAAGACACCTTCGATAAAGTCCGCCCACGCGCCGTAGTCGACAGTGGAGTTTATTTCGTCGTAAAACTCCGCCGTTATCTCGTAGCTCCCGTACATAGAGCCGCTCCTTTCAAAAAAACGACCCTCCCCATCCCCGCCGCGCACGGCGCGCGGCGGGGAGCGGGGAGGTGCCGGGGAGGTAAATAGGCTCTCTCCCCCGCGAAAAAATTATTTCTTGAACCTTATGACGTTCCAGGACGCCTTGCCGAGCAGAGCCTCGGCGCAAGTCCCGTCGACCGTCGTCTTTCCGTTTGAGAACGGGCGAACTGTGTTGGGCGCGTCCTCGGTGTTGACGGCGTTGACGTCGTCGTGGTGCATCGTTATGTGCTCTACGAGCTTGTATCCCTCAAAGCCGCCGAGGTCGATAGTGGTCACGATATCCTCCTCGAGGTTCTTGTTGACCGCGAACACCGTCAGCTCGCCCGTCTCCTCGTTGTGGACCGCGACGCTGTCGACATACGGCACGTCGGTATACTTTTTCGTGTCGTACTTGTCGCACACGACCTTAGTTTCAAGCGCCGTGCCGCGACCGAACTTTGAAGCGTGCATGAAGGGATAGAATATCGTCTGCGCCCACGCGCCGCCGCCGTTGCGCGTCATTATCGGGGCGATGACGTTGACGAGCTGAGCGAGGCACGCTACCTTGACCCTGTCGGCGTGACGGAGCATCGTTATCAAGAGCGAGCCTACGAGCAGCGCGTCCTCGAAATTGTACACGTCCTCGAGCTGCGGGGGCGCGACGCTCCAGCGCTCTATGTGCTTGTGGCAGCCGGGCTCGTTGCAGTGATACCACACGTTCCACTCGTCAAAGCTGATGTTTATCTGCTTTTTCGACCTTGCCGTGACCTTTGCGTAGTCTATGGAGGAGACGACGCTCTTTATGAAGTAGTCCATATCGAGGTTGTTTGCAAGGAACGTCTTTGTGTCGTGCGCGTAGTTGTTGTAATATGTGTGGCACGAGACGTAGTCGACGTTGTCGTAGCAGTGGGAAAGCATCGTCGCCTCCCATTTGCCGAACGTCGCCATTCCGCTCGACGAGCTGCCGCACGCGACGGTCTCTATCGACGGGTCGACCCACTTCAGCATCTTCGCCGTTTCGTTCGCGATGCGGCCGTATTCGTCCGCCGTCTTGGCGCACATCTGCCAGGGGCCGTCCATCTCGTTGCCGAGGCACCAGAGCTTTATGCCGAACGGCTCCTCAAAGCCGTTTTTCTTTCTCATGTCGGAGAAATACGTTCCACCCGGATGGTTGCAGTATTCGATGAGGTCCTTCGCCTCGGCGGGGCCGCGCGTACCGAGATTGACCGCCATCATGACGCTCGTGTCCGCTCTCTTTGCCCATTCCTGAAATTCGTCTATGCCGACCTGGTTCGTCTCGAGCGTGCCCCAGGCGAGCTCGGTGCGGACGGGGCGCTTCTCCTTCGGACCGATGCCGTCCTCCCAGTTGTAGCCGGAGACGAAGTTTCCTCCCGGATAACGGACGACGGGGACGCCGAGCTGCTTTACAAGGTCGATGACGTCGCGGCGGAAGCCCATGTCGTCAGCCGTCGGATGCCCGGGCTCGTAAATGCCGCCGTAAACGGCGCGGCCGAGATGCTCTATAAAGCTGCCGTAAATTCGGGGGTCTACCTTGCCGACCTCAAAATCGCGGTCGAGTTTGATTTTTGCTTTCATGAAAATTCCTTTCCGGGGGATCTGCCCTTCTTAAAATGTCTTTTTTATATTATTTCACGCAAGCCGCGGAATGCGGAACACGTTTACGGAGCGCGGCGCGAAGTCGAATTCAAACGGAACGTCCAGCACTTCAAACGACGAATACTTCGTCGCGACGCGGCACGGCTCATCAAACGTGTTCGTGTCCTCTATCGAGTCAGCGGTCAGCGTTTCGAGCTTCACGGTGCGCGCGCCCGAGCCTGCGCCGTTTACGTTCACTTTCATCGTGACGGGCGTGGGGCGGACGTTCACGGCCTTTATTATGACCTCGTCCGTCGTCTCGTCAAGCGTTGAGGAGACGTAGATGCGCTTCGGTATAACGGGGACGTACTCGACGTCGTTCACGACGACGCCGTCTATCTTTGCCGTGATGCGGCTGCCGCGGCGCGTCAGCGAGAGCTTGTACTCGCGCTCGTTTTCAAACGTGAACGGCTCGTGTGACAGCCTGCTGTCATATCCTCTCAGGCGGCAGCCTATGACGGATTCCTCCGTCCTCCCGCCGCCGAGGCGCCATGAGAACTCCGCGTCTTCGCCGACGGAGAACGCAATCTGTACGCCGTGGCGGAAGCGTATCGGCTCCCCGCCCTGATGACGCGGCGGCAGCTCCGTTACGGGCTCATCGACAAACAGCGTGCATTCAAGCTCCACGTCCTCATAGTCGCCCGCGACGACAACATCGCGCGGCGGACCCCAGCGGCGCTTTCCGTCATCCTTTTCCGAGGCGGGCAGCGCGCCGCGAGAGAGCGTGCCGTCGCGGAAGCTCCAGTCGCCGTTTTTGACCTCGATGTCGGAGGCGAGAAGCTCATGCCCGTTTATCTTTATCCCGCGGAACTCGACGTGCCCGCGTCCGACGCCGAACGCGAATCCGCCGTGTATCCGCTCGGGCTCGCACGCCTCGTCCTCCTTTGTGATGTCGGACGTGACGCGGAGAGTGACATCCCCCTGATTGACCGAGTACATCTTCTGGACGTAGTAGCTCGGTATTCCGAAGACGCGGTGGTTGTCGTACCATATGAGGTTCGGACGCCAATTGACGTAGTCCGCGTTGCAAAGCAGCGGCGCGTAGCACGTCATCGCTACCCTGTCGGCGCAGAGCTCAAAGCCCGTCATATACGCCGCCTCGCAGAGCGCGTTATAGAAGGTGTTGTTCCTGCTCGCGTACTCGCCGAGGAAGACCTTCGGTCCCTTCGGGTCGTAAAAATCGGAAAAATACCTGTCGTAATTCTCTATCATCCAGTCGGGGGCGACGTAGTAGTGCTCGTCGACGCCGTATGAACCCCACTTCCTCGCGCTCTCCCAGCCGAGGTCAAATCCTTTGCCCGCCGGCGCTGGACCCGCGGTGTTCAGTATCTTGACGTCGGGATATTTTTCCGCTATCGCGCGGTGGAAGAGCGGATACCGCTCAAAGAAGCCCTCGTCGACCTCCTCGTTGCCGATGGCTATGTATTCGACGCCGAATGGTTCGGGATGTCCCATCTCCGCGCGGAGTGCGCCCCATTTTGTATCCTTTGAGCCGTTCGCGAATTCGAGCAGCTCGAGCGCCTCGTCGACCCACGGCTGCATTTCCTCCATCGGCACCCAGCACTGCCTGTGCGGGTTGAAGCCGCCGGGGATAACGGGCAAGGGCTTTGTGCCTATGTCCTCGCAGAAGAGGAAAAATTCATAATATCCGAAGCCGAGGCTCTGATTGTAGCCCCAGTTGTTGCGCTTTGACGGGCGGGCCTCCGTCGGACCGACCGAGTTGCGCCAGCGGTACATGGCGTCGCGCGCGTGCTCGTCGACGTCGCCGTCATGCGTCAGGCAGCCGCCGGGAAAACGCATGAACTTAGGCTTCAGATCGGCAAGGAACTGCGCGATATCGGAGCGAAGCCCGTTCTCCCTGCCGCAGAAAGTGTTCTTCGGGAAAAGCGACACCATATCAAGGCAGACGCTGCCTGCCCCGTGGACGAGGACAACGAGCCTGCCCGAGAAATCCTCCCCATCCGATGTGAGCTCGCAGACGTACTTTTTCCATTCGGGAGAGCTTACCGTTATCTCCTCTTTGCCGTAGAGCTTCCCGTCAGAGGACTCGAGGCGGACCTCCACCTTTTCCGAAAGGCAGATGTCACGGCGGGCGAACACCGAAAAGACGTAGCTTTCGCCGGCGCGCAGCGGGAGTCCCGTGTTGTAGCCGGAATTGACAACGCCGACCGTACCCGTGACCTCGCACCCCTCCCTTGCCGCGTTCGATATGCGGAGGTAGTGGGTGTTGTTCACGTTCAGAGGGTATACGGACTCAACGCCGCCGCGAGGCACGCCGCCGTCGCGCCCTATGAGCTCCCACGCCGTCAGCGGCGTGTAGTCGCGGTTGTCGATATCGCAGAACTCGAACGAGCGGTTCTGCACCATCTCGGCGTAAAGTCCGCCGTCCGCCGCGTGATTTATATCCTCAAAAAATATGCCGTAAAGATCATTTGTCGGGAATAATTTTTCGTTCGCGTCGACATTTATCGACGAACGCTCTTTTTTCATGTCCGTTTCCGTTTCCATTTCCGTACCGACGAGTCCTTCAGTTTTTCTCACCACTCCGATTATACCCGACCTTTACCCTTATGTCAACGAATTTGCCTCAAATAAAAATGCTTTTTCTCGCAAATGAAAACGGCGGGGAGGACGCTCGCCGTGAGCTCTCCCCGCCGCCCGATATAGGATTTTATTCAATTAAATCTACATCCCTGTACGACCATACGCGCCCTATCCATGTGAGCTCCTCTTTTGTTATGTTTCCCGAGGCGTATGCGTCCGCGAGCTTTTCCACTCGGTACGAAACTTCGCCGTCTCGGTACACATCGTTGGCGTTACGCATCCACATAATGAGTATCCCCTCGCGTCCGTTCTCGTATTCAAACGTGACGCCGTCTATGTTTTCCGGTCTGTATCCGGGGTCCATCGCATTCGCCGAGTCACCGTAAAGATCCGATATACCCACAAGGCAGTCCCCGACATAGAGGAAGCAGAGCTTGTTTACAGATATATTATTTTCGCCGCCGATCGTTTGTGCCTCGAGATATTCAATGAGATCTTTGGGCATGGATTCAAATTTTGCCCACACGCCGTTTGCGTTGCCGCCCATATACTCTATAACCTCGACCGCCGCGTCTTCATCTGTCTCCTCGGGCAAAAAAGCGCATATGCAGCCGTCCATGAACTCCCCTGACGCCATCACTATCTCGTTGCCGTTATATACGCTGCTTTTGACCGGCGTTTGCGACCAAATCACCTCGTGCGCCGCGATCTTCCCGTTTGTCGTCCTCCAAATAACGCTGTACTCCGTGCCGTCATTCACCTCTATCCGCCTGTATCTGACGGAGGAGCCGTAAATTTTAGTCTTTGTCCTTTGCAGCTCGCCTGTGACCAGATTGAGTTCGTAAGCTCCAACGAACTCTCCCGAGTGCGCCGTCTTCCCGTCCGGTCTATATATCTCCGCCAAAACGACCCTATCCGTATCAGACAGTCTGACATATGCCGCCTCGTCCTCGCCGACGCCGAACTTTGACGCGAGATTTATGTACCTTTCTTCCTTGAACGAATAGTAGTATATATACCGCGAGTCATTCGAGCAGATGAGCGCCCCCGTCGGGCTTATCTCGACCTCTATGCCGAGCTTCTCCATGACGTCGCGTTCCGGTACATCGTTCTTCAGATCCACGGCCCCGCCGGCTGCGGCGTCATACAAAACCACCTCGTCGCCGCTCTCGATGCAGAACTTGTCCGTGCCGCTGACGCGCGTCACCTCAAAGCCTTCGCCCCCGACCTCTATGTTCACGATCCCGACGCCGTCAAACTCCGTCGTCACGGGGACTGTCCTCCCGCCAACCGTGATGTTCTCGCTGAGACGGTCACTTCGTGTCGGAACATCGTCAAGTGCAACGGTCTCGATGTCGTCGCCGTCTTTTGCGCCCCTGACCCATACTATCGAGCGGCTGTCGTCTTCGGATACAAGGATAAAAAAGACGTATGCCGTGTTCCCTTCCTTTATGAAGCGGGAGGGCCTGTACGTCTCCACGTTCGCCTCGACGGTCCAAACCTCCATCCGCTCTCCCTTATCTCTAAGGTCGTATATCATGCTGTCGTCGATCCATGTGAAGTCCGTTCTGTCTTCACGGACGTCTGTCATTTTCATGCCCGAAATGCTCGCCGTTTTGTAGTTGTATATGCCGTCGAGCATGTCACGGTTCTCCTTATCGGATATCATTCTCGTATATCTTGACCCGATACGCGTCACATTCACCATAAGACCGTATAGTCCCTCGGCGTCCTGCCTTTCAAGATAAAGAAAGTATTTCTTTATAAGCTCACGGGACGACTGATTTTCCGCGTCCGCGCCGTTCTGCCCGCCGTATTCCGTTTCCTGTGCGGTGTCGGATTTTTCACTTTCGCCTTCGTTTTCCGTCCCGCTGCCGCCGACAGGCGAGCTCCCCGCATGATTATGCCATCCCGTCGCCGCCGCGAATACCGCGATACCGACGACGAGCAGCAGAGACGCCGCCGCGGTCAGCGCATGCGTCAGCGCGCGCTCGCGCAGCGTTTTGCTCTCGCTCAGCGATTCCGTTATAAGCTGCTCCGACACTCCCGTCATCGCGAGCATCATTTCATCCGCCGTTATCCTCATACCGTGATCCCCTCCTTTTCGAGAAATTCACGCAGTCTCTTTCTCATTCTTTTGAGCGTCGCGCGGACGGTCGCGTCCGGTATGTGCAGAAGCTTTGCTATATCCCGCGAGGTCTCCATGTAAAAATACCGCCTCATGAACATTATGCGCCGCTCCGGTCTCTCGGACGAAAGAAAAACGCTTATCGCCCGCGAAAGCGCTATCCTGTCGACGACCTCCGCCGTGCTGTCCGTGCCGGGAACGCATTCCTCAAGCTCCGCATGTATGTCCTCCGCGTGCCGCCTTTTTTCCGCTGTGTAGCTCCTGAGCCTGTCTATCGCCGTGTTCCGCGCGACACGGCAGCCGTAAGCGCCGAGGTTCCCGGGCTTGTCCGGCGGTATCGCGCCCCACAGCTTGACATATGTATCGTTCACGCATTCCTCCGCGTCCTCTTTGATGCGGAGCACGCCGTATGAAACGGAGAAAAACGCACCCCCGTATTTGTTCTGTGTCTCTCTTATCGCAGACTCGCGCCTCTGACAGTACAGCTCCACAATGCTGATATCATCCATCGGACGTTGTCTCCTCTCTCTTTGTCATTTTGCCCTTCTATTCGTAAAGACGATTTTTCCGCGCCTTGTGTGACTTTTTTCCGAAAAAAATTTTGCGGGAGAAGGCTTTTTTTAAAAAACGCCCTCTCCCGCAGGTCCGCCCGACCTCTTTTATCTTTTTCCGAATTCGTCGCGCTTTTTGAGGATGGGCTCATACGGAGCCTCCTTCTTTTGCCGACGAGGCGTATTTCTTATCACGTTCGGTATGAACAGATAGAGGAACACGACCGAAAGCACGAGCGCGGCAAGCAGCGGCAGCGCGCCCGCCCTTGCCCATGCAGCCGATATTCCGACACAAGCGGACAGCACGCCGAGCAGCACGCCGTATGTGAGCGCGGCGCGCATGCCCTTTAGCGAGAGCTTCTTTTTCCCGAACGGAACGCGCAGCGAAGGATCATATGATATGAGCCGCGACAGCAAAAGAACGGATGCGGCGCCGCCCAAAAGGCTTGCCGCGATGCCAAGGGGCAAAAGCCATATTATGACGCCGTCCGCGCCGTCCGCCCACGCCTCGGCGGCGCTCCGTGACGAAATTTCGCCCTCGTAAACGCCGTAAACGGAGACGCCGTTCGACGCCCGCCATGCTTCGACCGCCTCGCTCCTGTGCAGTCCCGCAAGCGTCATCGTCTTTGACGTGACATACTCGAAGCTGACGCGGACGTCGCCGGGCTCGGGAGACGACGGATCCTTTGAGTTCGTCATATATTCCCCGTCCGCGCGGAAGCCTCTGACCTCGCCTTCGGGAAGCTCTTTTATCTTCTCTCTCGACGTTAGGCACGCGAGCTGTTCGTCCTTTACCCTGTATCCGCAGAGGCGGACGGTATGGGCGGAGAAATACGCGGAGCCCGTGTTGAGGGGATATTCCGAAGGGTTCCTGTGCTCCCCGTCGCCCGTGTCAATTATATCCTCGCGCCATTCGGTGACAAATCCCCCCTTGCCGTCAGGCACCCACTGGAACATCTCCGATTTGCGGACGAGAAGCAGCGTATCCGCGGAAACGCCGAAGAACGGGTCCTCCGCGCCGCCCTCGTCGGACGTTATATCGCCGTGAACGAGCACGGGGTATCCGTTATATTTGTAGTCGTATTTGTCGTCCGCTCCCCTGTCATACGCGGAGGCGGCATATTCGTCCGCCGCCTGTCTCGTCTTTGCCGCCGGCATAACTGCCGCCGCCGACAAAAACGCGCCGCCGAAAAGTAGAATGAGACCGCAGGCGAGCGCCGCCGCCCGAAGTGCCGTGCTTTTGTTTTTCATTATATCCGTACCGTGTCCTGTCTTGACTTATGTCGCTTTTATTATATTATCACAATCCGCGCGCTTTTGCAATCTCCCCGCCGCTGCAATATTCCATTGCCTTATTTTCCGCCGCGGGAAAATATTTTTTGCGTTATACCTATAAAAACGTCGCCCCGCGATGTAGACACGGGCACTTTTTTCGTTTATAATATTTATAGCTATTTATAGCGCGATATGTGAAAGGAAACGTGTGCGTTTTGGATAAAAAGGACGAAATAATACTTCAGCAGCTCGACGTTATCCGCGAAATGACTGCCCGAAACCTGCGCCGCGTCGGCGACGACATTTGGGGCGTGCCGAAGCCTCACGTCGACGTCCCGCCCGCGGACGCGGTCAAAAAAGAGAAAAAAGCGGGAGGCAAGTCCTCGGACAGCCCTTCGGGAAATTCTCCGACCGCGGCGTCGACCGGTCAGGGAGACCCGAAGACCCCCGAACCCGAAGAACTCCCGCCCGAAAACATCGACGACCTAAAGGCGGAGCTCGACTCCTATATCGGTCTTTCCGCCGTCAAGGACGAGGTACGCGACCTCATAAACATGGTGACGGTTTGGAAGCTGCGGCGCGAGCACGACCTGCCCGCCCCCGACCTTTCGCTCCACATGGTGTACTCCGGCAACCCCGGCACGGGCAAAACGATGATGGCGCGCTTTATGGCGCGCGTCTACCACTCGCTCGGCATTCTCTCAAAGGGTCACCTTGTCGAGGTCGACAGGTCGGGGCTCGTCGCCGGTTACGTCGGTCAGACGGCGATAAAGACCGCATCCGTCATAGAAAAAGCTAAGGGCGGCGTGCTGTTCATAGACGAGGCGTACTCCCTCTCATCGGGGAAGGCGGAGAACGACTTCGGTCTTGAGGCGATAGAGACGCTTCTCAAGGCGATGGAGGACAACCGCGACGACCTCATCGTCATCGTCGCCGGATACACGGACCTGATGGAAGAGTTCATAAACTCAAATCCCGGACTGTCATCGCGCTTCAACCGCTATCTCTATTTCGACGACTACACCGTCGACGAGATGCTCCGCATATTCGAGCTCCAGTGCGAGAAGAACTGCTACGTCCTCGAGGGCGCAAAGGAAGAGAAAAAAGAAAAAACCGGCGCGGGTGAGGACGCACCTTCCGCGACCGGAACGGAGGCGGAAAGTTTACCGTCCGCACGACGGGAACTGCGCGCGCTTCTCGAGGATATGTCCCGCGACGAGGACTTCGGCAACGCGCGCGGCGTCCGCAACCTCTTCGAGCGCATCCTTATCGCGCAGGCAAACAGGCTCGCCTCGCTCCCGTCCGTGACGCGCGAGGAGCTGATGACGATAACGGCAGACGACATAAAATCGCTCAGATGAGACACGCTTTTGCAGCGGGGGTTTATTTTCGCATTATTTTTCACAAAATGCGCCCTTACGCATAAATTCCCGATTGCAAAATCAACGCTTTCGTGTTATCATATAGGTTGGTCGGAAATATATTTTCTATATATTTATTTGGCAGGAGGAAACAAAACCAAATGGCTATCAAAAGAAACAAACAGTCGATGGACGGTAACCAGGCGGCGGCTCATGTAAGCTACGCGTTTACTGAGGTCGCGGGCATTTACCCCATCACACCCTCGAGCCCGATGGCGGACTACGTCGATCAGTGGTCGGCACAGGGCAGAAAGAACATCTTCGGGAACACCGTCAAGGTCTCCGAGATGCAGTCCGAGGGCGGCGCTGCCGGAACCGTTCACGGCTCCCTCGCGGCAGGCGCGCTCACGACTACATACACGGCGTCTCAGGGTCTGCTTCTCATGATCCCGAACATGTATAAAATAGCGGGCGAGCTTCTGCCCTGCGTGTTCCACGTTTCTGCACGCACGGTCGCCGCTCACGCGCTCAACATTTTCGGAGACCACAGCGACGTTTATTCCTGCCGTCAGACGGGATTTGCGATGCTCGCCTCGTCCAACCCTCAGGAAATAATGGACCTCGGCGCCGTCGCTCACCTTTCCGCTATCAAGGGCCGCGTCCCGTTCCTGCATTTCTTTGACGGGTTCCGCACGAGCCACGAGATACAGAAGATAGAGGCATGGGAAAACGACGAACTCGCCGATCTCGTCGACTACGACGCGCTCCGCGAGTTCCGCGAAAGATCCCTGAACCCCGAGCACCCCGTGCTCCGCGGTTCCGCCGAAAACGGCGACATCTTCTTCCAGCACAAGGAAGCCGCGAACAAGTACTATAACGCGCTGCCCGCCATCGTTGAGGACTACATGAACAAGATCAACGAGCGCATCGGCACCGATTACAAGCTCTTCAACTACTACGGCGCGCCGGACGCCGACCGCGTCATCATCGCTATGGGCTCCATCTGCGACGTCGCCGAAGAGGTCATCGACTACATGACCGCAAAGGGCGAAAAGGTCGGTCTCGTAAAGGTTCGCCTCTACCGTCCGTTCTGCGCCGATAAGCTCATCGAGGCTATCCCCTCAACGGCGAAGAAGATCGCGGTCCTCGACAGAACGAAGGAACCGGGCGCGCTCGGCGAGCCCCTTTACCTCGACGTCGTCACCGCTCTCGCACAGGCGGGCTGCAAGGCGACCGTCGTCGGAGGCAGATACGGTCTCGGCTCGAAGGATACGCCTCCGTCATCCGTTTTCGCGGTATACGAGAATCTCTCGGCAGACTGCCCGAAGAACGGCTTCTCGCTCGGCATCGTCGACGACGTTACCGGCTGCTCGCTGCCCGAGAAGGCCGCTCCCGACACGGCTCCCGAAGGCACGATCGCGTGCAAGTTCTGGGGTCTCGGCGGAGACGGCACCGTCGGCGCGAACAAGAACTCCATCAAGATCATCGGCGACCATACCGATAAGTACATTCAGGCGTACTTCCAGTACGACTCGAAGAAGACGGGCGGCATCACGATCTCCCATCTCCGCTTCGGCGACAAGCCGATAAAGGCCCCCTACTACATCACGAAGGCAAACTTCGTCGCGTGCCACAACTGCGCGTACCTGACGAAGTACGACATGGTCGAGGACATCAAGCCGAACGGCACGTTCCTTCTCGACTGCCCGTGGGGAGTCGATGAGCTCGACGCCCACATCCCGGCGAAGGTGAAGAAGTACATCGCCGAGAACAACATCAACTTCTACATCATCAACGGCACGGGCATCGCCGCCGAGCGCATCGGCAACGCGAAGGTCAAAAACACCGTGCTCCAGTCCGCGTTCTTCTCGCTCGCCAACATCCTTCCGAAGGCGGACGCCATCGAATACATGAAGAAGATGGCGTACAAGTCCTACATCAAGAAGGGTCAGGCGATGGTCGACCTCAACTACGCCGCGATCGATGCGGGCGGAGACGCCTATGTCAAGGTCGACGTTCCCGAATCCTGGAAGAACCCGACGCCCGACGCGAAGGCTCCCGAATTCAAGTCCGACCGTCCCGAGCTCGACGAGTTCGTCAACTCGATAGTTGAGTCCGTCGACGCTATGCGCGGCGACTCGCTGCCCGTCTCCGCATTCGAGAAGTATGTGGACGGCACGTTCCCGCAGGGCGCCGCCGCCTCCGAGAAGCGCGGCGTCGCCGTCAACGTCCCCGTTTGGGACGCCTCGAAGTGCATCCAGTGCAACTTCTGCTCGTTCGTCTGCCCGCACGCAACGATCCGCCCGTTCGCTATGACCGAGACCGAAGCTGCCGCGGCTCCCGCAGACACGAAGTTCACCGAGAAGCCCGTCGTCAAGACGAACTACAAGTTCACGGTCGCCGTCAGCCCGCTCGACTGCATGGGCTGCGCGCTCTGCGTCAAGGTCTGCAAGGTCGGCGCGCTCGAAATGGTCCCGCGCGACACGCAGCTCTCTCAGCAGCCCGTGTTCGACTACGCTGTGGCAAACGTCTCCGAGAAAAAGGAGCTCATCAACAACACCGTCAAGGGCAGCCAGTTCAAGCAGCCGCTGCTTGAGTTCTCCGGCTCCTGTGCAGGATGCGCCGAGACGTCATACGCACGCCTCATCACACAGCTCTTCGGCGAGAGAATGTATATCTCGAACGCGACCGGATGCTCCTCCATTTGGGGCGGCTCCGCTCCCGCGACGCCTTACACCGTCAACCGTGAGACGGGCAGAGGTCCGGCTTGGGCGAACTCCCTCTTTGAGGACAACGCCGAGCACGGCTACGGCATGTACCTCGCTCAGAAGTACCGCCGCGAAGTCCTCGCCGACAAGGTGAAGGAGCTCGTCTCCCTTGAGAAGTGCCCCGACAGCCTGAAGGCTGCCGCCGAGGCATGGCTCGAGTCCAAGGACGACAGCGCGAAGACCGACGAGGTCTCCTCGGCACTGCTTTCCGAAGCAAAGAAGATCGACTGCGACTGCGAGGTCGGAAAGATCGCGAAGTACATAGTCGAGAACGGCGACATGCTCGGAAAGAAGTCTGTTTGGATATTCGGCGGCGACGGCTGGGCATACGACATCGGCTTCGGCGGACTTGACCACGTCCTCGCTTCCGGCGAAAACGTCAACGTCATGGTCTTCGACACCGAGGTCTACTCCAACACGGGTGGACAGGCGTCCAAGGCTTCGCAGATGGGTCAGGTCGCTCAGTTCGCGGCCGCCGGCAAGGCGATAGGCAAGAAAAACCTCGCCGAGATCGCAATGTCCTACGGCTACGTCTACGTCGCACAGATCGCTATGGGCGCGGACATGAACCAGACGATAAAGGCTCTCACCGAGGCCGAGGCATACGAGGGACCGTCTCTCGTCATCGGCTACGCTCCGTGCGAGATGCACGGCGTCAAGGGCGGCATGACGAACTGCCAGCTCGAAATGAAGCGCGCGGTCGACGCCGGCTACTGGCAGATGTTCCGCTACAATCCGGCAAAGAAGGCGGCGGGCGAGAACCCGTTCTCCATCGACTGCAAGGAGCCGACGGCGGACTACATCGACTTCATCAAGAGCGAGACGCGCTACAGCCGTTTGGCTCAGAGCTTCCCCGAAAGAGCCGAAAAGCTCTTCGGCGAGGCAAAGACCAAGGCCGCGGAGAAGTACGAGCATCTCAAGAAGCTCGTCGAGCTCTATAAGTAATAGGCTGTTAGGAATAATGACCCGGGGGGAGGAACTTTGAAAAGTTCCTCCCCCCGTTCCCCTTTCTTTAAACTTTAATTGAAGGGGGCATTTTTCTATACCTTCACTGTGAGCTCAGTGCCGTCTTCTGTGCTGACGTGAATGAGCTCGAGGCCGCGATAGCGGCGCCAGTACGTTTTGCGCGCCGCCGCCGACAGCGCGAGCATCATCGCCCTCGCGTCCTCGCTCAAATCTTCCCCTCCGAATCGGACGGCGGCGCGCAGTCCTAACGTCACAAAACAGTTCGGAAAAATGAGCAGAAGCCGCACACCCTCCGTCCGCATTCTGACCTTCATTCGACCCAGATCTCCACTTTTGTATTGTCCTCGCTCACTTCCACCTCAACGAGCTTTCCCATGACGCCGACGTTTGCGAGCGCGATCACACGGTCGAGGTCTATGCTTTCGAGCGCGCTTTTTACGCCTTTAAGCGAGTCGCTTCCGCTGAGGTCTACGGCTCCGCTCGTCAGAGCCAGCTTTGCTATCTCAAGCGGCAGATTTATGCTCACCTTTGCCTCGTCTGAAATCACGCGTATTTTAAGTATCGCGCGCGACGGGTCGAAGTCGCTTTTCGAGACCGCGACGGTGTCTGCCTTTTTTACGCCCAAAAGCTCGTCGCAGCTGATGCCGAATACCTCCGACAGCCTCGGCAGAAGCGAAATATCCGGCGAGGTTATGGCGTTTTCCCATTTTGAGACGGCTTGGGGCGTGACGGAGCATTTTTCCGCCAAATCCTCCTGCGTGAGCCCGCATTTCTTGCGGTAGTATGTGATGCGTTCGTCGAGTGTGTCGAGCATTTTTTATAACTCTCCTTTTTCTTTTTGCGCGGCATTTTTTCTGCCGCGGCTTTTTTTACGCCCTTATTTTAGACCGAGGCGCGCCGACCCGCCATAAATCGAACGGGGAATTTTATAACTTGTCGGTTGATTTTTTTGTAACCTGTCGGTTGAGATGGGGGCAAAACAGAATAAAAACAGGGGAAATGACGCCGCGCGCGGCTCACTCCCCCGTTTTTTGTTTTTCTCATACTTGTTATTCGTCGTATTTCTTATTGAAGAAGAACAGGTACGACACGGCGGAGAACACCATCACTCCGGCGCAGACGAAGAGCAGCGACGTTTCGAGCACCGGCGGCATCGGAATGAAGAGTATCAGCGCGAACATCGCGTTCAGCGCGACGGTGCTCACCTTTCCGTACCACTTTGCGCCCGAGACCTTACCCGTCCTTCTGACGGCGAAAAATCCCGACAGCGCCGTCGCTATCTCCTTCGCCGCCATGAGACCGAACAGCATCCACGCCGTCCACCCCTCGGACCTCGTGACCGCGATGCAGATGACGAGCGACGCCTGCGTCAGCTTATCCGCGAGCGGGTCGAGCATCTTCCCGACGTCCGATATCATGTTGAATTTGCGCGCTATTATCCCGTCCGCAATATCTGACGCATACGATAACGCAAGAAGGCACGCGGAGAAAAAGCGCCTGCCGAGTCCGATATAAAGATAAAGTATCACCGGTATGAGCGCTATCCTCAAAAAGCTGAGAATATTCGGCAGCGTCCAAATATCCTTTTTCTTCGCCCGCCCCTTTATCACCGGGTATTTTTCCTTTGTCTCGTTTTCCTTATTTTTCACCGGTTGTTGCTTCCTTTCTCGCGACCCGCCTTTTCTTCTCGGCTTTCTCTCCGTTCCCGACGCCGAAATCCGCAAGCGGATTTCTTGCGACGGCCTCCTCCATGCCCTCGTTTGAAACATGGGTGTAAATTTGGGTCGTGTTGAGCTGTTCGTGACCGAGTATTTCTTTGAGCACCCTTACGTCCACCTGCCCCGACTGATACATCAGCGTCGCCGCCGTATGGCGGAGCTTGTGCGTCGAGAAGTGCTTATATTCGAGCCCGGCGGCGCCTAAATATTTTCCGACGAGCCACTGTACCGTCTTTATGCTTATCCGCTTTCCCTGAGCCGAGAGGAACAACGCGTTCTCCCCTTTGTTCTTCACTGGATGCGCCGCGCGCACCGGCAGATAGTCCGTGAGCGCCGCGCGGCACGCGTCGTTAAGATATACGATGCGCTCCTTGTTCCCCTTGCCTATGACGCGGAGCGAGCGCAGCTCCCTGTCGATATCGGGGAGCGATATGCCAACGAGCTCGGACAAGCGCATGCCGGTATTCAAAAACAGCGTGATTATTGCGTAATCGCGGTCGCGGTTCTTCGAGCTCTCGTCCCCCTTGACCGCCTCGAGCAGGTCTATGCTCTCCTCGAGCGTCAGATGCTTCGGCAGCGTTTTTCGCTTTTTCGGGGACTCTATATTCGCGGCGGGATTTACCTCAAGAATGCCTTTTTTCTGCGTCAGGTATTTGTAAAACGCCTTTATCGCCGACAGCTTTCTCGCCTTGGCGCACGAGCCGTTGTGCCGCGTGCCGTCCACATACAAAAGAAATTCGTATATGTCCGCCGTCGTGACCGCGGAGATGACGTCGATGCCGATGCCGCTTATGTCGAGCGTGTCGAAGACCTCGTCCGTTTTCGGCAGACCCTCTCGGTCCGCCTTTATGTAGCGCCAAAACATACGGAGGTCAACGCAGTATTCCTCGACCGTTTTTGCCGAGCAGCCCTGTATCGATTTTTTATATGACGCGAACTCTCTCACAAGAGCCGGGAGCTCGCGCATTTCCACAGGCATACGGTGCCCTCCTTTCCGCACGTTCCGCACATGACATTATGCACATGATACTATATTATACAAAATTTTTTCGCGGTTGTAAACAAGAAAATGAATTCTTTGTAAACTTTATGCCCGCGCTATTGCGTTTTCGCGGAAAATTTTATAAAATATTATATGATTGAAGTTATAGGAGGTTTCGATGCGCGATTTTCTGAAAGCTAACGGAAGGCTGATATGGAGGCTCATACTGAACCAGTTCGGGCTGACGGTATTCGGTCTTATGACAGCGATGGCTGCCGCCGCCGTCGACAACGCGATGGCGGGAGAAGGAGAGGTCCGCAGGACGTGCATGATCTGCGTCAGCATTTTCGCGATCCTGTTTTATATGTTCGTTGACTACACCGCGATAAAGGAAGAGGGACAGCGCGACAAGATACGCGCCGACGCGGGCAGGATAACAGCCGACCCGTGGCGCGGCGTGAAAATAGCGCTCTCTGCCTCCGCCGTCAACTTCATTCTCGGCGTATGCGTCATTCTTTTCGGCATACTCGGAGCCGAAAACGGTCTCGGGCTTGAATGGGCGGGGGCAGCAAGCGGGACCGCAAAGGTCGTAGCGCTCGTTATTCAGGCTATGTACTGGGGCGTCCTTCTCGGTCTGCCCGGAGTTACGACGATAGCGGCGATCCCGTCGTTTCTCTATCTTTTAATACCGCTCCCCGCTTTCATCTGCGCCTCTCTCGCTTATTTGGCGGGTCTGCACGACGTAAGTCTCATACGCCGTATCAAGAGCTTCCTGACGCCTGAAGAAAAGTAACGCCTCGGGGCGGGACACAGCCAAAGTGTCCCGCCCCGCTTTTTTATTATGTCTTTTCCGCCGCCGCGTCAGTCTCCGACCTTTTTAGCTGCCTGTAATACGGCAAAAACACGATGAGAGATACTGCGAGCGCCGCCGCGTCCGCAAGAGGTATCGCCCACACGATGCCGTATATGCCGAACAGGCGCTCAAACAAAAGCATGAGAGGGATATCCACTATCCCCTTTCGCAGAAACGAAAGGATGAGCGGCTGCACGCGCTTCCCCGTCGCCTGAAATATCGTGATTATCATAAATCCGGGCGCCGTCGTGATGCACGTCAGCGCGATTATACGCAAAAAGTTCGTGCCGTATTCCACCGTTTTCTCCGACTTTATGAACAGCCTTGCCATAGGCGCGGCACACGTCAGGAGCCACACGGCCCCCGCAACGGCAACACAGAAGCACATCGTCATCGTCGTTTTTATCGCCTTGTTCATTCTCTTCCTGTTGCCGGACGTGAAATTGTACCCTATGAGCGGCAGCGAGCCCTGCGTCATGCCCTGCGCTATCGCGAACGCGAGCATATCTATCTTCTTCGCGATCCCGATGCCCGCCGTCGCCTCGTCCGAATACGAGCCTATGAGGTGGTTCAGCATCATGTTGGAAATTGACGCGAGCGACGAGGAAGCAAAGCTCGGCAGCCCGACGGTCAGCACCTCAAACGGTATCCTGTCGCCCGTCGTATACGCGCGCGGGTCGAGCGTTGCCGACATGCGCCCGCGGTGCGAGAATATGAAAAATGCGAAGAACACCGCGGTCGCAAGGTTTGAAAGCATCGTCGCTATCGCGGCACCGGCGACCCCCATGCCGAGCCCGAAAATGAATATTGGGTCGAGTATCATGTTAAGTATGCCGCCCGCGGCGACGCCGACGCTCGCGACCGAGGAATACCCCTCGGCGCGTATCATATGCGCGAGCGTGTTGTTCATTACCGTCGGCAGCGCGCCGACCGTTATCGTCCAAAAGACATACTCCTTCGCAAATCCGAACGACTCCTTCGTCGTCGCGCCGAGCACCGGCAGCATAACGGAGCGGAGCGCGCCTATGACGACGCCGTAGAGCACGGCGGCGACCGCCGCAGTCCAGATGCAGAAGGCGGATGCGCGGCGCGCGCGTTCGCGGTCGCCGTCGCCCAGCGAGCGCGAGATGAGGCTCGCGCCGCCTATGCCGAACAAGTTCGCTATTGCGTTGAAGAAAATAAACAGCGGCATCGCCACCTGCACGGCGGCGACCTCGGCGGGGTCGCCGAGCTGACCTATAAAATATGTGTCCGCCATATTGTATATGACGGTTATGACCTGACCTATAACGGTCGGCAATGCGAGCGCAATCACCGCCCTGCCGACGGGCACAGTCTCGAAAAGCTCGCTTTTTTCCGTTTTCACTCTGTCCACATCCAACAAAAAATTTCGGGCAAGCGGAGCACCGCACGCCCGAAATATTATTATACACCGTTTTTCACGCCGTGTCAAATCACCGCGCCGCAACGCCTCTCACAGGAGCTACGCGAGAGATCACGCCGCAAAGCAAAAACCCATATTCACAGAAGTTCCGCCAGCTTCTCCACCGCGTCCCCGCCGCAGAGCAGCGCCCCGTGCTCGTAGAGATACGCCTCCGTTCCGCGCGGACAGCGCTCGCCTCCGTATTCTCCGCACACGATGTCGAGCCTCTTTCCGGCGTCATATGTAAGCAGATAATATCCTCCGCCCCGCCCTGCGTATGCCGACGTCTCGCCGCAGCAGCATCCCGGCGACCGCAAAAGCCTTCCGCAGACGGCGAGCAGCGCTCCGAAGTCGGGAAAAGCGTATGCCGTCGGCGTCGGCGTCTGTCTTCGCGGCGGCGCCGGTGTTTTGACCTGTGCTGATGTCATCTGTCTCGGCATTTTTTCCCCTTCACCTCCGGTCGTGTTGTCTGTGAGCGTCACGAACAGCTCGCAGCCGCCCGCCGCGGACTCGTATATCTGCACGAACAGCCTGCCCGAGTCAGGGTCGAAGCCGCAGGCGTCGCGCAGAAGCGAGCGCAGCCGCCTTTTTCCGTCGGCAGTCTCGATATCTACCGGCACGGCGAGATCGTAAGCGAAAAGGTCCTCCCTTGTGCACGTTATCTTCACCTTTTTCCCGCTTATCCGTATCGTCTCCATCGGTACCCCTCCGCGCTCTTTACAGCTACTATATATTATAGTCGCATTCCCGCCCAAACGGTACTCAAAATTTGCACCAATCGGGGAAAAATAATGCATCGGCGCCGCAAAAAAGAGAGTATCAGCCCGCCGGAGCTGAAATTGGCAGAGGGAGACGGGCGGGGGTGACTTTGTGATAAAAAGAAGATGCCGCTTTCGCGGCGTCTTCCTTCCTCCCCCCGCGCCCCCATCTTCAAAAACTTTTATGACTTGATTTTTGGGTCGGTTTATGGAAGAAGAGGGGGTGGAAAATCAGGTTTTTTCGGTTGTGATTATACTTTGATACGGATTTTATTCTCCCATTATTTCGGGCGGCGTGACGGCGCCGGAGATGTAGTATTTCCCGTTGCTTTCGATGAGGACGCGGACGCCCTCCGCTTTGTCCCAAAGCTCCGTGTCAAGATATGCCGAGAAACCGTTGTCTCCGGGAGCGTCCGCGCCGAGCAGCTCTTCCTCGAATATCGGGAACGCCTCGTATGCGTATGTTCCGTCCGCCGTATCGACGAGCAGGTACGCCCTGTAGCCGACGTCGAGATATTTTTCGTCCACAGTGCCGTAGACGTGCGCCATTCCTCCGCGCTTTTCGTATCCGAACGCGGCGTCTCCGTCCCCCATTGCCGATGCGTCGGCGGAGGCCTCCGCCTCGGGCGCCCTCATTATCGGCGCGCGGCGCGCAAGATTTATGAGATTGCGCTCCACTATCTCAAGGACGCACACGTCATATCCGCCGCCCTCGAGCTTCTCTATCGGGAACGGGTACGCGCGCGAGAACTCCGCCTCTGCAAAGCTGCCGGCGAAGAACTCCTGCATCGTGTTGCAGAACGAGTCTCGGAACATCAAAAGCTTTCCGTGTCCCGAGCCGTTTTTCATTGTCAGGCTTAGCGCCTCGACGTTTTTCTCATGCGATGTGATGCGGTAGCCGAAATCGTATTCGGGATAATACTGCACGTCGGGCTCGGCGGCGTTTGAATACACCATCTTCGCAAGATCGCCGGGCCAGTCGGCGCGCGCCTCAAACGTCATCCCCTCATAGCTTTTATGCTCGAAACCGACGGCGTCCATTATCGTTCTGTAGCCGAGGAGCGCGCCCCTGTAGTCCCAGTGGCTGTCGAGCCTTTGGTAGAGCACCTCGTCCTCAGCCTTAAGCGCGCCGAGAACGTCCGCCGCCGTCACTCCGTACCGCGAGACCGCGTCCGCGACGAGCTCATAATTTCCCTTGCCAGAGAGCGGAATATAATTGTAAGGCATATTTTCCGTGTAGACAGTGTTCTTGTTCGGCACGACGGCAACGGCGAAAAGCGTGCCGTTTTCTTTCGCGTACTGCTCCATCATCAACAGCGTCCTGCCGATGTTTGAGGCGTTTCTTTCCGTGATCGTCGCGGTGTTGAGATAGTCCGCCGCGGTCTCCGCGTAGAACAGCCAGCCGCCGCGCCCGAGTATCACGTCGTCCTCGGACGAGCTGCCGAACAGCTTCGAGCGCAGAGCGCCGTTCGCCTCGACGAGAAGCCCACGCATCCCTATGTGCTCGGAAATATATGTGTCGAGCTGCTGCGTGAAATCCGCGTTGAAGCCGCCGTTCTCATTAAAAAAGGACGGAAATTCGGAGAGCTCGCGGTTTTCGGTATTTTCCCCGTCTTCAGGAAGCAGAAACATCAGCGCCGCCGGAAGTAGGAGCATCAGTATGAATATTATAAGGTAGACGACCGTGATCTTTTTCACCGTGAGCCTCCTTTCGTTTCGGTTTTATTCTTCTTGCCTGCCATATGTCAAATCAGAACCTGAAATATATGAACGGGTTGTAGCTCGCCGACGCGAGCGCCATATACGACAGCACAAGTATCACGAGCCCGCCCGCCATGGTCAGAATCTCGAGCGGTCTGTGCTTCTCCGTCAGCCTGCGCCACAGCATTGCGGGGTACGGCGTCGACCCGATGACGGCGGCGGCAAAGACGAAGAGATAGTATGGCGAGAGGAACGCAGCCGCGGCAGCGTAACCCGCGCCGCCCCGCGCGCCGAAGCCCGCCATCGCCGCGAAGAACGTGCCCGCCTGCGAAAGCGTTTCCGCGCGGAAGAGGACAAAGCCCAACGTCACGGCGGCGAGAACGTACACATGCGAGAAGAAGCGGCGCACGCGCCCGCATCTTTTTTCGTCCCCCTCCCTGTAAACGGGGATGACGTTTAAAGACTCAAGCACGAGCAGCGTCCCGTGGTAGAGGCCCCAAAGGATGAAAGTCCAGTTTGCACCGTGCCACAGTCCCGTCATGAGGAAAACGATATATCTGTTGCGGAGCGTATTCGCCTTGCCGTGTCTGTTGCCGCCGAGCGGAATATAAAGATACTCGCGGAACCAGGACGAGAGCGAGATATGCCATCTTCGCCAAAAATCCTGAATGCTTACGGAAATATACGGGTGGTCGAAATTCTCCGCGAACGTGAAGCCGAACATATGCCCGAGCCCTATCGCCATATCGGAATACCCGGAGAAATCGAAGTATATCTGCATCAGATACGACAGCGCGCCGACCCACGCCGCGAGCGTGCCGACTTCGTCATTGCCGAGCGCGAATATCGTGTCCGCCGCAAAACCCATGGCGTTTGAGATAAGTATCTTTTTCCCGAGCCCGCAAAGGAAGCGGAAGCTGCCCGTCTTCATCTTTTCCGCCGTCACGCGCCGCTCCGCTATTTGGAGCGCGACGTCATGATAACGTATGATGGGACCCGCTATCAGCTGCGGGAAGAAAGAGATGTAGAGCAGCAGGCGCGGGAAGCTGCGCTGCTCCTCCGCGTCGCCTCTGTACACGTCTATGACGTAGGAGAGCGCCTGAAACGTGTAAAACGATATCCCGATAGGCAGCCTTATCTCCGGCACCGGGAGCGCCGCCCATTCGGGGAGGCAGGCGTTTATGATGCCCGCGAAGAAGCCCGCGTATTTGAAAACGAACAAAAGCGACAGATTCACCGTCACCGCCGCCGCCAAAATCGCGCGGTTCTTTCTCTTTCCGACAACGAGCCCGAAAACGTAGTTCAAAACTACCGATGCGAGCATCAGAAGGATGTACACGGGCTCGCCGTATGCATAGAAAACGAGGCTGCCCAGTATGAGCAGCGCGTTTTTCGCGCGGATGCCGGGCAGCACCGTATGAAGTATCAGGACTCCGGAGAGAAAGAAGCAAAGGAATGAAAACGAACTGAAAACCATACTTTTTTCTCAGACCGCGGGCGGGTACAGACTGTGGTCCCACTCGTAGCGGACGCCTTTTAAATGTTTGTTGTTTATAGCCTCGAGCTCTTTGTCCGTCAAAAGGTAGATGTCCATCTTCGAGCGCTCGGTGTCCATATGCCTCCATACGCCGGGCTCGACCTCGACGAGCAGCCAGTTATGCTCGGAATAGACGGCGCCCTTGCCGACGACGGTTATGACGTTGTAGCCAGCCGCCTGCATCATCAGCTTTGTCAGCGACATGTAGTCGTAGCACGCGCCCTTCTTGTTGTTGAGCAAGCGGCACGCCATCTCCTTTTCGGAGTCGAGCTTCTTGTAATACTTGTACTTGTAGTTGTCGCGAACGTAGAGGAATATGTCTCTCATGCCGCGCCCGTACTTGTTGAGCAGTATTTCTATATACTCGTCGATGTTTTCGGGCGTGATCTTCTTGAACTTGTCCTCTTTGCTCGTCGCGACGCCGTCCTTGTCGATGATATATCCGTCGATCTCGGTGCTCACCGCGAGCTCGCCGTCATCGTAGAAGTAGTACTTTTTCTTTTCTATAGTCTGCCAGCCGATGTACATCTTGCCCGTCTTGTCGAAATATCTCTTCTTCCCCTCGACGGTCTGCCAGCCCGTGACCGCGCGTCCTTCGCTGTCAAAGTAGTATTTTGCCTTCGAAATAGTGTGCCAGCCGCCGGAAGGCTTTCCGTTCTCGTCGAAGTACCAATACTTGCCGTCGACCTCCGTGAGACCCGTCGCGACATATCCGTTCTTGTAGCAGACGCCGTCGTGCCACCCTTCGCGGAGCGAGCCGTCGTCGGAGAAGAGGTATTTCACGCCGTCTATCTTTTTCTCTCCCGTCGTGGGCACGCCCTCGGACGTAAGATAATAGCGGACGCCGTTGACCTTTGCCCAGCCCGTGACCATTGCGAAGTCGTCGCCGAACAGCCGCCGCTTGCCGTCAGCCGTCTGCCAGCCGGAGAGCGCGCTCCCCTCGCTGCCAAAGAGATAATACTTTCCTTCGACGGCGATAAATCCCGTCTGCTTTATGCCGTCTTCGCCGAAGAAGTACAGCGCGTCCCCTACCGTGAGAAGACCCGACACGGGCTTGCCGTCTTCGCCGAGATAATATACGTCGCCGCCGCGCTTGACCCAGCCGTCCTGACGCGCGCCGTCGTCACCGAAATAATATGTGCTCCCGTCGACATTCTGCCAGCCTGTCCTTGCGGCGCCGTCGCCGCCGAGATAGTATTTCTTCCCGTCGATATCCTGCCAGCCCGTTTTGATAACGCCGTCGTCTCCGAGATAATATCTACTGCCGCCGAGCGTCTGCCAGCCCGAGAGCCGCTCCCCGTCGCCGCCGAATATATATTCCTTTCCGTCAACGGAGGCGCGTCCGGTCGCCATCGCGCCGTCATCCCCGAACCAGTACGTTTTCCCGTCTACATTTTGCCAGCCCGAAAGTCTTGCTCCGTCGTCGCCGAAAAGATACGTCTTCCCGTCCTTTTCCGCCATACCGTAAACGAGCTTTCCGTCGTCGCCTAAAAGGACCGTGCTGCCGTCGCGTTCGCTCCAGCCCGTAACCATCGCGCCGTCGCCGTCAAACAGATATGTTCCGTCCGAAAGCTCCGTCCAGCCGACCGCGAGCTTTCCGTCATCATAGGCATAGTAAGTCTTACTGTCGCACTCGTTCATGCCGTAAAGGACTGCGCCGCCCTCTCCGGCGAGATACATCCCGTCCTCGGTCTTAAAGAGACCCGACGCCGCCATTCCGTGCTCGTCGCGGCAGAATAGCCCGTCCTCTGTCTCGATAACTCCCGTCAGCAGCTTGCCGTCGTCTCCGAGGTCATACTTCTCCCCTTCGATATCGACGACACCCGTCATGATGCCGCCTTCCTGCGTCTGATAGTATACGCTCTCCCCGTCGGTGACCCAGCCCTCGACGAACAGCCCGTCGTCGGAGAACACATACTCCGTCCCCGCGACCTCCGTCATGCCCGTCAGATACTGACCGTCGACATAATAGCGCGTTCCCTCGCCGGATCTGCTCCAGCCCGTTGCGTGAGCCCTTGCGTAAATGAACGCCGCGCCTCCCACAATAAGTACGACGGCGGCGGAAGCTCCCGCGAGCGCCGCCGTCATCCTGCGCCCCTTTTTCGCCGACGCGTCTGCGGCGGAAGCCTTTTTCGGTCGGGACGCCTTTTTTTCGTGCTTTTTATCGGAGCCTGTACCGGAGGCGGACGCCTCTTTTCTGGCTTCCTCTTTCGCTCGGCGGCGCGCTCTTTCGGATTTATCCTTTGCGCCCGCCTTCGCTGCCTTCGATCTGCCCATTAACCGGTCACCCCTTCGTCGATTATATCGATGCTTTCGAGTATGTCTGACTCGTCGAACGTAAACGAAGCGACGATATCGGTCCCCTCGAGCCTGTACTCATATGTGCCGAAATAGCTGTCGGACGCAAAGCCGTACATATCGAGCAGCTCCTCCGCCGTCGTCTTTCCGACCTCGGCGCCCTTGTTTGTCTTATAATCGGGAGACGTTATGTAGATATCGTATATGATCTGTTTTCCGTCTTCCGCGACGGTAAAGACGACGAATTCCTCGCCGCCGTAATAATAGTTCGTGTCGTATCCGCCGTCAAGGCATGCCTGCCCCTCGACTACCTCGGCATCGCCGACCTTTTCGTAGTTCGGGAGAAAATCGTCCCCGATGCGTATCACAACGCCGTTTACGGTGACGGTCGCGTCATCCTCCGTGAATTTGCCGGTCTCGCCCGCTGCGCCCGCCGTCGTCTCGTCGGAAGGCTCGTCAGACGGCTTGTCCGTCTCCTTCGCGTCGGTGCCGGGTGCCTCGGTCTGCGGTCCGTCCGTGCCGGGGGCGTCGGTGCCGGGAGTTTCCTCCGCCGCGTCCGTCGCTTTGTCTTCTCCGACCGTTTCTTTGTCGTTTTTTCCGCCGACGTTTATATGCACGTTCGTTCCCTCGCCCGTGCCGTCCGTCTGCTTGTCCTCATCTCCGCTGCAAGCCGCGAGCGACAGAATGACGAACGCGGAGAGCGTGGCGGCGCCGAGCTTCAGAAATTTATATAAATCGAATTTTTTCATGCGTCAGATCTCCCTTTTCCGATATTTTGAGGGTCCAATCGACCTTTTTTAAGAATTGAGATTATCTTATAAGAGTATATACCAAAAATCGACCTCTTGTCAATATATTCGCGGTACAAATACGACGGAAATTAAGCATTTCCGCCCCGCAAAAGTTCCGCATACTTCACAAAAAAATGAAGCCCGCGGGGAGCCTCTTCTGCATAAAGGGCTCCCCGCGGGCAAAAAGTCGGGCGGGTTTTAAATTATTCCGCGTTTCGTTATTCTGTTATTCTATTATTCTATTATTCTATCGGCTCAAAGTCGGCGGGACCGTGCTTGCAGAGCGGGCAGACGAAGTCCTCTGGCAGCTCGTCCCCCTCGTAGACGTAACCGCAGACGCGGCAGACCCATCCGCGCTTGCCCTCCGTCTTCGGCTTCGGCTTGACGTTTTTCTGATAGTATGTGTACGTCATCGTCTCGGCGTCGGAGATGACGCGCGCCTCCGTCACGTCGCATATGAACATCCCGTGCGTGCCGAGGTCCACATAGTCGACGACGGAGAGAGACAAAAACGAATTGATGTAGCGGGAGAGGAAAGGAAGTCCGTTGTCGGAACAGAGCATTTCCATGCCCTCGAATTTGTTCGCGTTGCGCCCCGAGCGGAAGCCGAAGTTCTCGAACACAGAGAACGGCGCCTCGACCGAGAGACAGCAGACGTTCATCTTTCCCGACCCCTTTATTATGTGGTGGGAATAGTTCTCCTTGTTTATCGTGACGGCGACGCGGTTCGGCGTGTTTGTCACCTGGCACACGGTATTGACGATGAGACCGTTCGGCTTTTTGCCGTCGCTGCACGTTACGACGTAGAGACCGTAGCCTATGTTGAAGAGCGCGGACAGGTCGTGCTTGTTCGCGGTCTCACCGCTCTGTGCGATATAGTCGCGGCAGAGCTCCTCGGCGAGCGCCTCGAGCTCGCCCGAGCTCCTCTCGTCGAGCGCGGAACGGATAGTCACCGTCGTGTCGGTGTATGTGATGTTCTTCGAGCCCTCGAGCATCTTCTTTATCGTCTTGGCGGCGAGCGGCGCCCATGAGCCGTTCTCTATGATGCCGACCCTGCGGTCGCGGTAGCCGCGCTCCGTCAGATGGTTTATGAACTCGCGCATGAAGGGGAATATCTCTGCGTTGTACGTCGTCGTCGCGAGCACGAGCTTGCCGTAACGGAACGCGTCCTCGACCGCCTCCGCCATGTCGGAGCGGGCAAGGTCCGTGACGACTATCTTCGGGCAGCCCTTCGAGCGCAGCTTGTCCGCGAGCTTTTCGACCGCCTCCTTCGTATGACCGTAGACGGACGTATACGCTATCATTATGCCCTCGGTCTCGACGGAATACGACGACCATATCTTATAAAGATTGATATAATAACCGAGGTCCTCGGTAAGGACGGGACCGTGAAGCGGGCATATCTTCGCGATGTCGAGCCCCTCCGCCTTTTTGAGCAGGGATGTGACCTGCGCGCCGTATTTGCCCACGATGCCGACGTAGTAGCGGCGCGCCTCGCATGCCCAGTCGTCCTCCTCGCGGTCGAGCGCGCCGAATTTGCCGAAGCCGTCCGCGGAGAAGAGCACGCGGTCGCGGTCGTCGTATGTCACGATGACCTCGGGCCAGTGCACCATCGGCGCCGTGATAAACGTGAGCGTATGCTCACCGAGCGGGAGCTTGTCCCCCTCTCCGACGACGATGCGCCTGTCCTCAAATTCGGTGCCGAAAAACTGTTTCATCATCGCAAACGCCTTTGCGGACGAAACGACGACCGCCTTCGGGTACGCAGCGCAGAAGCGCTCGATCCCCGAGCTGTGGTCGGGCTCCATGTGCTGAACGACGAGGTAGTCGGGCTGCCTGCCGCCGAGTTCGCGGTCGAGATTGTCGAGCCACTCGTGGACGAACCTGCCGTCAACGGTGTCCATGACGGCGCACTTGCCGTCCTTTATGAGATATGAGTTGTACGCCATGCCGTTCGGCACTATGTACTGCCCCTCGAAAAGGTCTATATCATGGTCGTTGACCCCGATATAACGTATGTCTTTTGTTATCTCCATATCAAACTGTCTCCCTTTACGGTTTTTTCTTATATTGAGTATACTCCATCTCGGGGAAAGTTTCAATACCCCAAAAAAACTTTGCGGGCGCGAAAGCCAAAATCCGACGCGTCGGTGAGAGAGCAAAAAAAGCACTTGAAAATTTTGCCCCTCTGATGTAGAATATATTATGTATAAGTATCTGACGGCAAAGGAGTGTCGGCGTGTTCGGATATGTGAAAGCGTATGCGCCGGAGCTGCGCGTCCGCGAAGCGGAGTATTACCGCGCCGTCTACTGCGGACTTTGCCGCGCGATGAGAAAATCTCTCGGCGTGACCTCCGCCGCTGCCCTCTCATACGACATCGTCTTTCTCATACTGACGAGGATGGCGCTCCTTGACGAATACTACGGCGTAAGCCGACGCCGCTGCCCCATAAAGCTCCGCCGCCGCACGATGACGGACCCCGGCGGGCAGATAATGTACGGCGCCGCCGTATCCGCCCTTCTCACCTCACGCAAGCTCGAGGACGACGTCCGCGACGAGCGCGGCGGACGCCGCGCGGCTGCGCGCGCCGCCCTGCCGTTCTCGCGCAGGCATATGAGGCGCGCGGGCATAGACGGATCTCTCGTCCGCGAGGTCGACGGCAGGCTGTCGGAATTATATGCGCTCGAGTCGGAAAAAAAGTCCGGTGAGCGCGTGTTCGGCGAGCTTTTGGCGCTCGTATTTTCCCACGGGATCGAGGGGGACGGGGCAAAGATAGCGCGCGCCGTCGGAAACGGAGTCGGGCGGGCGATATACATTCTCGACGCCGTCGACGACATGGCGGAGGACGAAAAAAAAGGCAGATGGAACCCCGTCGCCGCCGCCTGGGAGGGACTGCCCGTCGAGCGCGCCGCGGAGGCGGAAGCGGAGGCCGTGCGGCTGATCCTTTCGGAGGCGGGCGCCGCGTCCGAGCTCATAGACAGCGACGGCGAGCCCGCCGCCATTGTGAAAAACATCCTCTTTATCGGGATACCGAAGGAGGCTGACAGGATAATGAAAAAGCATATCAAAGGAGGGGAAGAAAAGGCTTGAAGGACCCCTATAAGACGCTCGGCGTCTCAAGAGACGCCTCGGACGCCGAAATAAAAAAGGCATACTACGCGCTTGCGAAGAAATATCATCCCGACAATTATCAGGGCACAGACCTCTCGGACGTCGCCGAAGAGAAGATGAAGGAGGTCAACGAGGCTTACGCCGAGATAGAAAGGCTCCGCGCCTCCGGCAGCACGGGCTCCGCATACGATTACGCCTACGATGACGACAACGGCGGCAGCGGCGGCGCATCGCAGAGCGGCGGCTCGTATTCGTCCTCATACAGGCAGGTGCGGATACTCATAAACGAGCGGCGATATGACCGCGCGATGACGATACTGACGGCCGTTCCCGAGAGCGGGCGCGACGCCGAATGGCAGTACCTTTACGGCTGTGTGCTGCTCGGCTGCGGCAACTACGCGGACGGGATATCATATGTCGAGAGGGCGTGCTACATGGACCCCGAAAACGTCGAGTACGCGCGCACGCGCGCATCACTGCGGAACCGCTCGTATTCGTACGGCACGCCTTACAGGGGCAGCTCCGAGACGGACATATGCCGCGTCTGTCAGACGCTTTGGCTCATGGACTGCTGCTGCGAATGCATGGGCGGCGACTTCATCCGCTGCTGCTGACATCATAACGGAGGCATGAATGAAAACGGAAAATCGCAGCAGAAAGACGCGGCGGACCGCGCTCTGCGGGATACTTTCCGCCGTATCGGTCGCAATAATTTATATCGCCGTCATAACAGACCTTTTCTCCTACACCGGTCTCTGCGTCGCCGCCGTCATCGTCCTTTTCGTGAAGGTCGAATACGGCATGGGCGCCGCCGTCTCCGTTTACGGCGTCGTCTCGGTGCTTTCGCTCCTTATACTGC
Organism: uncultured Clostridia bacterium; assembly: GCA_947631245.1. Classification (GTDB taxonomy): domain Bacteria; phylum Bacillota; class Clostridia; order Oscillospirales; family CAG-272; genus DTU064. The sequence goes on from CANRKP010000001.1 coordinate 62,069, forward strand.
CGGACAAATCGGCGGCGGTTTTATACGCGGCGATAGCGGGACTTTACCCCCTCTTCAAGTCATACTTTGACATGATACGTCCGGCGGCGCTCCGCTGGCTTTCAAAGCTCGCCGCCGCAAACGGCATCGCTGCGGCAATATACTTCGTCGGACGGGCGCTCTTCTTTCCCGACGCGGAGTCCCCGCTGCTCGTCGCCGCCACCTTCGTCCTTTTCTCGGCAGTTTTTGTGATCTGCGACCTGCTCTTCGACAAGCTGACGCTCATATATACGCTAAAATACCGCTCCGTTCTGAAAAGGCGCGGCATACTGTGACAACACAAGTTTTTTAAAAGGAGATACGATCCCAAAATGATACGTTCAATGACAGCCTTCGGGCGCGCCGTGCACGAGGAGGGCGGAAAACGCTACACCGTCGAGCTCCGCTCCGTGAACGGCAAGTTCCTTGACCTGTCCGTCCGCTTCCCGAGGCAGTACGGCTTCGCGGAGCCTAAGATAAAGTCCTATCTGTCCGCAAACGGCATCTCGCGCGGCAAGGTGGACGTATATCTCGGCGTCGAGGTCATCGAGCAGCGCGGCGTCACGATAACGCTCGACCGCGCGCTCGCCGCGTCCTATATCGACGCGCTCACCTCCCTGCGGGACGAATTCGGTCTGCGTGACGACATATCCGTCTCCCGCGTCGCAGCGTTCCACGATATTTTCACCGTCGCCTCCGCTGAAGAGGACATAGACGCCGAGTGGGCGGCGATCGAAGCTGCTCTCTCGGAGGCGCTCGGCGGATTTCTCGCAATGCGCGCAGAGGAGGGCGGGAAGCTCGCCGCCGACACGCTTTTAAAGCTCGAGGAGATCGAGACCGCGGCAGCGGAAATAAAGACCGTATCGGAGGCGAACATAGAAGGGTACCCCGAAAAGCTCGCCGAGCGCATATCGTCTCTTCTAGAGAACGGCGGCGTTGAGATAAACGAGCAGCGGATCTTAACCGAGGCGGCGATATTCGCCGACAAGGTTTCGATAGACGAAGAGCTCGTCCGCCTCGCCTCCCACATATCCGCGTTCCGTTCCATCCTCGCCAACGAGGAGGCGGTCGGCAGGAAGCTCGACTTCCTCATTCAGGAGATAAACCGCGAGACCAACACGATAGGCTCGAAATCGCAGGACACAAAAATAGCGCATCTCGTCGTCGACATCAAGTGCACGGTCGAGAAGATACGCGAGCAGATACAGAATTTAGAGTGACGATATGACGCCTGTTACATTCATCAATATCGGATATTCCAACATGGTATCCGCCGAGCACGTCATAGCCGTTATCGGCAGCGACACCGCCCCCGCCAAGCGCCTTATCGGCGAGGCGAAGGAAAACGGCCGCGTCATAGACGCGACGTGCGGCAAGCGCACGCTGTCAGTCATTGTGACAGACAGCGACCACGTCATTCTCTCCGCCCTCTCGCCCGATGCCATCGGCAGACGCGCCGGCGGACAGGATGCGGGCGAATAAGAAACAAGGGGCCGATTGCCTTTTGCATAAAAAATAAAAGCGATTTTATCACATTCACCGAAAGGAAACTCACAATGTCAATGATCTCTCCCTCCATCGATGAGCTGACAAAAGGTCAGTTCAACCGCTACACCCTCGTCATAGCGACAGCGAAATGCGCGCGCCTCGTGACGAACGAATACGTCAAGCAGCGCGAGGTCGCCGAGACGAGGATAGCGAACAAGGAGACGGACAAGATGCTCGCCTCCATGATAAAGCGCGAATTTCGCGACGAAAAGGCGGTCAAATCCGCGGTAACGCGGCTCGCGGCGGGCGAATTTAAAATAGTCCCCACAGAACCGGGCGAGTTCTGATCTCTCCTTTGTCTGACAAAATACCGGTCCCCGCGGGCGGCGGATTTGCGGGGTGCCGCATACTCGACGTTCCGTTCCACGCCGATCGGGAATACACATACCGCATACCGTTCGGGCTGACGGACGATATCGTCCCCGGCGTGTTCGTGACGGTGCCGTTCGGCGGCGGGAACAGAACAAAGACCGCCGTCGTAACGTCGCTCCAACCGGGGACGGATCACGAAAACTGCAAGCCCATAATAGGGATAACGAACAGTGACGTCACGCTGCCGGAGGAATACCTCGGGCTGTGCGCGTTTCTCTGCGAGCACACGCTCTGCACGTTCGGCGAGGCGGTGCATGCCGCCGTTCCGCGCGGGGCGCTCTCGCGTGCAGGCGACAGCTACGAGGCGACGGACGCCGCCCCGCCGGAAAAGCTGCCCCCCTCGCTTTTCTATATCTACAGTTTCGTCCGCGCCGCAGGGTCCCCCGTGCCTGAAGCAAAGCTGCTCGCGGAATTCGGCGGCGGCGACGCGAAGCCCCACATCGCCTCTCTCGTGAAGGCGGGGCTCCTGCGCCGCACGCCCGGCGTCAGCGAGCCCACAAACGTCATTGTCGAGACGCTCGTCTCCCTCTCCGTTTCAAAAGAAGCGGCGGAGGCGTATGCCGCGGACGCCAAGGTGCGCTCTAAGCGGTGCCGCGATATCGCTTCGTTTCTCGCCGAGAACGGCGGGCGGGCGACGGAGTCCGAGCTGAAAAACGCATTCGGCACCGTTTCCGTACAGCTCAAAAAGCTGCGGGACTTTGGCATCGTCAGTCTCGACACCCGCCGCGTCATGCGTAATCCCTTTGCGGACGTGCCGGTCAAAGATACGCCGCTCACGCTCTCCGAGGAGCAGTCGCGCGCGGCAAAGACGCTGTCGGCGCTTTTTCACTCCGGCGAGCCGAAGGCGGCGCTCCTTTACGGGGTGACGGGGAGCGGCAAGACTTCCGTCATCCGCGCGATGATAGACGAAGTCACAAAAGAGGGGAGAGGCGTCATAATCCTCGTCCCCGAGATATCGCTGACGCCGCAGACAGTCTCCATATACTGCGGGAGCTACGGCTCGCGCGTCGCCGTGATGCATTCCTCGCTCTCAGACGGCGAGCGCCTCGACGCGTGGGAGCGCGCGCGCTCCGGCGACGCCGACATCGTCATCGGCACACGTAGCGCCGTTTTCGCCCCCGTGAAAAACCTCGGCATGATAGTTATCGACGAGGAACAGGAGCACACATACAAATCGGACCAGCAGCCGAGATACACCGCGCACGACGTCGCGCGTTACCGCTGCGCGCACTCAAACGCGCTGATGCTCCTTTCGAGCGCGACGCCGTCGCTTTCCTCGTTTTACAAGGCGAAGGAGGGCGTATACACTCTCGTTTCGCTCAAAGAACGGTACGGAGGCGCGCGCCTGCCCGACGTTCTGGTAGCAGACATGAGAGAGGACAGGGCAAGCGGCTCCTCGTCCCCGCTCGGTCACGTTCTGAGGGACGCCGTAAGCGAGACGCTCTCGCGCGGCGAGCAGGCGGTGCTCTTTCTCAACAGGCGGGGCTACAACAACTTTCTTTCATGCCGCAAATGCGGCGAGGCTGTGCGCTGTCCTCACTGCTCCGTCGCGCTGACGTATCATGCGACGCGGCGCATAAACGAGACCGACAACCGCGAGGACTACCGCGCCGAGCACGTCTCGGGCGGAAGGCTCGAATGCCACTACTGCGGCTACCGCGCTCCGGCACCCGAAAAATGCCCCTCATGCGGGGGCGAGGACCTCTTCTACATGGGCTGGGGGACGCAGCGCGTCGAGCAGGAGCTGAACTCGCTCTTTCCGAGCGCGCGCGTGCTCCGCATGGACGCGGACACGACGCGGACGAAGACGTCATATGACGAGATACTCGGCGCGTTCGGCAGAGGGGAGGCGGATATCCTGCTCGGGACGCAGATGGTGACTAAGGGGCACGACTTCCCGTCGGTCACGCTCGTCGGCATACTGCTCGCGGAGTCGTCGCTCTTCCTCGACGATTATAGGGCAGCGGAGCGCACGTTCTCGATGATAACGCAGGCGACGGGACGCGCCGGGCGCGCCTCGCTCCCGGGACGCGCTATAATTCAGACGTACACTCCCGACAACGCCTGCATCGGATACGCGTGCCGGCAGGATTATGACGGCTTTTACGAAAACGAGATACGCCTGCGCCGCGCGTTCGTTTTCCCTCCGTTCTGCGACATCGCGCAGATAACGCTCACCTCGACCGACGAGGCGGAGCTCTCAGGCTCCGTTCTCCGACTTGCGGAGGAGATAAAGGAGCTCTCCAAAGACAGGTTCTCCGACGTGCCGATACTTATGTTCGGTCCGTTCGAGGCACCCGTTTACCGAGTGAACGGAAGATTCCGCATGCGCGTCGTCTGCAAATGCAAACTGACGCGGCGCACGCGGACGCTCTTCGCAAACGTCATGCGCTCGTTCTCCCGCGGACTTTCCCGCAGGGTCACGATATCCATAGACTACAATCCCACAAGCATCTGAAAGGAACTCCGGATGGCACTTTTAAGAATACGCAGAAAAGGCGACCTCGCGCTCCGCGCCAAGAGCCGCCCCGTAGACAAAATAACGGACCGCATACTGACCCTGCTCGACGACATGGCGGACACGCTCCATGACGCCGACGGCGTCGGTCTTGCCGCGCCTCAGGTCGGCGTCCGCCGCCGCATCGTCCTCATTGAAACCGAAGAGACGGGTCTTCTCGAGCTGATCAACCCCGAGATAATATCCTCCGAGGGCGAGCAGCTCGAGCGCGAAGGCTGCCTCTCCATCCCCGGCGAATGGGGAGTGACGCGCCGCCCCGCGAAGGTCACGGTGCGCGCGCTCGACAGGGATTTTGTCGAGCACACATACGAGGGTGAAGGTCTGCTCGCGCGCGCGTTCTGTCATGAGATAGACCACCTCGACGGCAAGCTCTATACGGACCCTGGCACCCTCGTCCGCATGGTGGACCCCGACGAGGAGGACGACGAATAACGATACGATGAAGATACTCTTTTTCGGCACGCCCGATTTCGCCGCAGTCTCGCTCCGCGCCGTCGCCGGCACGGGCGAGGACATCGTCGGCGTCATAACGCAGCCCGACAGACCGAAGGGACGCGGCTACACTTTATTTCCCTCGCCCGTAAAGGCGGAGGCTCTTTCGCTCGGCATCCCCGTATTCACGCCCGAGCGCGTGCGGGGCGACGAGTTCGCGAAAACGCTCGCGGAGCTTGACCCGGATCTCATTCTCGTCGTCGCATACGGCAAGATACTGCCTGAAAACGTGCTCTCCTACCCCCGCTTCGGCTGCGTCAACGCGCACGCGTCGCTCTTGCCCAAGTACAGAGGCGCCGCGCCTATACAGCGCGCGATCATGGCGGGCGAGCGCGAGACGGGCGTCACCGCGATGTATATGGACGAAGGGCTCGACACCGGAGACATCATACTGACAAGAAAAGTGAAAATAGAGGACGGCGACAATTTTGAAGCCGTCCATGACAAGCTCGCCGAGGCGGGAGCAGACGCGCTCTGCGCCGTCATCGCGGGCATAAAGGCGGGTACTCTCACCCGCACAAAGCAGCCCGAGGAGGGCGCAAGCTACGCGCACAAAATAGAGGACTGTGACATGAGACTAGACTTTTCCCATGACGCCGCCTCGCTTTCGTGCCGCATCCGCGCGCTCTCGCCCGTCCCCGCCGCATACACGACGCTGCCCGACGGACGCCGCCTGCGCGTTTACGCCTCCCTTTCCGAAGCGGAGACGCATGCCGAGGCTCTGCCCGGCACCGTAATTTCCGTCTCGGGCGGACGCATCGGCGTCGCCTGCGGCAGCGGGACGATCTATCTCACCGAAGTCCAGCCCGAGGGCAAGCGGCGAATGAGCGCCGCAGACTTCATAAACGGTCGGGGCATATCTCCCGGCGGTGTGCTCGGCGGAAAATGAGCCCCCAAAGCCTGCAAACCGTCCGCGCGGCGGCGCTATTGACGCTCGTAAGAGCGGAGAAGGGCGGAAAATACCTCAATCTTGAGCTCGACGCCGCACAGCGCAGATTTAATTTTCACGACGCCGACCGTGCGCTGTTTGCCGCGCTCGTCTACGGCGTCTGCGAGCGCGCGATAACGCTTGATTTTGAGATATCGCATCTCACCTCGCGCGCGGCTGACACTCTCGACGCCGAAACGCGCACCGCGCTTCGGCTCGGGCTTTATCAGCTTTTATACATGGACAAAATACCGCCGCACGCCGCCGTCAACGAGACGGTCTCGGCGTGTCCTGCGCGCTCGCGCCCGCTCGTGAACGCCGCGCTTCGGCGCTCGCTTCGCGAGGGCGCGTGCCTCCATATCCCGGAGGGTCTCACGAAAGCCGAACGGCTGTCGGCGGAGCACTCGCTCCCCCTTCCTCTCGTCCGCTCATGGCTCGCCGATTACGGCGAGGAGACACCGGCGCTCTGCGCCGCAACTCACCGCCGCCCGTCCGTGACGCTGCGCGTCAACACGCTGAAAACGGACACCGAACGGCTCCTATCCGTGATACCGGGCGCACATCGGAACGGTCTTTTTCCCGATATGATAGACCTGCCGGCATCAGGTGCCGTAACGGAGCTTCCGGGCTTTGACGAGGGGCTGTGGTTCGTTGAGGACGCCGCCTCGCGCCTCGCCGTCGCCGCCGCCTCGCCGAGGCGAGGCGACACCGTCGTCGACGTGTGCTCCGCTCCGGGCGGAAAGAGCTTTTCGGCGGCGATAGATATGGAAAACGAGGGCAAAATTTATTCCTTTGACCTTCACGAAAACAAGCTCGGTCTCATAAGGCGCGGAGCCGAGAGGATCGGGATAGACATCATCCGCGCGTCCGCTCGCGACGGCAGGGAGCCCGACCCCGCTCTCTTCGGCTCGGCAGACGTCGTCCTTTGCGACGTCCCCTGCTCAGGGCTCGGCGTAATTGCGAAAAAGCCCGACATAAGATATAAGGACCTGTCTGCGGCAAATGCGCTGCCCGAGGTTCAGCTTGCGATACTTTCGGCGTCCGCCTCCTATGTAAAGCCCGGCGGCGTGCTGCTTTATTCGACTTGCACTCTGCGCCGCGCGGAAAACGAGGACGTCGTATCCTCGTTTCTCTCCCGCTTCGGGCAGTTTCGCCCCGAACCGTTCTCGGTATCAGGCATAGACGCAAAGGACGGTACGCTTACCCTCATGCCCCACAAAAACAGCACTGACGGCTTCTTCGTCGCAAAGCTCAGAAAGGCTTAGCAAGGCTTAGCAAAGCTAAGCCTCTAAGCCTCTGAGCCTCAAAATGAGAGAAAGACTGTATGAACGAAAAGACAGACATTCAAAGACTTCTGCCCGATGAGCTCGAGGCGCTCATAACGTCGCCTCCGTACTCGCAGCCGCGTTACCGCGCAAAGCAAATATTCTCAAAGCTGCACCGCGGCGTGCGCTTCTCCGATATGACAGACCTGCCGCTCTCCCTGCGCGCGCAGCTCGGGGACAGCTGCCTTGACACGCTCCCCACGGTCGCCGAGAAGCTCGTCTCATCCGCGGACGGGACCGTCAAATACCTTTTCCGCCTCTACGACGGCAACTGCATAGAGTCCGTGCTCATGAGATACGAGCACGGCAACACGCTCTGCGTTTCCTCGCAGGTCGGCTGCCGCATGGGGTGCCGGTTCTGCGCGTCGACAAAGTCGGGACGCGTGCGCGATCTCTCCGCCTCCGAGATAGAGGGCGAGGTCATCGCGGCGGAGCTCGACTCCGGTCTCCGCATTTCCAACATCGTCATGATGGGAATCGGCGAGCCGCTCGACAACTTCGACGAGACCGTGCGGTTCCTGCGCCTCATCAGCTGCCCCGACGGGCTCGGGATAGGACTGCGCCACGTCTCGGTCTCGACGTGCGGGCTCGTCCCAGGGATAAGGAAGCTCGCGTCGCTCGACCTGCCCGTGACGCTTTCGGTGTCGCTCCACGCCGCAGACGACGGCGAGCGCTCCGCCATAATGCCCGTAAACAACGCATACTCTATTGCGGAGCTTTTGACCGCGTGCCGCGAGTGGTTCCTCACTACCGGGCGGCGCATATCGTTTGAATACACTCTGATCTCGGGAAAAAACGATTCCGCCGAGGACGCGCGGCGGCTCGCCCGCGTCCTCGCGCGCCATATGAGCGACGGGGGAAAAAGGCTCCCGATGCACGTCAATCTCATCCCCTACAACGACGTCGACGGGACGGGATTTTCCCGCTCCGACAAAGACGCTGTCTGCCGCTTTCGGGAAACTCTCGAGGCGTCCGGCGTCACGGCGACGGTCAGGCGGAGGCTCGGTCCCGACATAAACGCCGCGTGCGGGCAGCTCAGGATAAACGCCGCTCGAAATCAATCATCTCAATCGCACGGAAACACGGAAAGGACTAAAGGAGCGAAATGACGCAGTATTCCGCAAAGACAGACCGCGGACAGAAGCGCGGTTCAAATCAGGACTCCTTCTCGACGCTCGAGATATCCCCCGACATGCATTTCTTTCTCGTCTGCGACGGGATGGGAGGCGCAAACGGAGGGGAGGAGGCGTCGCGCATAGCCTGCGAGGTCGCAACGGCGAGCATACGCCGCGACCTTGAGGTCGTGCTCGGTGATCCGGATCTCGACACCGATAAATATATACCGAAGATACTCTCCTACGCGGCGCGGGAGGCAAACCTCGCCGTATACGACAGGGCGCAGGAAGAACCGTCCCTCAAGGGGATGGGGACGACGTTCGTCGCCGCCGTGATACGCAGGGACAAGCTGTACGCCGTAAACGTCGGAGACAGCAGGCTCTACATAATAAGGGACAACGACGCGCAGCAGGTCACCCGCGACCACTCCTACGTCCAGTATCTCGTCGACATAGGTCTCATCACCTCCTCCGAGGCGCAGACCTCCTCGAAGCGCAACATCATAATGCGCGCGATAGGCGTTTACGAGACTGTCGAGCCCGACACATACACCGTCAGCCTTGACAGCGGCTCCTACATCCTGCTCTGCTCCGACGGGCTATACACGATGGCGGGCGGCGCCGAGCTCATTTCGATAGTCACCGGGGACGGCAGCCTCGACGAAAAGGCGGACGCCCTGATACGGGCGGCAAACGAGAACGGCGGCCGCGACAACATCACCGTTATCCTCGCGCACACCGACGATAACTGAAGGGAGACGCTCAGATGGAATCATATGAAAGACTCGTCGGGCAGACGCTCGACGGCAGATATAAAATAGAGCGCGTCGTCGGCATCGGCGGCATGGCGGTCGTTTTCCGCGCCTCCGACATCGTCGCGCACCGCACGGTGGCGATAAAGATGCTCAAGGAGGAGACGGCGAGGGACGAGGCGGCTGTCAGGCGCTTCATCAACGAATCAAAGGCGGTCGCGATGCTATCGCACCCCAATATAGTTTCGATATACGACGTCTCCGTCAGCGGAGAATCGAAATACATCGTCATGGAGTTCATCGAGGGCATCACCCTCAAGAGCTACATGAAGAACAAGGGACCGCTCCCGTGGGGCGAGGCGGTCGGATACTGCAAGCAGGTGCTCCGCGCGCTGATCCACGCGCACGGACGCGGCATCGTCCACCGCGACATCAAGCCGCAGAACATAATGCTGCTCAATAACGGCGTCATAAAGGTCGCAGACTTCGGCATCGCGAAGCTGCCGAACGCCGAGACAGTAACGATGACGGATCACGCGATCGGCACCGTTTACTACATCTCCCCCGAGCAGGCGAGCGGTCTTGAGATAGACGCGCGCTCCGACATATATTCGACCGGCGTCCTCCTTTACGAAATGGCAACGGGGAGACTGCCGTTCAACGCGGAATCTCCCGTCTCCGTCGCCCTCATGCAGATACAGGACACGCCTACCCCTCCGTCGGAGATAAATCCCGAAATACCGCACGGGCTCGAGCAGATAATCCTCACCGCGATGGAAAAGTCGCCGAAGAAGCGCTTTCAGACGGCGGAGCAGATGTTCCGCTGGCTCGACGCGCTCGAGCGCAACAGCTCGATAGTCTTCAAGCCGCTCTCAACCCCCATAGAGCAGAGGACGTCGGGGACCTCCTCAGGCAAAAAGCAGCAGAAGGAGCGGAGGACAGACAGGAATTATCTCGGAGCGTCTATGCTGCCGATAATACTCGGAGTTTCCTTCGCGTTCCTCTTCGCCTGCATAATCAGCGCCTATTATCTTTGGACGGAGGTGCTCTTCAACGAGGAGCTGAACAAGACCTACATCCTCACAGTCGACAATTTCGTCGGCACGGAATACTACATCGGCATGGAGGACGCGCTTGCCGTGCGCGATTACGCAGTCACGATAGAATTCGTCTACGACGCCGAAACGCCGGCGGGCACCGTCATAGCGCAGGAGCCTAAGGCGAACGACAAGCGCCGCGTCGAAACGGGAAAGACGCCCTGCAAGCTCGAGCTGACCGTCAGCCGGGGCACCGAGACGTTCCAGCTCCCCGACTGCCTGATGCAGGACTACCGCACGGTCGAGGACTCGCTCTCGAAGGTGTACGGCGTCGTCCCCGTCATAGTCGAGGACTACAACGTCGCCGTCTCAAGCGGGCTCGTATACAGGACGGAGCCCGCGTCCGGCTCGACCGTGAAAATGGGGGACACCGTCACGCTTTACGTCAGCCGCGGCACCGAGATCGAGACGAAGATGGTGCCCGACTTCTACGGGCTCTCCGAGCTCGACGCGCGCATACAGATAGAAAAGAACAACCTTACGGTCGGCAGCGTCTCGTATGAGTATTCAAACGAACGCGCCGGCACCGTCATACGCCAGAGCCGCCGCGCCTTCGACTCCGTGCCGGAGGGCACCGCGATCGACTTCGTCGTCAGTCTCGGTCCCGAGACTGCGCCCGAGAACACGCCGCAGCCGTGACAGTAAAAGGCAGGCTGACGCGCGGCGTCGGCGGGCTTTACGCCGTGACCGCTCCCGACGGGAGCGAATACCTCTGCCGCGCGCGCGGTCACTTCCGCCGCGACGGCATCTCACCCACCGTCGGCGACATCGTGACCGTTCTTATCGGCGAGGATATCGAACCCGAAAAAGGTGAAAAAAAGGGGGGCGGCGCAAGCGGGAACGCCGACATTGACGGCGTCATTGACGAAATAGAACCGCGCAAAAATCTTCTGATACGCCCACCGATGGCAAATCTAGACATCATCTTTGCCGTCATCCCCACCTGCCGTCCCGAGCCCGACCTGCTTCTCGTCGACAAGCTTTTGTCGATAGCGGAGCACGCGGACATAGACGCCGCAGTCATAATCACGAAATGCGAGCTCGACCCCGAGGCGGCAAAAAGGACGGCGGATATATACAGGCGCTCGGGATACGGCGTTTTCCCCGTCAGCTCCTACGACGGGACGGGGACCGAGGCGCTCGGCGCCTTCATCGGCTCCCTCGGGGACGGCGCCGTGACGGCGTTCGCGGGCGCGTCGGGAGCCGGGAAATCGACGCTTCTGAACAGGCTCTTTCCCTCCCTTTCGCTCAAGACCGGGGAGCTTTCGCACAAGATATCGCGCGGCAGGCAGACGACGCGCCACGTCGAGCTTTACCCGACGGGCAGCGGCGCCTATATCGCCGACACGCCGGGCTTTTCCCTTCTCGACTTTGAGAGATTCGACTTTTTCTCCGTCGAGGCGCTGCCGTTCACGTTCCGTGAATTCGAGCCGTACCACGGCAAGTGCAGGTATACGAAATGCACCCACGTCTGCGAGGACGGCTGCGCCGTCATCGCCGCAGTCAACGAGGGGAAGATCCCCCGCTGCCGCCACGAGAGCTACCGCGTTCTTTACGACACGCTGAAAAACAAGCACCCTTGGGATAAAAAATAAAAAAGACCGGTGCCCGGCAAAAAGCCTAGGGGACCGGTCCTTTTTTCCGCCCGCAGCGCGCGTTATTTTTTTACGCCGAAGATGCGCTTTAAGAGCGGCACGAAGAATTTCGGCGGTCTGACTACTACTATCTTCACCTCTGAATACCTCCGTTCGGAGCTTTCTCATATGACATAATATGCGCCCGCCCGCCGCCGCGTGCCTTGATTTTACGCGCCTTTTTTTCAAAATAATTTCCTCGGCGTTGATACATCCGTCAAAATATGATAAAATAAGAGAAATGATGCGTTTATGATTTAATATTTATGGGGGACATATAATGCTGTCGGCAGTTTTTTGCGCCGGTATCTCGGGAATAGACGGATTTATGGTTACGGCGGAATGCAGCGCCACGGGCGCGCTCCCGTGTTTTGAGGTGGTCGGTCTGCCGGACGCCGCGGTCCGCGAGTCTAAGGAGCGCATACGCGCCGCCGTCGAAAACAGCGCGTTTCGCTTTCCCGAAGCGGCGCTGACTCTCAATCTCGCGCCCGCGGACAGAAAAAAGGAGGGCTCCTCCTATGACCTCGCGATGCTCACCGCCATACTTCACGCCGGCGGCGTCATCGACCGCGAAACGGACCTTTCCGACAAATGCTTCTCCGGCGAGCTCTCCCTCTCCGGCAATATACGCCCCGTCCGCGGCGTTCTCTGCATGTGCGTCGCCGCGCGCGACGCGGGACTGCGCGAATTCTACACCGCGCCCGAAAACGCCGCCGAAGCCGCGGTCGTCGATGGCATGACGGTCTACGCCGTGCCCGACGTAAGGGCGCTCGTCTCGCACCTTAACGGGGAGACGCCGCTTGCGCCGTATGCCGCCGAGCCGGAGGAAGAAAGCGAACCGTTCGCGGGACTTGATTTTGCCGACGTCAAGGGGCAGGAAAGAGTCAAGCGCGCCCTCGAAATAGCCGCCGCGGGCGGGCACAACGTTCTTCTCATCGGTCCTCCCGGCACGGGAAAATCCATGCTCGCGAAAAGGCTCCCCTCGATACTTCCGCCGCTCTCGTTTGAAGAGTCTCTCGAGGTGACAAAGGTCCATTCCGTTTCCGGCATCCTGCCTCCGGGCACGGGTCTCGTCAAGACGCGCCCGTTCCGCTCGCCGCACCATACGATGTCGGCGCCGTCTCTCGTCGGAGGCGGAAAAATCCCGACACCGGGCGAGATCTCGCTAGCGCACAACGGCGTTTTGTTCCTCGACGAGCTGCCCGAATTTTCAAAATCGGTGACGGAGTCTCTGCGGCAGCCGCTCGAGGACAGGCGCGTCACGATAACGCGCGCGAACGGCCGCGTCACATACCCGTCCTCGTTCCAGCTCGTCTGCGCCATGAATCCGTGCCGCTGCGGGTACTACGGTCATCCCACGCACCCGTGCACATGCTCCGAGGGCGACATACATAAGTATTTATCGAAGATAAGCGGGCCCCTGCTCGACAGGATAGACATACAGGTAGAGGTGCCGTCGCTTTCGTACTCCGAGCTCGCATCGGGCGGAAGACCCGCCGAGAGCTCCGCCGCGATACGCGAACGCGTCATAAAGGCGCGCAAAATCGCGTCCGAACGGCTTGCCGTCACAATGGACGACCCCGACGGCGACATTCCCGTCGGCGGCGTCCGCTGCAACGCGGACCTTACGCCCCGTCTCATCCGCCGCTTCTGCCGCCCGGACGAGGGCGCCTCCCGCATCCTCGAGGGCGCTTTCTCCAAAATGGGACTGTCTGCGCGCGCATACGACAGGATACTCCGCGTCGCGCGCACGATAGCGGACCTCGACGGCTCGGACGATATCAGGGCGTCGCACGTCGCCGAGGCGGTCCAGCTCCGCTCCCTCGACAGAAAATACTGGTGAAAAACTCCGCGTTAAATGCAGGTCAGAAAAAATGAAAAAGCTGCACATAATGAACCCCGCCGCAGGACGCGGCGCGCTCCCCGACCTCTCCTCGCTCGAAGGTGAAGCATATATTACAAAAGCCCCCGGCGACGCCGTTCGTTTTCTTCGGGAGCGCCTTTCCTCCGACGAGGACGAATACCGCGTCTTCGCCTACGGCGGCGACGGAACGCTGAACGAGGTCGTCACGGGCATTATGCACGCCGGCGCGGGCCGCCGCTGCGTCCTCTCGCCGGTGCCGACCGGCAGCGGGAATGATTTTGCGCGCGTTCTTGACGGGAACTGTGGCATTTTTGACTGCGACGTCATAAAATATAACGAACGCTACGCAATAAACGAGATCAACACGGGCTTTGACACAGGCGTCGTCGTGAGAACTAACGACATAAAGCGCTTTCCCTTGATAAAAGGGACCGCCGCATACATACTCGGCGTCGTAGGCGAGCTTATACAAAAGAAGGCGTCCGAGCTGAAGCTGACGCTGCTCGGCGTCGACGGAAAAGAGGAGACGTTTGAGGGCAAATATCTTCTCTGCCTCCTTTCAAACGGCTCATTTTACGGCGGCGGCTTCAAGGCGGCGCCGACGGCGGAAATATCGGACGGCGTGCTCGACTTCTTTTTGGCGAGCGACATGAGCCGCACGCGCTTTCTCGGTCTTGTCGGCAAATACCGCGCCGGCGAGCACCTCACGAAAGACGGCGCCGTCATACAAAAGGCCGCCGACGTCCTTATATACCGCCGCTGCGTCTCGCTCCGCCTTGAGGGAATGAAACGGTTCTCCGCCGACGGCGAGGTATACGGCGCGGACGAGGGCTATGTGATCGAAGCCTCGGTTGTTCCGTCAGCGTTGAGAGTTGCTCCCGCAAGGGAGGACTGATGCAATATCTGACCCCGGAGAAAAAAATATGCACAAATTTTTTGACCTGCACTGCGACACCGTTCACAAAATCCCGGAGGACGGCGGGATGCTCTCCCTTCCGTCCGCACATGTTGATATCGAAAGGCTGGAGGCGGGCGGATACGGACTTATGACGTTTGCCGCGTTCGTGAACGCAGGCCGCACCGACGACCCATACGGCGACTGCCTCCGCCTGATCGAACGCATGAACACCGCCGTAAACGAAAGCGGCGGCAGGCTCGCGCATGTCACGACGAAAAGGTCCCTTGCCGAAAACGAAAAAAACGGCGCCATATCGGCGCTTTTGTCCGCGGAGGAAGGCGGCGTCATTGAGGACGACCTATCGCGGATAGATGAGCTCTTCCGCCTCGGCGTCCGCATGATGACGTTCACATGGAATTACGACAACGACATCGCGGGCTCCGCGAACGGAGAGGAAAAATACGGGCTTTCCGACTTCGGACGGGAATTTCTCGGCAGGCTTGAGGGGGCGGGCATAATTGCCGACGTGTCCCACCTTTCCGACAAGGGCTTCTACGACGTCGCCGAGGCGGCGACGCGACCGTTCGTCGCCAGCCACAGCAACGCGCGCGCCGTCTTTTCACATCCCCGCAATCTCACCGACGACATGATACGCATAATAGGCGGCCGCGGCGGCATCATAGGGCTGAACTTCTGCGCCGATTTCATCGGCGGGGACGGCGGTCTTGATATGCTGTGCCGCCACGCCCGCGAGCTTGCCGACTGCGGCGGCATAGAATGCGTCGCCATAGGCGGCGACTTTGACGGCATACCGACGAACCCCGCCATCCCCGACTGTTCAGCCCTGCCCACGCTGTCCTGCGCGCTCTCCGATTTCGGCTTCACATCTCGCGAGGTCGACCTTATAACGGGCGGCAACGCGGAGCGGTTCCTCGCCGAAAATCTGCCGGAATAGAAGGGATCCTGTCTCAGTAAAATATCGTCTCGCGGCGCTTTTTTGTGACGCCGGGGAGATACGTCCCCGCCTCGAGCCTGCTGCCCGACGGGATGAACGCGCCCTCTCCGATAACGCAGCCGCTCCCGATGACGACGCCGTCGCCGACGGTGACGCCGCGGCAGAATATCGTATCCTCCGCCCTCACCTCGACGCCGAGCGTCACGCCTCTGCCGAGCACGCAGCCCGTGAGCACGGTCCCCGCGCCCGCGCGGCAGTCCTCGGAAACTATGGCTCCCGTGGGGGACACCGCCGCCGTGACGCCTCTTATCTTGTTTTTCGCCGCGTCAAAGCAGGCGCGGCGATACGTTTCCGGCGTGCCTATGTCGCACCAATAGCCCTTGGCCTCATATCCGAAGACGTCAAGCCCGCGCTCCAGCATAAGGGGGAAAAGGTCGCGACCGAAATCGTATTCGCGGCGCGGTATCATCGATACCGCGTTTTTTGAAAGGATATATATCCCCGTATTCACGAGCGCCTGTCCGCGTCTGTCGCGCGGCTTTTCCTCAAAAGACACGATCCTTTTATACGCGTCGGGCGCGCCGCTTTCTATCGGGCAGGCGTCGTCGGAGCACGCCTCCGCCTCGGTACTGACGCAGCCGTATTTCCACGGCTCGTCCGACACTGTCAAAAGCAGCGTCGCGTCGGCGCCCGTTTCCCTGTGCGCCGAAAGCGCGGGGCGAAGGTCGAAATCGCAGACCGAGTCGCCGGAAAGAACTATGAGTTCTTCAAAAGTGTCGTCGTAAAACCGCTCTCCTACGGCTGCGGCCACGCTGCCCGCCGTCCCGAGCGGCGCGTCTTCGATATAATAATCGAGCGACACGCCGAAGCTCTCTTTTCCGAAGCGGTCAACGATGTCCTCGTATCTGTACTGTACCGTGATGCCGACCTCGCGAAGCCCCGCCTCGCCCGCCATTCGGAGCGCGAAGCCGAGCGCGGGGATGCCGCCGACCTCGAGGTTCGGCTTCGGCATTGTATCCGTTATGGGGCGCAGTCTTTCTCCGCGTCCGCCCGCCATTATTACGGCGGCTGTCTTTTTCTCTGTCATATGATAAAACGCGCGGGCACATCTCCCGCGGTACCTTTCTTCGTTTGCTGTGACTTATTTTGCGTGCGGAGCGTTTTTTTTATTCGCCGCCGCACGCGGCGGTGAATATTCAAAAAAAGGCAGGCAATAATAGGTAGTGTTGAGAGCCTGATTTCGGAGTGAGAACAAATGCTTAAAGGCTGCGAGCGTAGAATGATAAAAATAGAGAACACGGACAGCGAGCTTTTCGAATCCGCGTATTTCATAATAAGGCAGAACGTGCCGCTTCCGAAAAAGAAACGGCGCGAGGATATGCTGCGCGAGGCGGAGCGCATCGTTTCCGACAAGACGGTGCCGGGTGAGACAAAAAGGCGCTCAGGCAGGCGGCTTTTTATAGAACGCGCGTCCTTCTTCGCGTCAGGCGCCGCGGTCTCCGCCGTCGTCGCTCTACTGCTGCGGCTTTTGTAGTCTCTACTTGACAAACGGGGCGCTTTTGTGTTAAACTATGACGCAGGGTCAAGCGCCCCCTTTAATTTAGGCTTTTCGGCGCGCGGGCTGACGCGCCGGTAAATATATTTTCCCCGTTTTTCCTACATAAATTTCACAAAGATCATTTGAGGAAACACGCGTTTTCCTCTTTTTAGGCATGCACATTTTTTGATCAGACGCGTCCGTCTTTCGCGTACGTCTTTGTCCGTCGGCAAAAGGCGGGCGACGTCCCATGCGTCTTTATGTACCTGCCATTTTTTAGAGAAAGGACTTATATGGCAAAAAAGAAAAAGACAAAAGCAACAGGCAAAATAAAAGTTTTTGCTCTCGGCGGACTTGACGAGATAGGCAAAAACCTTTACGTTATCGAATATGAAAACGACATAATAATCGTCGACTGCGGGCTCGGATTTCCCGATGAGGATATGCCCGGCGTCGACCTCGTCATACCCGACATCACATATCTTGAAAAGAATGCAGACCGCGTCCGCGGCATCTTCATCACGCACGGTCACGAGGACCACATCGGCGCGCTCCCCTATGTGCTGCGAACGCTCCACGTCCCCGTTTACGCGACGCGGCTCACTATCGGCATCATAGAGAGCAAGCTCTCGGAGCACAAATTCGACTACAAACCCGAGCTGAACTGCGTTGCCGCAGGCGACGTCATAAAGGCGAGCGACGATATTACGGTCGAGTTTATCCGCGTCAACCACAGCATAGCTGACGCATGCGCGCTCGCGATAAAGACGCCTCTCGGCTACATCATACATTCCGGCGACTTCAAATTTGACCTCTCCCCGATAGACGGCGAGGTCATGGACGTCAAGAGGCTCGCGGAGATAGGAGCCGAGGGAGTGCTCCTCCTCATGTGCGACTCCACGAACGCCGAACGCCCCGGATACACTCCGTCTGAGCGGACCGTCGGCAATTCATTTGACCAAATATTCGCCTCTCACGCGACGAACCGCATAATCATAGCGACGTTCTCTTCAAACGTCCACCGCGTGCAGCAGATAATAGACAACAGCGTCCGCTACGGCAGAAAGGTCGCGATAACGGGGCGCAGCATGCTCACCGTCGTCGGCGCGGCAACGCGCCTCGGGTACATGGATTTTCCGGACGGCGCCATCATCGACATAAACGATATAAAGAAATACCCCGACAACCGCGTGACCATCATCACGACGGGCTCTCAGGGCGAGCCTATGTCCGCCCTCTACCGCATGGCGTTCGGCGACCACTCAAACGTCACGGTCGGCAAAAACGACATTGTAATCATCTCCGCGAACGCGATACCGGGCAACGAAAAGCTCGTCGGCAAGATAGTCAACGAGCTCTACCGCTGCGGCGCCGAGGTATATAACGACACCTCGTCTCCTATCCACGTTTCGGGGCATGCGTGCCAGGAGGATCTCAAGTTCATGCACGCTCTGACGAAACCAAAATACTTCATGCCCATCCACGGCGAACGCCGCCACCTTATGGAGCACCGCAAGCTCGCGATGTTCATGGGCGAGCGCTCGGAGAACATTTTTGTTCCCGAGCTCGGGCGCGTTCTTGAAATAGACGAGAGCGGCGCGCGCTTCTCGGGCACCGTTCCGTCCGGCCGCCTGCTCGTGGACGGCACCGGCGTCGGCGACGTCGGCAGCGTCGTGCTCCGCGACCGCATACTGCTCTCTCAGGACGGTCTCATCGTCGTATCCGCCGCGATAGACACGCTCGCGCGCGACATCGTGTCGACCCCCGAGATCTACACCCGCGGCTTCATATACGTCAAGGAGTCCGAGGAGCTGATGGAGGAGATGCGCTCTGTCGCAAGGGACGCGCTCGAACGCGGCATCCTCGACTACAAGCGCGACATTTCGGAAATAAAAAACGACGTCAGAGACGCGCTTTCAAAATTCGTCTCACGCCGCGTAAAACGACGCCCCATAATCCTGCCCATAATAATAGAAGTTTAAGGCGGGAAAGGGACGCATAAAAAAGCCCCCGCTTGCGCGGGGTCGCTGCGAAAGGAAGTTTTTTCACATATGGTCAAACACGTTATCTGCTGGAGGCTCCGCACGGATCACGACGAGGCGGAGGTCAGGGCAAAGGTGGAGTTCTGCAAGAACGCGTTCTCCCGCCTTCCCTCCGTTATCCCCGGGCTCGTCTCGATGAAGCTCTACACCGAGCCCATGACCTCGTCGACATGCGATCTTATGCTTGACGCGATTTTTGAGGACGAGGCGTCGTACATAGCTTACAAGACGAACCCCGATCATCTCGCCGTCGCATCCGTCATACGTCCGCTCGTTTCCGACCGCGTATGCATGGACTGCGTCGTGTAAAGCAGCGCAAATAATAAGACGAAACTGCGTTTATGGACGTCTTTTTCGCAAGCGTACCTCATTTTGCGGCGCACACTGTGACATTTTTATTTTTGTCACTATCGGGCTTTAAGCTCGCGGTCGTGATCGCCGTCGCCGCGGCGGCGATAATTGCATCTGCCATCATGTTCGTGCGCGGACGACGCCGATTTTCGGACTATGCCGCGGTGCTCGCGTCAGCGGCGGTGCTTTTTGCAATTATTCTTCTCGTGGATTTCAAGCTCCCCTCCGATTATTTTTCGGATACAGGCTCCCCATCAGACAGGGTCGGCGCCGCCGTCGTTTCGTTTGACGCGTCCGCCGTTGCGGGACGGGACGGCGTCTCTCCCGAAAACGGCGTGCTGCTCGCGCCCGTGTCCGTCTCGATAGGCGAAGGCGAGACAGTCCTTGACTTAGCGCTGCGCGCCGCAAAAAGCGCGGGGCTGCCGTTGGCGCTCGACGCCTCCGGCACATATATTTCATCTGTCGGCGGCATAGGAGAGCGCGCATTCGGCGCTTACTCCGGCTGGGTCGTATATATAAACGGCGAATTTCCCTCCGTCGGCGCAAATGAGCTGACCGTAAAGGACGGCGACGTCATCGAATGGCGTTACACGACGGGCGAGGAATTCGAATAGATGCGTGGTGGGGACATTACGGGGAGGAAAACTTTTAAAAAAGTTTTCCTCCCCGTACCCCTTGTTTCAAAACTTTCAATAAAAAGGGAGGCGTTTTTCGCCTCCCCGATATATTTTTATGTGTCTTATTACTCGACTCTTACCTTTTTGAGGCGTGCAAATCTCGGCAGCCCGTCTTCCTTCACCATCTGCGTTTCGCCCTGGATGAGGGGGAGGCAGTACTCTATGAACTTCTCGTTCATGCCGTCGCGCGTCTCGTTCATCCACTCGAGCGGGACCTTCTTTTCCGCGTTGGCGACAACGGAAAGGTCGATGAGCTCGGGCTCGCAGACGTATTTGCCGTTCTCGTCGTATGTGCGGCGGAAGCCCACCATCTTGTCGGTTTCGCCCTTGACGGCGTATTCGACCGCCATTTTGCCCGACATGAAGCTCTCGTCTATATCCGTCTGCGACGCGGAGTGAGCCGCGCAGCGCTGGAGGAGCGAAAGCTCGATGCCGCGGACCTTTGCGCCCGTCGCTTCTTTTACGACGCCGGCGAGATATGCGGCAAGTCCTCCCATCTGGGCGTGACCGAAGCTGTCCTTCTGTGAGGCGAGGTCTGAGCCGTACTCGGCGATATACCTTCCGTCCTTGTCGTGAATGCCCTCGGAGACGCAGACGATGACCTTGCCGCGCTCCTCGTAAAGCGAAGAGACTTTCTTCTTGAACGCTTCGAGGTCAAAATCGACCTCGGGCAGATATATGAGGTCGGGTCCGCTGCCCTTGTATGCGGCGAGAGAGGAGGCGGCCGTGAGCCATCCGGCGTTTCTGCCCATGATCTCGATAACGGTTATCATTCCCGTATCGTAAACGCGGGCGTCGCGGTAGACCTCCATGACGGAGGTTGCGATATACTTTGCAGCCGATGCAAAGCCGGGGCAGTGATCGGTCACCGCGAGATCGTTGTCTATCGTCTTCGGAATGCCCATGACGCGGCACTCGTAGCCGTTTTTGAGGCAGTATTTGCTTATCTTGTTGCAGGTGTCCATGCTGTCGTTTCCGCCGTTGTAGAAGAAGTAGCGGATATTGTGCTTTTTGAACACCTCGAGGATGCGGCGGTAGTCTGTATCGTCGACATCGGGATCCTTGAGCTTGTAGCGGCATGAGCCGAGCGCGCTCGAGGGAGTATATTTCAGAAGCTCAAGCTCTGCGGGATCCTCAGCGGCCATATCTATGAGCCTGTCGTAGAGAACGCCGCGTATTCCGTTCTCGGCGCCGTAAACGCCCGTGATAACGTCGCTGTCAAGCGCCGTTCTTATCGCGCCGTAAGCGCTCGCGTTGATGACCGAGGTGGGGCCGCCGGACTGACCGATAACGGCTGCGCCTTTGAGTGTTGCCATGGTATTTTGTATCTCCTTTATTTTCTTATATCTGTCGTTTTTCCGAATTCCGAGCCAATGCATATTTTATCACACAATGGAGATAAAAACAATGAGAAAACAGGATATATTCGCGTGATTTTGCCCTCTTTTTTTGTCGACTTTGCAGCGTCTTTGCCGCAAATATCCCCCGCGGCGCATGCGCGGGGGATATTTTTCCTCAGAGCTCCTCTGCGGCAAAGCCCTCTCCCAAAACCTCTTTTGCGTCCGTCAGTATCATGAACGCCTTCGGGTCGACACGCTTGACCGTCGCTTTGACGCGATAGAGCTCGTGCGGCTTGACGACGCAGAGAATGACGTTTTTGTCCGTGTGCGAATACCAGCCCTCGCCGCGCAAAAGCGTGACGCCGCGGTCGAGCTCCTCCGCTATGGCTTTCGATATCTCGTCCGACTTATCCGAAATTATGAACGACATCTTCGCGCTCTTGTTGCCGTCTATGATATAGTCGACGGCAAATGTATACGCGTATATCGAAATGACGGAATAGAATACAGTATTAAGGCTCTTCGTTATGAGCGCGGAGCCGCCTATGACAAACAGGTCTATGATGAATATGATGCGCCCCGTCGAAAGGCTCTTTATCAGCTTCTGCTTCAGCATGACGCCCGCGAGGTCGCTGCCTCCCGTATTGTAGCCGCGCGACATCATCATGCCGGCGCCGACACCGAGCAGAAGACCGCCCATTATCGCGGCGAGCAGCGGGTCGTCCGTCATCGACATATGAAGGAGCTCGAGCAGGTTCGACATCGTCGACGTCATGAGCACGGCGACGACGACGCGCCACAAAACTCTCCATCCGTATATCTTCAACCCGAAAAGAATTATGGGGATGTTGATAAGGAGTATCATCGAACCTATCGTGAGACTGGGGAAAAGGATGTTGATCGTTGTCGCGATACCTGTCGCGCCTCCCATTATCGTCCCGGACGGACCGATAAAAAACGCAATCGCAATGCCGTATATGGCGCTGCCGAGCAAAAGCGCCGCCGCCTCCGAAAGCAACGCCCGCACATTGACGGGAGTTTTTTCCTTGTTCATCTGTTTTTCTTGTTTCTCCGATTTCTTTATTTCCGCACATATATTTTATTCCCGAAACGGCCCTTTGTCAATCATAAAGAAGCGGTGCGCCAAAATATTTTCCGCACTGAAAAAAGCGGCAGCCCTGTCTCTTTTTTCGCAGTATGACGGTCTCTTTGCCGGCGCACAATAATATCGCGGCGAGGTGCCGCAGAAAAAACAAAACAGCGAGAAAAAGCGATGAACACACCCGATAAGGAGATGTACTGCGAGGTCTACCGCAGCTCAAAGATGGGCACGGAGTCGATCATGGCGCTTCTGCCAAAGGTCGAAAACGAACAGCTCAGAGCCGATATGGTCACTCAGATGAACGGCTACGGCAGCTTCGCCGAGCGCGCCAAAAACGGACTTTCCGAGGCGCACATCGAGGCGCAGGAGGAGAAAAAGTCCAAGGTTTTCGCCGCGAAGTCCGGCATCGCCGCAGAGACGCTCTTTGACTCGTCGGCATCCCATATTGCGGAGCTGATGATAAGAGGAAGCGGCGCGGACATCGTTTCGATAACGCGTTCGCAGAACGAGGCGACGCACGGTCAGGTCCGTATATCGGAGGCGACTCCGGCATTCAGGCTCTGCTCGGAACTCGTCGATTTCGAAAATCAGAACATCGAGCGCATGAAAAAGTATCTGTAAACGATATGGATACAAGGAAAAAGCGGGGGGAATGCTTTCCCCCCGTTATTCCTTTCAGCGTCTGCCGCCGGGACCTCCGAAGCCGCCGGGCCTTCCGCCGCCGCCTCCGGGTCCTCCGCCGCCGAAGCCGCCTCCCTCTCCGTATATGAGAGAGGTCATTTTTATTTCATACGAGTTTCCGCCGACCAAAAGCGTGTATTCTCCGCCCTCTTTTATCCCGGGCGCGCTTATTACGACGGAATTATACGACTTTGCTGGCTGAAACTCTGCGAGCACATCTCCGTTTTCGTCCGTGAGCGTAACTTTGCCGCCATCGCTGCTGCCGACGTTATACATAATGGCTCCCTGCGTAGAGGATGAGCCGAAATTTTCCGCCATTCCGGAGGCTCCGACCGCAACGACGACGCCGCCCGTGATCTTCCCCTCCGTCGCGTAGTCGAGCGCGCCGTTGCCGCTGTTCGTCGGACCGTCGACGTAAGTCTCGCCGCCCTCGACGAAAAGCGCGCCGTTTGAGTCGAGCCCGTCGCCGGACGCGTTTACATATACTCTTCCTCCCGAAATGAGCAGGTATACTTCCGTCCCGCTCTCCGTCTCAGACGGGGCTCCGGGACGTCCTCCGCCGAACATTCCGCCGGTATCTCCCGTTCCATCGGAGGCGTTGAAGCCGTCGTCGTCGGAAACTATGCTCACCTCACCGTCCGAGACGGTTATTGTTTTACCTTCTATGCCCTCGTAGCTCTTCTTTATGTCAACGCTGCCGCCCGAGATGACAATGCTGCCGTCCGCGTGTATCCCGTCGTCGCCGGAGGAAATAGAGATCTCCCCTCCCGAGACATTCACGTTTCCGTCGCTGTGCACCGCGTCGTCAGCCGTGTCGACCGTTATGACGCCGCCCGAAACGGCAACGGCGGCGCTGCCCTTTATCCCCTTTTGGCTGACGGTATCGTCCGACGTGTCGGCGGAGCCTCCGAAGCCGCTGAAACCGCCCCACATGCCGCCCGTGTGCTGCTCGCCGTTTTTGCTGCCGCCGCCCGCGGTCACTTTTATCTCCCCGCCGGAGACATTCACTTCTCTTCCGGCGTATATCCCGTCTCCGTCGGCGGTTATGTCAAATCTGCCGCCCGTTATGACAACGTTCCCGCGCTCCGCGTCGTCGTCGTTTTCGGAACGTATGCCGTCCTTGCCCGAGACGAGCGTCAGCGTGCCGCCCGCGACGGCGGCGCAGTCCTTGCCGGAGAGCGCGTGCCCCTCGGGCGCGCTGACGGAGAATTCACCGCCCGTTATTTTAAGGTCGTCCTTTGAGACTATCCCGTCGCCCTTCTCGGAGCTGACCGTCAGCTTCCCCTCGCCGTTGAAGGTTATATCCTCGCGGGAGAAAATGGCGCCGTCGACGTTTACGGTATCTCCCGTTTCGGCGTCGGTATCCGGCGAAAACTCACCTTTCGACGAAAGGAAATTCTCGCTCCCGCGGGCGAGCGTGACGAAGACCTTGTCTGCGCTTTTCACATACAGCGCCGCCGAGCCTTCGTTCGTTATGTCGACGCCGTCGAGCACAAGCTGTATCTTGTCGCTCTTATCCGCCTCAATTTTGACGGAGCCGTTTTTCACATTCCCGGAGAGAACGTAGACGCCCGCCTCCGTTATCAGATTTTCGCCTTCCGACAGCGTCAGCCTGACCGCGCCGTCCTCGTCGTAATCGGTTTCGAGGTCGCGGGCGGAGAACACGTCGTCGGGGTCGATACTCGTAACGATGTCATTATTTCCCGCCGTATCCGACGGCGCTTTTATATCGTTATTTTCTCCCGTCACGCCGCCGGTCTCATCGCCCTTGTTTTCAGAAACCGCGGGGCTGCATCCGCACAAAAGAAGGCAAATGACCAAGGCTGCCGGCACAAATTTATATCTTTTCATGAGCGCACGCTCCAAAAAATTTTTTATGATGTGATTTTACCCAAATAACGTAAAGATATAATGTTCGTCATGTGAAATAAAGGTGACGGGGAGCGGAAAATTTATCAACCCTGCGCCGTAAGCATGCACATGCGAAAAAAATCGGGGGGGAAAGGCTTTCATTGCCGCCGCAGACGCGCCGGAAAGCCCTTCCCCTGTGTATTTGTTATATTTTATCCTCTCACCCGAGATATCTGCACGCGGCGACTGCGGCGGCGGCGCCGTCTGCGGTCGCCGTCGTTATCTGGCGCACGGTCTTCGTGCGGCAGTCTCCGGCGACGAAAACGCCAGGCGTCTCCGTGACGCACGTCTCGTCAGACATGATATATCCTGCCTCGTCAAGGCTCGTCATCGCCTCGAACGGCTGATTCTTCGGCTCAAGTCCTACGGCGACGAACGCGCCGTCGCAGACGATATCCTCCATCCTCCCGTCCGCCGTGTGCTTCACGGTGACGCCGCCGAAGCTGCCGTCGTCACGCTTTATGAACTTATCGACAGTGACGCCGCATATGACGTTTACGTTTTCGCGGGCAAGGAGCGAGTTCTGAAGCGTCTTCTCCCCCGTCAGAAAATCGAGGTTCTGAAGCACCGTGACGCTTTTGCAGCCGTCGGCGAGCATCAGCGCCTCGCCGAGCGCGGAGTTTCCCCCGCCGACAACGGCGACGTCTCGCCCGCGGTAGAACGCGCCGTCGCACACGGCGCAGAACGACACGCCCTCTCCTATAAGGTCCGCCTCTCCCGGAACGCCGAGCCGCCTGTGCTCAGCACCCGCCGCGATTATTACTGCGCGCGCCTCATACTCGGCGCCGCTCTCGCAGCGCACGGTCTTGACATAGTCGGGCGCGCCGCCCTCCGTGATGCCAGTGACTTCCTCAAGCTCCGTTTCGGCTCCGAGTTCGAGCACCTGCGTCACCATCGCGTCCGCGATCTCGTTGCCGGACGCGGACTGAAGACCGGGATAATTCTCTATCTTCGGGGAATACGTCATCTGCCCGCCGAACGCCGCCTTCTCAAGCAGAAGCACGCTCTTTTCCGAGCGCCGCGCGTATATCGCCGCCGTGAGTCCGGCGGGACCCGCGCCTATTATAATAATATCGTACATATACCTTCCTCCATAATAAAAAGGCTCTGGGGAGCCTTAAAACCGGCGACGGGGGAGGGAGTTTTCCCCCTCCCCCGAAGCTTTTCTTATGCCTTCGCGGGTTCTCCGGCTATATAGCGCTTGATGTTTGCGACGCCTGCGTATTTCTCCGTGTCGTCTCCTCTGACGACGACGAGCGTCGGCGCCTGGCGTATGCCGAACTCCTTTGTGAGCTCGCGGTCTTCCTCCGCCAAGAGCTTATCGTAGCCGATTCCGGCGCGGTCGAGCAGAGACACCGCTATCTTGCAGTTCGGGCAGGTCGCCGTCGTGAAGAGGTAGAGGTTCTCCCCGCCGGACGCCACCAGCTGCTCGGCGGGCTCATTTTCCACCGATGCGGACGTGTTTTCGGGCACCTCGTTCTGTATGAACGCGCCGACGTCGTATTCGAGCCTGTCGCGGAACTCCTGCGCCTTGCCCGCGTTCCAGTTGCGGACCGGGCGGTAGTAGCCGGTTATACGGCTGTATACCTCGGTCTCCTCGCCGCACTCGGGGCACTCGAAGTGCTCGCCCGAGATGTAGCCGTGCTCTGGGCAGATAGAGTACGTCGGCGACATCGTGTAGTACGGGAGCTTGTAGTTCTCCGCTATCTTGCGGACGAGCGCCGCCGTCGAGCGCCAGTCGGGAAGTCTCTCGCCGAGGAACGCGTGGAAAACGGTGCCGGACGTGTAGAGCGTCTGAAGCTCGTCCTGTATGTCGAGCGCGGAGAATACGTCGTCGGTAAATCCGACGGGCAGATGCGAGCTGTTCGTGTAATACGGCGTCCCGCAGCGCTCGTTTGCCGTGATGATGTCCGGGTACTGTTCCTTGTCGTGCTTAGCGAGGCGGTACGACGTCGATTCAGCCGGGGTCGCCTCGAGATTGAAGAGGTCGCCGTACTTCTCCTGATAGTCGGAGAGGCGCTCTCTCATGTGGTTGAGCACATCCTTCGTGAACTGCTGCGCCTTCGGGTCGGTGAGGTCGCAGCGGAGCCACCTTGCGTTGAGGCACGCCTCGTTCATGCCGACAAGCCCTATCGTCGAGAAATGGTTTGCGAACGTGCCGAGGTAGCGCTTCGTGTACGGGTAGAGACCCGCGTCGAGCAGCTTTGTTATGACCGTGCGCTTCGTGTCGAGCGAGCGCGCCGCAATGTCCATCATGTGGTCGAGGCGGGAGTAGAACTCCTCCTCGGTCTTTGACAGATACGCGATGCGGGGCATGTTTATCGTAACGACGCCTATCGAGCCCGTCGATTCGCCCGAGCCGAAGAAGCCTCCCGACTTCTTGCGGAGCTCGCGCAGGTCAAGTCTCAGGCGGCAGCACATCGAGCGCACGTCCGACGGCTCCATGTCGCTGTTGATATAGTTGGAGAAATAAGGCGTGCCGTACTTCGCCGTCATCTCGAAGAGCATCTTATTGTTCTCGGTCTCCGACCAGTCGAAGTCCCTTGTTATCGAGTACGTCGGGATCGGGTACTGGAAGCCGCGGCCGTTCGCGTCGCCCTCTATCATTATCTCTATGAACGCCTTGTTGATGACGTCCATCTCCGCCTTGCAGTCGCCGTAGGTGAAGTCCATGTCCTTTCCGCCTACGATAGCGGGGAGGTTTTCAAGGTCTGCGGGGACTGTCCAGTCGAGCGTGATGTTGGAGAACGGAGCCTGCGTGCCCCAGCGGGACGGCGTGTTCACGCCGAAGATGAAGCTCTGTATGCACTGCTTGACCTCTTTGTATGTGAGGTTGTCCACTTTTACGAAAGGCGCCAAATATGTGTCGAACGAGGAGAACGCCTGCGCGCCCGCCCACTCGTTCTGCATAATGCCGAGGAAGTTCACCATCTGGTTGCAGAGGGTGGAGAGATGACTTGCCGGAGCTGACGTAATGCGCCCCGTGACGCCGCCGAGGCCCTCGCGTATAAGCTGCTTGAGCGACCAGCCCGCGCAGTATCCCGTCAGCATCGAAAGGTCGTGCAGATGGATGTCCGCGTTCCTGTGCGCGTCCGCGACCTCGCGGTCGTATATTTCCGACAGCCAGTAATTCGCCGTTATCGCGCCCGAGTTCGAGAGGATGAGACCGCCGACGGAATATGTGACCGTACTGTTCTCCTTGACGCGCCAGTCGTCAGCGTTGACGTATTTGTCGACGAGCTCCTTGTAGTCGAGGATCGTGGAGCTCATGTTGCGTATCTTCTCGCGCTGGCGGCGGTAGAGGATGTAGGCCTTCGCGACGTCCGCATATCCCGCCTCGGAGAGCACCTTCTCGACGCTGTCCTGTATGTCCTCGACAGATATCCTGTCGTCCTTTATTTTGGAGGAAAAGTCAGCCGTGACCTTCAGAGAGAGAAGATCTATGACCGAGGGATGATAGTTCGTATGCTCGGCGTCAAACGCCTTTTCTATCGCCCTGCTTATCTTGGAAATATCGAATTCCGCTATCTGTCCGTCACGTTTTATTACCTGATACATATCTTCCTCCAACGTCCCTATGCAATTTATTTTGTATGACTACTTGTGCTGACATACTACATTTTGTAGCACGAGAGAAATTATATCACAACCTGATGCACGGTGTCAAGACGGTTATAACATTTTGTCTGTGACAAAAACGGCGCTTTGTTTTTGTATATTATATACAAAGCTCACTAATATCCGTTTTTGCTCGCCGTGTTCCCGAAAATGCCGTCGCGCACCTTTCGCTTTTTCATTATTCATTTTCTCCGTCATCCGCCCGGCCATACATACAAAATATTGGGGCGCGAAAAAACGGGGGAGAGCTTCGCCGCCGCATATGCGCCGAAAAGCGCCTCCCCGTATCCGTGATTTGAATTTTTGACACAATATATTGTGTCTTTAGAACTCAGACGCCCCGCAGCGCCACCGTCTTAACGAACGGACGCGCGGCGTCCGCCATTTTCTCCATCTCCTCCTTCGTCGGTGAGGTAAAGCCGCCGACGAGCAGCTCTCCCGAGTCGCGGAACTGCTGAAGATAATACCTCTCGGCGCCCGAGATCCATTTTGCCGCGTCCGCAATGTCGTCCGGCGTATGCAGTTCTCTCGTCACCGTCGTGCGGAACTCGTACTCGATGCCGCAGGACAGAAGTATCTCAATCGAGTCCGAGACGCGCGAAATGAGCGCGTCTCCCGAGATCCCCGCGGTCTCTTTGTACTTTTCGCGCGAGTTTTTGATGTCCATCGCGACGTAATCGAGCAGACCCTCATCTATCATGGCGCGCAGCTTTTCCGGCTGCGTCCCGTTAGTATCGAGCTTCACCGCGAACCCGAGCTCCTTCACCCTTTTGGCAAAGTCCCCGATCCCGGGCTGTATCAGCGGCTCGCCGCCCGTTATCGCAACGCCCTCGAGGATGCCCGTGCGCTTTTTCAGAAACGCGTAAAACTCCTCCGTCTCCATGACGGGCGGCGCCTCGCCCCTGACCAAAGACGCATTGTGGCAGAACGGGCAGCGCATATTGCAGCCCGCCGTGAAAACCGTGCAGGCGACCTTTCCCGGGAAATCGAGAAGCGTCAGTTTTTGTAATCCGTTTATCGTCATTTTGCGGCTCCTGTCCTTTTTGAAGAGCCCGCCGGCAAAGTTTTGCCGGCGGACCGTTTTTTCTTTTACCGCGCCGTTATTTTTTGTCGGTCGCGTTTATCTCGATGCCCTTCATCGCCTTGTCGGCGTCGCTTATTACCTTCTCGGCGTCGTCCGCGAGCACATAGAAGCTCGAGCTTCCGTTGACGGTCAGAAGACAGCGGCGCGTGCTGTAACGGTAGAAGCCGTACTCCGTCGTCTTGCCTCCGTTCGTCGTCACTGAAAACTTCAGCATACATTTGTCCTCGTCCGCCGTGACGCCCTCGGGCGCCTCGCCCTCTATGCTGACGAGCAGCAGCGTCTTATAAAATTCGCGGAAATTGCGTACGTTCGCTATCTGTCCGCAAACGTCGCCTATCACGATAAGATTGGGGTCGTCGTTCGGATGATGAGTGAGGCGGAACGTCTCGTCAACATCGCCGCCGTGCACCGATATCTCCTTAACGGACGTGATGCCGCGCGAGAACACCGACGACTCGACCCAGCGCAGAAGCCCCCATGAAAGGAAGTCAAAATCCGCCTCCGGCACCTTTATTATGTCCTCAAACGCCGACGTCGAAACGTAATAGTATCCGTCGACGGGCTCGCTTGCGACAAGGCGGAACTTATACCCCTCGTATTCGTAGGAGATGACATAGGGCTCGTCTTTCAGCCCGTATTTTTCAAGGTTTTCCGGGGTCAGGTCTATCGCCACAACTTCCTCTCCCTCGTATGCCGCGAGGGTCTGTATGGTCTTGTCGTAATAAGTCGAGAGCTGATACTCGCCCGGAAAAACGGAAACTGCGTCCGCGACCGCTGATGTTTCAAGCTCTGCAAGCTCCGCCGCCGTGAGGTTTCGGCAGGTGAGGAAATCTTCGCCGTAATGCTTTATCGAGAAATTGTCTATCTTGTAGTATTCCTTGGCGCTGACGCCGGCAGTCAGCATCGGCGACAGGAGGGCTTCGACGGGCGCGAGCACAGTCTCCTCGAACGAGGCGGAAAGGACGTATATCGCGTCCCTGCCCTCGTACATCGCGTAATATCCGCCGCCCGAGATGATGCGTTCGCCTATCTTTACCGTGTGTACTGTCCCGCTGTTCGTCGTTATTTTATAGTACGCGGGGTCTGCGGCGTCCGAGAGTCCAAAGTCCTCGAGTTCCTCTGCCGTCGCGTGGTCGGAGAGCTTTTCGAGCGCGTATGTCGTGCCCGTGTTGACAACGAGCGCAGATATCTTTTCCGCGTCTCTCGCGAGCCTCTCGTGACCCTCGAGAATAAAGTCCTTCGCGTCCTTGTCGTAAACGAACTTATACGTCCCGTAGTCGTTGTGCACCTCGATCGAAGCCATATCCTCGCGCCGCACCTGCGGGAACATCAGAAGCACGCTGTACGCCTCTCCCTCTCCCGCGTCGGTGACGAGCGTCTCCGGCTGCGTCTCCTCGGGCGCCGTCATCGGACGGACGACGATAAAGTACGCCGCGGTCAGCACCGCGAAAACCGCGATGAGCACCGCTATCATTATCCTCTGTGTTTTGAGCATTTATTTGTACCTTCTTCTGACCGTGACGACGATGCAGGCGACGGCTATGCATATCGGCATTACGAGCACCAAGGTATATGTCCATGTGTTCGCCTGAGCCGTCGTTATGTCAAGGTCATAGTCCGCGAACACCTTGAACTCTATGCCGGCGGGGACGTTTTCCTTTCCGAGCGATATCAGAAGCGAGTGAATGACGTCGCGGTTCGAATGGACGTTGCTGTTCAGGTACTGCGGCGACACGAACTCGGGGCTGCCGCATGCGACGACATAGCTCGTGTAGTCCTCGTTGTCCACTATCTTGTATTCCTGCGATATCGTCATGAGACCGTAAACGCCGTCGGCGTCGCGCGTCTCCCCGTTCTCCGTCAGCTTCGCCGTGGAGCTCGTCATAAAGACGTCGGAAATGACGCGGGAGCTTAGGTCGGACATATTTTTATTCTCCTCGACCCACGCGTGCTTTATAGGCGTGGCGGAGCGGAAGATCGCCTTAGGCTGGCTCGAAAGCTCCGTCAGCCTGCTGTATACGGCGGACGCAAGCTCGCTCTCCTCGGTGTTGTACTGACCGACGACGGAGAACCCGTCGACGGATACCGCGTTGTCGGGGTCGGAAACGGTGACGCCGGGCATAAAGACGACGCCCCATTCCTCAAGAAATTCCGAGAGATTTTTGAGATTTCCGACTCTCTCGGGCGAGACGAACGTCATGACAGAGCCGAAGCCGTCGAGAAAATCGTCTATCTTCTCTATCTCCGACTTGCCGGTGTGCTCCTCGTAGATGCCGCCGAAATCGTACTGCGGGTCGTTGATTATGAGAAGGCGCGCGTCCTCGGACATATCCTGCGTCGAAAGATCTATCGGTTCTACCTTGTAACCCGCGTCCTCTATAAGTGAGATGAACGTCGTCGCGTCTCCCGTCAGCGCCTCGCCGTGCCCCATCGTGAAGTACGCGATCGGCGTCTCCGACGCCGTCACCTGAAGTATCGCGGACGCGAACCTGTTCTCTCCGTCATAAGCCCAAATGTAGGTCGGATCCTCGGTGTCCTTGATGAAAAATCTCTCCGAGTCGTACTTGCGGTACTCGGTGCCCGACGAGATTATGACGGACGTAGTCTTGACAAAGTCGGTCGCCACCGTGCGGAAGCGCTCGAGATATTTCTTGTCGCGCATGACGTCGCGGTATTCTATCTTTATATTATGGAACTTGTCGGCGAGGTTCTGCGCCGTATTGTGTATCATGAACAGCGCCGCGTCCGCGTCGACCTCGTCTTTGTCCTGACAGAACGTTATGAGGACGTCGCTGTCAACATTTTTGAGCACGTCGACCGTCGAGTCGTCGAGCGAGTAGAGAGACGTGGACGTCATATCTATATACCATCTGTACTTCGTCGCAAACGCGGAGAAAATGACGTTCACTATTATCACGAGCGCGACGAAGGCGACCGTGAGAGCGGCGGACGTTCCGCCGTAGCGGAGCTTCTTGCTTTTTGCCATGCTGTTTATATTGTTCTTCATAAGGCGCACCCCCAAGATCAGCCCCAGCGGCGCTTTTCATAAACGCGCACCGTCAGGAATATGGCGACCGCCGTTATCGAAAGATAATACAGCGTCGCGCCTATGTCGAATATCCCGTTCATGAAGTTGCCGAAGCGGGAGAATACCGATATCCAGCCGAGGACGGCACGGACGGCGTAAACGTCTATATACGCGTTCCCGAAGCTGGCGACGAGGAACACGAGGATCACAACGATAGTCAGAACGCACGCCGTCATCTGGTTCTCCGTCAGCGAGGATATGAGCAGCCCCACGGCTATAAACGCGCTCCCTACGAGCAGCAGCGCTATTATGTCGCCGAAGAGTATCGCCGTCTCGGGCTCCGCGTGCGCGTAAAACGGGATGTAGTAGACAGCCGTCAGCGCGAGCACGCCCGCCATCATCGTCATCGCCGCGAAATACTTCGCGAGCACAAGGCTCGGGAGGCTGACGGGCGAGGTCAAGAGCATCTGCTCCGTCTTCGTTCTCCTCTCCTCCGAGAAGGACTTCATCGTCAGGACGGGCACGAGCACGACGAACACGAACACCATCGCCATAAAGTATGTTCTCGTGTTCCACGTTGCCTGCTGGAGGGTCGTGTACGAAAAGACGACGGCAGATATCAACAGCATCGCCGCGAGGAAGATATACCCGACGGGCGTCGTGAAATACGCCCTCATTTCCTTTTTATATATAGCTCCCATTTCTTTTTCCCTTCCTTAATTCCGTGCGCCGAGGTCGGAATTGTCTATGACAGACTTCCGCTCTCTTCTCGACTGCTTTTTGTTGTCCGCGCGGTCGACGAGGCGTATGAAGACCTCCTCGAGGTTCTCGCCGACGGGCTCAAGCCCGACGAGCGCCCAGTTATTTTGCGCGAGCGCGAAAAACAGGTTCTTTCTTATGTCGACGCCGGGCTCGCTCTCTATGATGTAGGTGTAAGCCTCTCCGTCGCGCTCGCTCTGCCTTTCGACGCGGAGAACGCCCTGCCTCGAGCGCAGAAGGTTCGTCACCTCGCGCGTGGGCCCGCATATCTTCGCAAGATATGTTCTCCCTTCCTCGGCGACGCGGACGATGTCTTCCTTTTCCTCGTCCGCTATGATCTTGCCCTTGTTGATTATTATTATCCTGTCGCACACCGTCTGCACCTCGGAGAGGATGTGGGTCGAGAGCAGGACTGTGTGGTTCTCGCCGAGGGCGCGGATAAGCGAGCGGACCTCTATTATCTGCTTCGGGTCAAGACCGACCGTCGGCTCGTCGAGGATAATGAGCGGCGGGTTGCCGACGAGCGCCTGAGCTATGCCGACGCGCTGGCGGTACCCTTTCGAGAGGTTCTTTATGAGCCTGCCGCGCACGTCAGCTATTTTCGTCACGGAGCATATCTCGTCAAGGTGCTTTTTCCTGTTGTATGTGCAGTTCTTGAGCTCGTATGTGAAATTGAGATATTCGTCGACGGTCATGTCTATATAGAGCGGCGGCTGCTCGGGAAGATATCCTATCATCCGCTTTGCCGCGGACGCCTCTTCGAGAACGTCGTGCCCAGCGACGCGCACGACGCCCGAGGTGCTCGAAAGAAATCCCGTTATGACGTTTATCGTCGTCGATTTTCCGGCTCCGTTCGGTCCGAGAAAGCCGACGACCTCACCTTTTTTCACCTTGAAACTGATGTCGTCGACGGCGTACTTGTCGCCGAAACGGCGCACGAGGTTCTCGACCTCTATCATGTATTCGCTCTCACCGGTCGTCTCTTTCGCCTCCTGCGAGAGGTCGATATTCTGCCTGCCGGTCATCTCAGTCTTCCCCATTAAGGCTTCTCCTGTTTTTTCGGTTCTTTTTTATGTCGGCGCCGCGGCAGAGAGCCGGAGGCGCAAAAATGTACTGCTTCATAGTATATCACATTTTGCATGAAAAATCTTCCCTATTTTTGCTTCGGGATGCGGTTTTTTCACGAAAATTATGTGAATATGCTGTGACGCTCAGGCTCCCGACCGTTTTTAAAGCGCTATGAGCGCGCCGGTGACGCCGCGTTTTTCTCCGTCGCGCCTGTGCGACCAGAACTCGCCTTCGTTTTCGAACGTGCATATGTCCGCCCTGTCGACGGCGCCTATCCCCGCCATTTCGAGCAGCCGCTCGTTCACGGACTGAAGGCTGCATCTCAGCCTCCCGTCGTCGCCCCGGCTTATATAGAGGTTTATCATGTCCTCCGCTCCTATCCGCATTTTCGGGTGCGGGGAGCGGGCGGCAAGAGATCTGAACTCGTCACAGAAATCCTCGCCTACCGTGAAGCACTCGGAGCATATTGAAGGACCTATCGCCGCCCTTATCCGCGAACGGACGGCGCCGAGGCGGCACATCCTCTCGACCGCGACGGCCGCGATCCCGCTAGCGGTCCCGCGCCATCCGGCATGGACCGCGGCGGCGACGCCCGCGCCCGCCTCGTAAAGGAGTATCGGCACGCAGTCCGCGCACTTGACCCCTATCGGCACGCCCGGAATGTCGGTGACAAAGCCGTCCGCGACAAAGTCCGCGTCGGCAGTCGTCGCCGTGACGTACTCGACGCGGGCGGAGTGTATCTGCTTCGCCGTCGTGAAAACGTGCCTCTCCAAATGCTCCGTGACGCCGCACGCACCGGCAAAGATCCGCCTGTTTTCGTTTACGGTGCACATCGAGTCCCCGCGGCAGTAGCCGAGGTTGAGACCAGGCACCTCCCCGTCGGAGCTGCCGCCGACGCGAGTCGAAAACCCGTGACGCACATGCAGAAGCGTTGACTTATATATGACCGTACCGTTCTTTTCTTCCTTATAAAACATCGTTACCCCAAAAGCAGAAACTGCCTTATCGCGCGGACGGAGCCGTCGTGTACCTCTCCGACCGCAAAAAATCCCTCATTCTCCGAAAATAGCTTTGCGCGCTCGCCCTCCGAAAAGCCGGACGCCGGTACCGCCTGACCGTTTGCGATGCGGCGCACGTCACCGTCGCTCATCACGATCTCGCGAAGCGCGCCGAAAAGCCTCGCCGTCGGGAGCAGGGCATCCTCCGGCGACGATGCCGTTTCCTCGATGGTGCGCGCCTCCGAAAGCGAAAAGCCGCACGTCTTTGTCCGCCGCAGCGCCGCCATGCAGCCGCCGCAGCCGAGCTTTTTGCCGATGTCGGCGCAGAGCGTTCTTATGTATGTCCCGCCTGAGCAGCTGACGGTGAGAAAATATTCGTCCGCCCTCTCGGTCGGCGCCGTTCTTATATCGTATATCTCGACGCGGCACGGCTCGCGCTCGACGGTGACGCCGCGCCTTGCGAGCTCGTAGAGCTTTTCGCCGCCCTTCTTCTTTGCCGAATACATCGGCGGCGTCTGCATGTATTCCCCGAGAAATCCGCGCGCGGCAGCCTCCACGTCAGGGACACTCGGCAGCGCCCGCGACGTCGATAGCACCTCGCCCGTTACGTCCTCTGTGTCCGTCACGACGCCGAGCCTCAGGCGCGCCTCGTATATCTTTTCGGACGCGGGTATTATGTCCGCCGCCTTCGCCGCCCTTCCGACGAGTATCACGAGCACCCCCGTCGCCATCGGGTCGAGCGTTCCCGTGTGGCCGACGCGCCGCGTGCCGTATATCTTCCTAATCTTCGCCACGACGTCAAACGACGTCATGCCCTCCGGCTTGTCGACGACAACGACGCCGAGCGGCTCCCTGCCGTCCCCGCGCGTCAAAACATTTCCTCCGAAAACGCGTCCGCAACGGCTGCCAGCGCCGCCTCCGCGCTCTTTTCGTACACCGTGCAGCCCGCGGCGCCCCTGTGTCCTCCGCCTCCGAAGCGCGCGCATACGGCGGCGCAGTCGACAGAGCGTCCGTCAAGAACGTTGCTCCTCGTCGAAACTCTCCATTCTCCCTCCGAGCTTTCGCGAAGAGACACGCCGACGAGCGCGCCCGAAACCGAGCGCATGAGGTCAGCCTCTGCAAAGTCGACGGGCAGAATGTCGTTTTCGGCGAGCTCTTTCGAGCTTGCCGACGTCGCGATGAGCTTCCCGTCAAAAAGCAGCTTCATGTTTGAAAGCGCGAGCCTCTCCGCCCGAAGCTCTCTCAGCGTTTTTACGGCGTGGAGCCTATGCGCGACGGTGACGGTGTCCGCCCCCATCTCGTGCAGCTCCGCCGCAGCCCTGTGCGTGTCCGCCGTCGTGTTCGCGAAGCGGAAGCTGCCTGTGTCGCCGCTTATGGCGGCATAAAGATATGTCGCCGCCGACACGGGCACCCTCATGCCGAATGTGTCGCGCAGGAGCTTTATTATGCGGAAGACGATCTCGCCGCACGCCGCGGCGCCGGCGTCGACGACATTGTCGCAGAACGGTTCGCCCGTGCCGTGATGGTCTATCATAAGGTCAAATCTCTCGCCAGCGAGCGCGCCGAGCTGACGGGACGCCGCAACGTCGACCGCAAGGCGGAACGAACCGGGGCGCAGCTCTATTCCCGTCGGCGCGCCGTCCGTCAAAAATTTCAGGTACTCCGGCACCGTGTCTGTCAGAACGACGCGCGCGTGCCCGCCGTTTTCATTCATGAGCGCCGCGAGCGCGAGCGCGCATCCGAGCGTGTCCGCGTCCGGCGAGACGTGCGTCGCGATGTCGACGTCTCCCCCTGCCGCCGCGGCAAGGATTTCGGCTGCCCGGCTCTCCGTTGCGGCGCTTATTTTCTCAGTCATTATTCTCCTCCACGCCCTTTTCTCTTCTTTCGTTTTCTATCTTTTTTAAGACCTCGGCGATGTGCGCGCCGTGCTCTATCGACCTGTCCGCCTCAAAAGTGAGCTCCGGCGTGACGCGGAGATTGAGCCGCTCCGCGAGGCGCGAGCGGATGAAGCCGGACGCGGAGCGGAGCCCGCGCATGATCTCTCCCTCGTCGCCCGAGAGCGAAGAGAAATACAGCCGGCAGTATTTGAGGTCGGCGGAGACGCGCGCGGATGTGACCGTGACGAACGCGTCCGCGACGCGCGGGTCCTTTATCTCGCGTATTATTTTCGCCATCTCCTCCGTTACGGCGCTGTTTATCTTGTCCTGTCTGTAATTCGCCATTGCAAAAAGCCTCCCGTTTTTTCCTTGCCGGTCCCGCTCCCGTAAAGGGCGGTCGCCGCCCGCGTTCGGTTCGTGAGTTACTTCAATATATTATACAGCATAAAACGCCGCCTTTCAATCATTTTTTTCGCCTCCGAGACGCGCGGAGAGAACGCGGAAATTTCCGATATCGTAGTGACAAGCGCGATTTGATGTGATATAATAAACACAGTCTATGCCAAAGTCGCCTCGGCAGCGGCGACGACAGTCTGAGGATGCGTTTATTGACCAAAATTCCTTTTGATCTTATGCCGCCGCAAATCGGCGGCTCTAAGGCTGGAATTTGTGGTATAATGATTGTGTGATGTTTCCGGAAGCCATGCGCGGCAATGCCGCTTTGCCTTCCGACATCACTGCAATCATTGACGACCGCCGCCTCGCACTGCTTCACGCGCTCGGCGATGTGGTATAATAACTTATCTGTATCCCGATTTTCGAGAGAGGGACTTATATTTATTATGAAAACAGTCAGTTCGGATATACATACCCGCAAAAAACTTGCTCTGCGCGTGCTCGCCGCATCAATTTTCGCGCTTCTTGCGCTCATTTTTGTCTCGTGCGGCAGCGACAAGGGCGCGTACACGGTGCTCGCCCCCGTCGTAAACCCCGGAGACACGCTCACAGGTGACGACTTCATAATGTCGTCCGCGTTCACCCGCGTCCGCTACACCGCGACGATCGAGGGAGACGCGCCGACGAGCGAGCCCGGATACCACGAGATCGAGCTCATAGTCAAGGATTCTCACGGAGCCGAGCACAGGCACCGCTGCGGCTATACAGTCCGCTCCTACCTCTGCGACTCTGTCAGAATAGAGATGGGAAACCCCGTCACTGTCGAAAAATTCATCAACACCGCCGTTGACAGCTGGCGTCAGCGCATATTCACGTTTGAGGATCCGCTCGCCGTCGCCGATCTCGGTCTCGGCACGCACAAGGTGACCGTCGTCGTCGACGGCACACCCTATACCTCGACGCTCATCCTTGAGGACACGACGCCGCCGCAGGCGCAGCCCGTCACCGTCCACATCACCTCGAAGACCTCGCCGCGCGCGGAGGATTTCGTCGCGGGCATAACAGACGCGACGTCCGTCGCCTGCACTTTCAAGGACACCTACGACTTCAACACTACCGACGACGTGCCCGTAACGATAGTCCTCACCGACGAGGCGGGCAACGTCACCGAGATAAACGCGCTCGCAACGTGCGCCGTCGACACGACGCCGCCCGAGATACACAACGTCCGCGATATCACCGTCTACGTCGGAGACTCGCCCTCATACCGTGAAGGCATAACCGTCAGCGACGACTCCGGCGAGGTCCCGCGCCTCGTCGTCGACAACAGCCTTGTCAACCCGAACAAGATAGGCACATACGAGATAACATACAGCGCGGAGGACTCCTCCGGCAACCGCACAATAGTCCGCGCGACTGTCCACGTTGTCGAGCGCCCCGTCATTCCGGAGTCCGACGTCAAAGCCGCCGCAAAGGCGATATACGACGCCGAGATAGCGCCGTCCGCCGGAGAGGACAAGTTCTCCCGCGCGCTCGCGGTCTACAACTGGGTACGCTCCAACATCACGCTCGACGCGAAGGCGAAGTTTGACGAAAACGACCCCGTCGGCGAGGCTTACAAGGTCCTGACTGAAAAGAAAGGCGGCGCGTTCTCCTTCATGCTCGCCTCGTCCGAGCTGCTCGAATGCGCCGGGATAAAGTCGACGCGCATAACGCGCCTCGCTTACGAAGGCGAAGCCGCGCACTGGTGGCTGCTCGTCGACATCGGCGACGGTCTCTACCACTTTGACGCCTGCCCGCGCACGGTCGGTGCGCCGTATGACGTTTTCATGTGCACCGACGCCGAGGTCGAGGCATATTGCCGCGACAACGCAATAGAATATTATTACAGGTTCGATAAATCAAAATATCCTTCGAGAGGCACGGTATCGTACCGCGAGACCGCGCCGTCGGAGGGCAGAGAAGAGTGACCGCACGGTCACATTTTCGGGGTGAATTATGCACAACGAGCTTACTAAAGTCGATATTGAAAAAATGCAGGAAGAGATAGAGGAGCGGATCGCAAGACGGGCGACCTTAAAGGAAGCCGTCAAATCGGCCCGCGACCTCGGAGACCTTTCCGAAAACGACGAATACCGCTCCGCGAAGCGCGAGCTGAACCGCAACAACAGCCGCATACGTTATCTTGAAAACATGATCCGCACCGCCGTCGTCATCACGACGGACTCCGCGCCCGACGAGGCGGGGCTCTTCGACGAGCTGACGATATACTATCCCGAGGACGACGAGGAGCGCACAATACGCATCGTAACAACGCTCCGAAACGACGTTTTCCGCGACTGCATCTCGAAGGAATCCCCCGTCGGCAAAGCACTGCTCGGACACAAAGCGGGCGAGACCGTCACCGTCCGCGTGAACACGGGCGTCGAATATCCGATAAAAATTCTCTCGATAAAAAAAGGCGAGGACGACGACTCGCTACCGATCGCGAAGTACTGAAAAAACGGCATTTTCAGTGAAATTTTGACATCTTTGTTTGGCACAGGAAGAGGAAAAACAATGAAGACAGAAGATCTCCGTTTCCCTTATGACCGCTCCGCCATGCGCGAGCTGACGAAAGCGTCTCCCGAATGGCTCCATTTCGGCGCCGGAAACATATTCCGCGCGTTCCCCTGCGCGCTCGCTGAGCGCATGCTCGAAGAGGGGCTCACAACTCGCGGCATAATCGCTGCCGAGGGCTTTGACCGCGAGATAATCGAGCGCATATACAGACCTCACGACGACGTCTCGCTGCTCGTGACGCTTTGCGGCGACGGCAGCGTGAAAAAGACCCCCATCGGCAGCGTCGCCGAGTCCCTTTACGTCGACGACTCCGAATCCCGCCTCCGCGAGATATTCGTTTCCCCCTCACTTCACCTCGTGACGTTCACGATAACGGAGAAGGGGTACGTCGTCCCGCAGCCGATCCCGGACCTTGAAAGCTCCCCCGAGCACGCCGTCTCCTTCCTCGGAAAGCTGACGCATCTGCTCTACTACCGCTACACCGCGGGCGCGTTCCCGATAACGCTGCTCTCGCTCGACAACTGCTCCAGAAACGGGGAGCGGCTGCGCTCCGCCGTGCTCGCATACGCGCGCGGCTGGCAGGCGCGCGG
The DNA here is from genome assembly GCA_947631245.1 of uncultured Clostridia bacterium. Lineage (GTDB taxonomy): Bacteria > Bacillota > Clostridia > Oscillospirales > CAG-272 > DTU064. Next base: position 103,206 of record CANRKP010000001.1, read on the forward strand.
GCTCTATATCCAGGCGTTCGTCGATTACCTGACGGACGAGGACCGCGTCGCGTTCCCGTGCAGCATGATAGACAAGATCACGCCGCGCCCTGACGCGCGTGTCGCGGAGCTCCTTTCGTCGTCGGGATTTGTTGACACGGAGACGGTCGTAACGGAAAAACACACATATATCGCTCCTTTCGTCAACGCGGAGGAGCCTCAGTACCTCGTCGTCGAGGATAAATTCCCCGCCGGACGCCCGCCGCTCGACAAGGTCGGCGTCATCTTCACCGACCGGGACACGGTAAGCCTCGTCGAGCGCATGAAGGTATCGACGTGCCTCAACCCGCTTCACACCGCGCTCGCCGTCTTCGGCTGCCTTCTCGGCTATGACCTCATAAATGAAGAGATGAAGGATAAGACGCTCTCCGCCCTCGTCAACCGCCTCGGAAGAACGGAAGGACTCCCGGTCTCGGCGGACCCCGGCATAATCTCGCCTGAGGCGTTCCTTGACGAGGTCATAAACGTCCGGCTCCCGAACCCCTTCATGCCCGACACGCCGCAGAGAATAGCAACGGACACGTCGCAGAAGCTCTCCGTCCGCTTCGGACAGACCGTGAAGGAATACAGGAGCCGCGGGCTCTCTCTCGACTCTCTGACGGCCGTTCCGCTCGTCTATGCGGGCTGGTGCCGCTATCTGCTCGCCGTCGACGACGAGGGGAAGAGCTTCACCCCGAGCTCCGACCCGAGGCTCGAGGAGGTCAGCGAACATCTTTCCGGAATAAAGGTCGGCGAGCCGTTAGGACAGGCCGCCGCCGAAGAGGCGCTGAGACCGATACTTTCGGATGTGACGATATTCGGGCTCGACATAACGGAAACGGAGCTTTTCCCTCGCGTCGCCGCGTATTTCGCCGACATGACAAAAGGTCCCGGCGCCGTCAGAGGAACGCTTGAAGCAGCGCTCGCCTCGGCAACGTGACAAGAGAATACGCGATCCCGAAAAAACACCGGTCGCACGGCGGAGCACGCCGTGCGACCGGATCTTATATTGCGCGAAAACGGGGAGCCGTCAGGCTCCCCGCTGTTTTTGATTCTACGCTCCGAACGCCGCCTTCACGCGTTCGTATTCCTCCCCTGTTATCGGAAGAATGCCGCCGTGGCGCTTCTTCGTCTTGCCGAGATCGTAGTCAGAGCTGTCCATTATCTCCATCTTCCCGCTCGAAAGGTCGCTGCAGAGCAGCGGCAGGTATCCCGCACCCTTCGCGAACTGGTCGAGCATGACGCACCACGTCCCGTCATGACGCAGAAACGCGATAGGTCCCTCAACGCCGGGAAGCGACGCGAGCGCCTCGCTCTTTATTTCTTTGAACTCGCCGATAAGATCGCGCCCGCAGTCGAGAATAACGCGCTTTGTAACCTCGTCCTTCGAGAAGCGGTAGAAAACGCCGTCCTGCTTGACGATTGTCGTGTCGATGACGTCGTCGGCGAGCTCGATATAGAGCTTCGGCTCCGAAAAATTCCTGAAGTCCTTTGTATAAGAGCGGAATATCTCCTGCTTGCGGCGTCCGCTTTCGTCCATCAGCATCTTCGACGCCCAAAACACGAGATACGCGCCGCGTTCCTCGTCGTATGTGGCCTCCGGCGCCCAAACGCAGCCCGCGCCCTCAAGCCCCGTGTCATAGAGCCACGGCTCCGACCAATTCACGAGGTCGTCGGAGGAGAAGACGACGATGTTCCGGCTCCCCGCCTCCTGTGCGACGCCCCAGCCCTTGCCGTTCGCAATGCGGAGGTCGGTCGCGATTATGTAAAATTTTCCGTCGATCACGGAGCGGATGAGGAACGGATCTCTCACGCCGCCCTCTCCAATCGTTGAGCGGAGGACGGGCTGCCCGCCGTTCATATCGCAGAAGTGAACGCCGTCGCGCGAAATAGAGAAGTATATCTGCTCCCCGTCGGGGCTCTCGCCTATAAAATGCACGAAGAGATAGCAGTTCTTTTCCTTTATAACCGCCTCTCTGTCCGTCTTTTCCTTTAAACCGAGTTCTGCTGTCATGATCCTAAGTCACCATACCTTTCCGGCGCGGCATCACGTCATGTTTGCCGTCCGTATGCAAGCCGGCGCATTTGTCCGCGCCTTCTGCCGCAGTTTAATTTTACCACATAACCGCGCCGAAATCAACCCGATTTTCAATTATGTGCGTCCTCGCCGGTCTTTTTCGTTCCCTGAACACATTACCGTTCATTTTACCGCCTCTTTTGGCGGGACCGTGAACAAAAGTAAACATTTCGTGAACAAATCCAAAAAAACCGCCTCGTTTCATTTACATAAATAAGAAAACATGATATACTTGTGTCCGACAAAAAAATGGGAGACAGACGCATGAAAAACTGCGATAAGAATAAAAACGACTTTTCATTCCCGCCGCTGACGGCCGACAGCTCCCCCGAGGAGATGCGCCGCGTGACCGACGCCATATCCGATAACTCCGCGGCGGAAAACGGCAAAAAGCCTTCCGGGCGCGGCGGGAGCTTTGCTTTAAGGCTGCGCTCGCTGTTTGAGGACAAGCGCTCCCCGCGCCTGCGCCTTTCGATCTCGGCGTGCGCCGCGTTTGCATTCGTATTCACCTTTATCATATTCGGTCCGTTCGAGCTTTACATTCAGAGCGCGCGGTACCTCTCGTTCCCCTTCTCTGACCTCGTAATCCCCGTGCTGCTCGTCGGCACGGCGTCGTTTGCCGTGATATTCGGCATACTCGCCCTTTTGAGGGGCAAGATATACAACTGCGCCGTGACCTCGCTTTTCGCCGTTACCGTCGCCGGCTATATCCAGCGCAATTTTCTGAACGTCGACCACGGCACGCTCGACGGGCATGCAATAGAATGGACGGAGTATGCCTCCGCCGCCGTTCTCGATCTTTTATTTTGGCTCGCCGTCGCGGCGGCGGCGTTCCTGATCCTCTATTTCAGCCGCTGCATATGGACGCACACGGTGCGCGTCCTCTCCCTTATCCTTGTCGGCGCGCAGGCAGTGGCGCTCGCGGTGATGCTTTTCAGCGGCGAGGGCACGGCGGCGCGCGAAAACAGCGTCATCTGCTCGACCGAGGGGCTCTACAACGTCACCGACGGCGAAAACGTCGTCTTCTTCCTTCTCGACAGATACGACAATCAGTTTGCGGACAAGCTGCTCGAAAAAAATCCCGCATGGAAAGAGCTGCTCTCCGGCTTTACATACTACCACAACTTCACCGGCAGTTACACGCGGACGATGCCCTCCGTCACATATCTTCTGACGGGCATAAAGTGCGACTACACGATGCCGTACGACGAGTATTTCAAAGAGGCGTGGAGCTCCTCCCTGTTTCTGCCCGGCATAAAGCGCGCGGGATACGCAGTCCGGATATATTCCGACGCGGCATATGCCTTCGGCGACTCCGCAAACCTGTCCGGGATTGCAGACAACTTCGTCGACGCGAAGCAGTCAGTCAACACGTCGCTGATGCTTGACTACATGTTCCGTTTGGCGGCATATGTTTACTCGCCCGAGGCGCTGAAGCCATATTTTTGGATGTATACTGGCGACTTCGCCGCGATAAGCGAGGGTCACGGGACGTATACCGTGAACGACCCGAAATTTTGGGGCGGCTTCAGGGAAGAGGGATTGACCGTCGAGCACGGGCGCGGGATGTTCACCTTCTACCACCTCTCGGGCTCTCACGAGCCGTATATAATGAACGAGGAAGGCAAAAAGGTCCCGCTCGGCACGGGAACGGACGCGCAGCTCGCGCAGACCGCCGGCGACATGAACATGATATTCCAATATCTCGACGCGCTGCGTGAGGCGGGCACGTTTGACAATACGACCATCATAATCTCCGCCGACCACGGCAGAACGGGCACACTTCGCGAGCTCGACGGCGTGCGCTGCCCTGCGCTGTTCATCAAGCCCGCGCACGCGGACTGTAAAGAACCGATGAAGATCTCAAACAAACAGGTCTGCCAGGACAACCTCCGCGCCTCGATACTTTCCTATCTCGGGATAGATCCCGCCGAGTACGGCCGCACCGTCGAGAGCATCGGAGAGGATGAGGAGGTCGTCCGCCTCTTCTACATGCAGGCGTGCGACGAGAGCCGCCGTCACCGCGACGTCGAGACAGTCACATACGAGATACGCGGAGACGCGAATGTATTCGACAACTGGCGCGAGGTGGAAAGGACGCCGATACTGTTTCCTTTCTATGACTCCGACCCGATAAATCACTTTTAAAGGAGACGTGAGATGAAAAAGCTCCTATTCATATGGTTTGCCGCCGCGTCCGCGCTGCTCTTCACGGTAACGGCTTCCGCTTATTCCGCGTATATAGACCCGTCCGCGATGACGTATATCATACAGATGATAGCGGGCATCGCGATAGCGGCGGGCGCCGGTCTCGGCTTTTACTTCCGCCGCATAAAGCGCGCCTTCGGCAAGCTCGGAAAGAAAAAAGACGGCGCCGCGGTAAACGACGCCTCGCTCACCGACGATTTCGACGACGATGACGACGATGACGATTACGGCTTCGGCGACTACGAGCTCCCGACGGATAACACAGCGCCACAGGCTCCCCCGGCTGCCGAACCCGCTGCCACCCCTGCGTCAACTGCAATCCCCGCGGCACCTGCGGCAGCCTCCGCCCCTGCGGAGCCTTTCCATCACGAAGTTCACAGCGCGCCCGCCGTCGTTTATGACAAATACGACGAGACGGGCGGGGACGCGCTCGCCGCCCTCGCCGCAGAAAACAATGCGCTGCGCGCGGAGCTTGCGCGGGAGCACGAAAAGGTCGAGATACTCATAAAAGCGCTCGCCGTGTGCACGCAAAAAGACTGACGGGGGCAGCGCATGGAAATAATCAATTCCGTCATAGGCACGCCTCTCGGATATCTTCTGCGCGCCTGCTACCTTCTGTTCCGCGACTACGGCATAGCGATACTTCTCTTCACGCTCTGTACGAAGGTCATAATGTTCCCGATATCCCTAATCGTGCAGAAAAACTCCATAAAGATGGTGAAGATGAAGCCTCGCCTCGACGCTCTGCGCTATCAGTACACCGACGACAAGGACGCGTTTCTCGAAGCGCAGACCGCGCTCTACAAATCCGAGCATTACAGCCCGATGGCGGGCGTTTGGCCGCTCCTTCTCCAGCTACCCATCATCTTAGGGCTGCTCGACGTCGTATATAAACCCTTAAAGCACATTCTCCACCTCAGCGCCGCCCTCACGGACTCGCTCGTTGAAAAGGCAGCTTCAGTCCTCGGAACGACTGTCGACGCCTTGGGCTCGACGGCGCAGCTCTCCGCCGTCGAAGCGATACGCCGCTCACCCGAGGCGTTTGCCTCGGTCCCCGGCGCGGAACACGTCATCCCCGACATACTCGCGCTGAGGACGGACTTTTTCGGCATCGACCTCACGGCGACGCCGAGCGTGCTCCGCCTCGACGCGCTCTTTCTGATCCCCGTGCTCGCCGGTCTCTCGGCGCTTCTGATGTGCGTCATACAGAACAAAATAAACGTGCTTCAGATAGAGCAGGACCGCATAGCGCAGTGGGGCATGACGGCGTTCATGATAGCTTTCTCGACGTTTTTCGCCTTCATCGTTCCCGCCGGCGTCGGACTTTACTGGACGTTCGGCAACCTCTTCTCGATAGCGGTCATGTTCCTCGTCAACGTCGTTTACCCGCCGAAAAAGTACATAGACTACGGCGAACTCGAGGCGATGAAAAAGACCGCCGCCGAGGAAAAGGCGGCGGCGAGAAAAAACCGCGCGCTCGCGAAAAAATATTACCGCGAGCTGACGTCAAAGGAAAACATCTCCGCCGCCCGCCTTGTATTCTATTCCGAGAGCAGCGGATTTTACAAGTACTTCAAGGCGATAATAGACGCGCTTCTCGAAAAGCATCCCACCCTCCCGATATACTACGTCACGAGCGACCCCGACGACGCCGTGTTCCGGCTCGGCGAGCCCCGCATCCGCCCGTTCTATCTTGACGAGACACGCCTTATCCCCTATATGATGAAGCTCGAGGCGGACGTCGTCGTTATGACGACGCCGGACCTTGACAAATACCACATAAAGCGCTCCCGCGTGAAGCCTAATGTCGAGTACATCTACGTCGACCACGGCTGCTCGAGCCTCAATCTCACATACCGCACGGGCGCGCTCGACGCCTTCTCAACCGTATTCGCCGTCAGCCGCGAACAGGCGTACGAGGTCCGCGCGATGGAGAAGCTGCGGCACACGAAGAAAAAGCGCATAATCGAGTGCGGATACGGTCTTATCGACGCGATGATAGCGGAATACGGCTCAAATCCTCCGCCTCCGAACGATAAGACAACCGTCCTCGTCGCCCCGTCGTGGCAGCCCGACAACATTATGGACTCCTGTCTCGACGCGCTCGTCGACTCGCTCGCCGCTGCGGGCTTCCGCGTCGTCGTCCGCCCGCATCCGCAGTATGTGCGCCGCTTCCCGGCGCAGATGAACGCAATTCTTGAAAGATACCGCTCCCGCATGTCGGAAGATCTCATAATAGAGACTGATTTTTCCTCCAACGTGACGGTGTATACCGCCGACGTCCTCATAACGGACTGGTCCGCAATAGCGTTTGAGTTTTCGTTCACAAAGGATATGCCTTGCCTTTTCATAAACACGGAGATGAAGGTCGTGAACCGCGACTATAAGCTCATCCCGCTGACCCCGTTTGACGTCTCCGCCCGCTCGAAGATAGGCGTCGCGATCGAGAAGTCCGACGTACCAAACGCTGCGGACGCCGTGTCCGAGCTGCTCGCCCACGCGGACGAATACCGCGACCGCATACGCGAGCTCAAATCCGCGCATTTCTACAATCTCGGCAAAAGCGGACAGGTCGGCGCCGATTACATCCTCTACCGCCTCTCAAAGCGCGGCGCGCTTTGATGCACCGATACAAAGCCTCGCGGCGCCGCCTTTTTTGCGGCGCCGCGAGGCTTTGTCCGTGTTCACCGAAAATACCCCCCCCCCGAAATTTTTTTGTTTAATGTGCCATATACAATATGTTGACAACTGCATATTTCATCTGATATAATTATCTCGTATCGAACGGCGGCGGCGCTTTTTTGCGCCCGCCGTCACGAGAAAAATACCTTGTGCAGGAACGGTAAAAACCTTATCCGCACAGGAAAGAGGTCATTTTTATGAAGCGAACAGCCAAAACTCTGCTGAGCCTTCTTCTCTGCGCCGCAATGGTGATACCCGGCGCACTTTTCGTAGGCGCGGAAGAGCACGTTCACGACAGCGCCGAGGAGGCGCATACGCACGATGTATCCGTATTGTCCGAGAAATCCGGACCCGAAGGACAGGCGGATATCACGACCGGCACCGAGGAAGATATCGAGGCGCTTGAATGCACGGCGGTAAACGCGCCTAACGGAAAGCACGTCCTCGCTACAAACGCCGACATCGTAAAGAACGAAGAAGGCACACGCCTTGTGCGCGGCGAAACCGATATCCGCTTGTATGAGGCAACCTGCACAAGAGGCAGCGGCGGCTCATCGAGGCGCGCCTGCAAATACTGCAACAAGTGGTTCACGGTAATAGTTCCCGGCACTGAAGATGCCAAGAACCACACCTTCGGCACGACAGAAGAGGTGTACAGCAGCTGCGATGGCATTACATATAATGTCAAAACTTGCACAGAGTGCGGCTATGTTGAGGTTGCGGCGAAGGATGGCGGCAAAGCTCCCGATGCGACAGTTCACACCTCGGTCGAAACCAAAACAATAATAAAAGACGCCTGCAAGACTGATTCCGTAACGATAACGGAGTGCAGGAAATGCCATCTTGTCATTTCCTGCGTCGACAACGGACCGCAGGGTCACAGCGGCAACTGGCGGACGACGAAAAACGTCACCTGCAAGGAACCCGGCATACAGACATTCGAATGCGGCAAATGCAATTACAGACCGACACGAGAGATCCCCAAAATCGATCATATCAGAGGAATAACTTACACAAAGGAGCCGACGTGCGAAGAGGGCGGCATTAAAACAGAGAAATGCACCATCTGCGGCACGATCCTCAGCCAGGATGTTGAAGTCCCCGCTCTCGGTCATGAATGGGTCAAGAAGGAGCCGTCTCTCTGCGACAAGAAACCCTATGAGGAATGCTCCCGCTGCCACAAGACGAGAGACCTCGAAACCGGAGACCCCCTCGGACATGACTGGGGCGAAGAAATAACGGTAGCTCCCACCTGCGCCAAAGAGGGCTACACTTACCACCGCTGCAACAGATGCGGCGTTGAGGAGCGCACAGGCACAACGACGCCCGCTACAGGCAAACACGAGTGGGAAGACATCGTTGTCACGAGCCCGACGTGCGGCACTGTCGGCGAGTCAAGGAAGAAATGCACCGTCTGCGGCACGCTCGGCGAATCCACCGTACTTCCTCCGCAGGGCGAGCATACCCCGAACGAGGACGACGGCGACTGCACGACGGCAGTCCTCTGCAAGGTCTGCTCTCTTGTCGTAGTCGAGGCTAAGGCAGACCACAACTACAAGTATATACCCGTTCCCGCACCCCAGCATCAGGCCGAATACTTCCATAAAAAGAAATGCACAAACCCCGGATGCAATACTGTTGAGGAAGAAAACTGCTCCGGCGAGGACGACGGCGACTGCACGACTCCCATCTACTGCACGCTCTGCGAGAGGGAGATAAAGTTAGGCTCCATTCATTGGAAGAGCGGAAGATATAAACCGGTCGTCGGTGATGAGGACCTCTACCACATCGAGCTCTGCGGTCACTCGGGCTGCAACGGCACCTACGGTGAAAAGATCGCTCACACCTACGTCGACGGTCAATGCACCGTCTGCGGTCATGTCGACGGACGCGACCACGTCCCAGACGGCAAATGGCAGTCCGACGGCAAATTCCACTGGCAGACGTGCACGCTGTGCGGAGGTCAGGCGCTTCTTTCATCCCACGACAAGACAGAAACGGACGCTTATGACGGCGACTGCACAAAGGCCGTTACCTGCACCGTCTGCGGCTATGAGGTGAGACCCGCGTCCTCGCACTCATACACAGGCAACTGGGAGTATGACTCCGAGTTCCACTACCGAGTCTGCACAAACCCAGGCTGCACGGTGCGCGAGGAGCAGAAGCACACGTCTGTGAGCGACGGCGACTGCACGACGCCCGACGTATGCACCGCATGCGGCTACGAGGTCGTCAAGGGCGGAGCCGCCCATTCATGGGTAGTCGCAAAGGACGGTCACACAGACGAATATCATAAGCTCGTCTGCTCGAACGAGGGCTGCGAGAAAACGTCCCAGGAAGCGCACAAGGCAGGCATCGATGCAACGTGCGTTGACAAGGCCGAATGCGCCGACTGCCATACCAAGTTCGGCAGCGTCAATCCCGAAAATCACGTCGGCGGGACGGAAATTAAGGGTCAGAAGCCCGCTACCGAAGAGGAAGAGGGCTACACGGGCGACGTCTGCTGCAAGAGCTGCGGCGCCGTCATAGAGGAAGGCAAGCCGATAGATAAGCTCCCGCCGAGCCACAAGCACGAATATACGATCCTCAAATTTGACGGCGAGAATCACTGGTACGAATGCTCCTGCGGCGAAAAGAAGGCCGACAGCGTCGAAGTCCATAATTACGGTCCGTTCGAATATGTAGACGCCTCCACGCACGCACGCGTGTGCACCGTCTGCAAATACGCTGACAGCGAGCGTCACGAGCACGGCGAGGACCCGCACGACTGCACGAAGAGCATCAACTGCGTAGACTGCGGAGCCGTTGTCGTTGAAGCTGTGGCAAAAGAGCACAACTTCAACGGACGCGCCGTAGGCACTGCCGACGGTCACACCGTCGCGTGCACGAACCCCGGCTGCGAACAGACCACGGGCATCATTCAGCATTCGGGCGGCGTTTCCTCCTGCGAGAGCGGCGGTCACTGCGAGGTCTGCGACTTTGAATATCTCAAAAAGGACCCGAACGTCCACACGGGCGGCACCGAGGTGCGCGGACAGAAGAACGCCACCACGACCGAAAAGGGCTACACGGGCGACACCTACTGCCTCGGCTGCGGCGCTCTTATCGAAAAGGGATCCGACATCGACAAGCTCCCCGAAGCTCACACGCACGAGTACGGCGCATGGAAGTCGGATATGACGCATCACTGGCGCGAATGCTCCTGCGGCAACCGCGACGGATACGCTGAGCACACATATGTAAAGGGCGTCTGCACCGTATGCGCCGCCGTCGACCCGACCTACAACGTGCTGCCCGAGATCCTCGTCAACACCGAGCACAGCATTACCGCCGATTTCCCTGACGAAGAAGCCGAATACTACGACGGCATCGAGCTCGTCGTCGACAAGCTCACGGACGGCAATAACGTCTACGCAGACGTAAAGACCGTCGTCGGCAAGCAGTTCACGGAATTTGTCCCGTTTGACATCTCGCTCTACAGCCTCGCCACGGGCAAAACGGTACAGCCGAAGAGCAAGCTCACGATATCGATACCCGTACCGGAAAATTGGAAGGCTTCCGAGACTGCAGTATATCACTTTGAGAACGGCAAGCTGACGGCTGTCACAGCCTCCGCTTCCGCTGACGGCAAGCATGTCTCGTTCACCGTCGACCACCTCTCCGTTTACGTCCTTGTCAACACCGCCTCGAAGGCAAGCACGCCGCCTCCGACGGGAGACACGTCCGCATTCGCCGCGCTGTCCGCAGTTCTCATCATTGCGGCCGCCGGAATAGCGGTCACGGCGTACGACCCGAAGAAGCGCCGGTAAACAGCTCAAAATAAGGAACGCACCGCGCGCGGCAGACCTGCCGCGCGCGGTCTTTTCACGATGCCGATTTTTTGTATTGACAATCTTCCTTCTCCGTCCTATAATGATATAAAATCTTTTTCGGACGGCAAGTTTTTTTCTTTTATGTTCTCTTTTAAAGACAAGCGGTCATGGGGCCGCGTGCTCATGAGCTGCACGGGCGTTCTGCTCGGCGGCGTCAGCGTCGGCATGTGCCGCACGGCTGCGCTCGGCGTCGACCCATTCCAATCGTTCATGAGCGGACTTTCTTCTCTTATCCCCATAAGCTTCGGGACGCTTTACGTCATCGCAAACGCGGTGCTGCTCGCGTTTTCCCTTATATTCGACAGGCACAAGATAGGCTTGGCAACGATTATAAACCTGACGCTGCTCGGATATGCCGCCGAGTATTCGGAACTCTTCTTTTCGCGCCTGTTCCCGTCTTTGGGCTTTGCGCCGGCGTTTCTTTTGTTCGCCGTTGCCATCGTTATAATGTGCTTCGGCTCGGCGCTCTATTTCAACGCCGACCTCGGCGTCTCAACGTATGACGCCGTCGCCCTCGTTATCTCCGAGAAACAGTCCCGCGTTCCATTCCGCTTCTGCCGCATCATAAGCGACCTTGTGTGCGTGACGGTCGGCGTCTCCCTTTATTTTCTCTCGGGGAGCCCCGCCTCGGGGCTCGGCTCCGTCGTCGGCATAGGCACCGTCGTGACGGCGTTTTTCATGGGACCGCTGATCAGCTTTTTCTCTCGCAGGCTCCCGTTTTCAAAGGATCCGATATCAAAAAAGCCGGATGCCGGGGAAGAGGCGTGAGCGCGAATACATAATTACCGTTTGAAAAAAGGAGGGTGCATTATGTCAGGTCTGACGGATCTCCTGCTGAAGCGTTTCGCGGGCGACAAGGCGGCGCACGCCGCCGTCGGCAAGCTCGCCGGCGCCGTCGGGATAATATGTAATCTCTTCCTCTCCGCGCTAAAGCTCGTGGCAGGCGTTCTTTCGGGCTCCGTCGCCGTCGTCGCCGACGCGCTCAACAACGTCTCGGACGCCGCCGCGTCAGTCGTCGCGCTTTTCGGCTTCCGCCTCGCGGAGCGGCCCGCCGACAGCGACCACCCTTACGGACACGGCAGATATGAGTACATCGCGGGCACCGTCATCGCAGCCCTCATTCTTCTGATGGGCTGCGAGCTCGCGCGCTCGTCCGTCATGAGGATATTCTCCCCCGTGCCTGTCGAGGTGACCGCGCTCACTATAGCGGCGCTCGTTGTTTCCCTTATCGTGAAGCTCTGGCTCTCGGTGTTTTACGGAAAGCTCGGCAGAAAAATCTCGTCCGGCACGCTGTTTGCCGCCGCGGCAGACAGCAGAAACGACGTGCTCGCCACCTCCGCCGTGCTCGTAAGCTGCCTTTGCGGGCTGTTTTTCGACATCGACCCCGACGCCTATATCGGTCTTGCCGTTTCGATATTCATCATTTATTCCGGCATCACGACGGCGAAGGACGCCGTCTCTCCCCTTCTTGGCAAGCGCGCCGATCCCGCGCTCGTCGACGGGCTGTGCGCCCTCATCCTCTCGCACGACAAGGTGCTCGGCATACACGACCTGCTCGTCCACGATTACGGTCCCGGCAGCGTTTACGCCTCCGTCCACGTCGAGCTCGACGCGGACGACGACGTTATCGCGTGCCACGAGCTCATAGACGAGATCGAGGACGAGGCGTTTGAAAAGAAAAACGTCCGCCTCGTCATACATTACGATCCCGTCGTCAGAAACGACGCCGAGCAGAACGAGGCCGCCGCAGTCGTTGGGGAGGCGGTGAGCGCGCTAGACCCGCGCTTCTCCGTCCATGACCTACGCATTGTAAGGCGTTCGACGAGAAAAAAGCTCGTGTTTGACATTTCGCTCCCGTATTCCTCGATGAAGGAGCACGAAAAAATAAAGTCCGCGATAGACGAAGCGCTCGCCTCCCGCGGTCTTGATTACTTCACCGTCATAAGATTTGACGGCAAATGACGCAAAACACAGCGCCGCGCCTCCGGTTTTCGAAGGCGCGGCGTTTTTTAGTCTTCTTTTTCTTCGACGAGGTTATTTACCCATCGCCTGCTCTTCACGAGCACAAATCCCACTGCCGCTTTTATGAAGTTCAGACTCTCGACCGCGGCGAACATCGGCACGGCGGGCAGAGACGTGAACCGTGAGAGCAAAAACGCCGTCGGCACTGAGAGCGCCCACACAAACCCGCTGTCGAAAATGAACGTTATCACCGTTTTCCCGCCCGATCGGAGCGTGAAATAGCTCGAATTTACGAACGCGTTGAGAGGCATCATGACGGCGGAGACCGTCAAAAGCTGCGAGGCGAGCCGCTTTACGGTGTCCGTCGTGTTGTATATTCTCGGTATCAGCGGAGCCGTCGCCGCCATGACGACGCCTACGGCGGCGCTGAGCACGACTGCGAACGCGATGAGCTTCGTATTTTCCTCGACGGCGAGCTCCGTCTCTCCCGCGCCGAGTCTCTGCCCTATCATTATTGAAACCGTCGTCCCCATCGCGAAGAACGCGCAGAAGAACAGGTCAGCCACCGTTGTTGAGATATTGACTGCGGAGACGACCTCGAGCCCGCGCTCGGAATAGCACTGGTTCAGCATCGTCATACCGCCCGCCCAAAGGCTCTCGTTCAGAAGCAGCGGCGTGCCTATGACCGCCACCTGTCTGCAAAGGCGCGCGGGAACGCGCGGCGAGCGGTAAACTCCGACGATATAGGGGTTTCTGTCCCTCTTAGCGTGCGTCCATATCATCACGATCGCGCACTCGGTAAATCTTGCGACGACGGTCGCCGCGGCGGCGCCCACGACGCCGAGCGCCGGTATCCCGAAGTGACCGAAAATGAGGACGTAATTAAGGCAAAGATTTACGAACACTGCCGCTATCCCCGCCTTCATCGGCAGCATCGTCTCCCCCGTCTCGCGCAGCGTGCTTGCGTAGACCTGCATCAGCGCGAACGGGACTGTGCCCAGCAGCATCACTCGCAGATAGTCAAGTCCGTATCCGAGCGTCGCCTCAAGGTCGAGATTTTCCTCCCCCTCGTGGAGAAAGAGCGAGATAAGCTGCTCTCCGCGCAGCGAAAGCAAGAGCGCAAACACAGCGACTGCGGCGGCAGCGATATAGAGCTTTATGCGGAACGTGTCGCGGATGCCGTTATCGTCCCCCTTGCCGTAAAACTGCGCCGTGAATATTCCGGCTCCGGCAAGTCCGCCGAAAATGCAGAGATTGAAGACGAACAGCAGCTGATTTACGATGGCGACGCCCGACATCGGCTCAGTTCCGACCTGCCCCACCATCACGTTGTCGAGCAGGCTCACGAAATTAGTTATAACATTTTGGACGAGTATGGGCGCCATAACGGAAAAAAGCCGCCTGTAAAACGCCCTGTCGCCGATAAATTTTTTAAGTATCATATGTAAACCTCAGTCCATACATTATATACGACACGGGCGAAAAAAGCAATGATTTTTTTGCCCTGTTTCACGGCTTCGTATGTGCTCTTGCGGAGTACCGCAAAAAGCTGTATAATAGTTATAAAACATCAGGGGGGCGAACGGTTATGACGGAAAAGACATCGGATAAGGCATTTTCAAAGGCGCGGTCGCGCATGGCAGCGCCAGCCGTGACGGCGGCGCTCTTTTTTCTTGGCGCGCTCCTTCTTATTGACGCCGTCTCCGCGACCGTAGCGACAAACATGCACACGGGGATAATCCTCACATACATAATAGGCGCGCTCTTCTCGGTCTGCGGCGCGCTCCGCCTTTTGCCCGAAGGGCGCGTGCCGAAAGCGGTGCGGTATCTGACGTACGTCTTTTACGCCGGCGCCGCGGCGTCGTTCGTACTCGTGTCCGCCGTCTTTATCTACGGGATGTCGGACAATGTGACGTTTGACGAGGACGCCGTGATCGTGCTCGGCGCCGCCGTCCGTGGAAGAGAGCCCGCGCCCGCGCTGAGCCGCAGGCTTGACGCCGCCGTCGAATATCACCGCCGCGCGCCCGATGCCCTTATCGTCGTCAGCGGCGGGCAGGGCGACGACGAGGAGATATCGGAGGCGGACGCGATGGAGGAATACCTTATCGCGCGCGGCGTTCCCGCCGCCGTTATAGTAAAGGAGGACGCCTCAACGAGTACGCGGGAAAATTTTCTCTTTTCCGAAAGACGGCTCCGCGAGCTTCTCGGCGATGATTTCTCTGCCGCGTATATCACCAGCGACTACCACGTCTTCCGCGCCGGACGCCTCGCCTCCCGCGCCGGCATCGACGGCGCCGCGCATATGCACAGCACGACCCCGCTCTATCTCATGTTCCCGAACGGCCTGCGCGAGGTCGTCGCCGTCACCGTTCAGACGCTGAACGGGAATATATAGGGGTGTGTGTTACGGGGGAGGTGCCTTTTGCAAAAGGCACCTCCCCCGGACCCCCTCCTTCAAAACCTTTTGGGGAGCGGGTGGGACTTGCTGTGCGATTGAGAGGCAGGTTCGTTTGGCTTTCGGGCGGAAATGCTCATGTACAGTAAAGAAGCAAAAAAATGATCGATACATACAGCCGCCCTCGCTGTTTCGAGCAGGGCAAACATAAAAGAAAAAATTTACAGAATAGTGCTATCATGAGCTACAGCCGCTATATTTACTGCAAAAATATGTTTTATTAAAAAATTGCTTTGCCCATGATAAAGAACTGACACTGAGGAAAAAGCCCCGCGGCTCTATCCCAAATTTTGTGTAAACACCCCATCATGGCATAATGCGTATCTCGTGAGCGGTCGGCTCCGTCGAC
>CANRKP010000002.1 GCA_947631245.1 uncultured Clostridia bacterium
AGGCGCCATAGCCAAGCGGTAAGGCAGAGGTCTGCAAAACCTTCATTCCCCGGTCCGATTCCGGGTGGCGCCTTTAATACAAAACCCCTGCGTCAGCAGGGGTTTTGTATTAAACTCGTAGAGCGGAAGCGGACGGTCAGCGTCAGAGCCGCAAGGCGAGGACCTGACTTTACGATAGGCATTGCGAAGCAATTGCCGTCCGGGTGGCGCCTTCATGAACCCGTAGGGCGGAATCGGACGGTCAGCGTCTGAACGAAGTGAAGACCTGACTTTACGATCTCCGGGTGGCGCCTTTGGGCGGAAGCGGACGGTCAGCGTCTGAGCGAAGCGAGGTAAAGGTTTGCCTACGGCAAACCTGACTTTACGATCCTCCGGGTGGCGCCTCCGTCCTTCACATTCGCATCATTCCACCGAAAAAGCGCGCTCCGCTTCATGCGTGAGCGCGCTTCTTTGTTCTGTCTCTTATTTTTCCTCATCCCCGCCTGCCTTGATGAGGCTCGTGAGCCGCGAAAGGATGTCCCCGCTGCCGGAGAGCGTGAGGCTCCCGACGTTCTCGCAGATGCGCTCGATAAACTCAAGCTCCTTTAAGCGATAGAGCGTCTTGTTCTCTTCCATGAGCTTCGCGGTGTTGAGGAGCGACCTTGTCGATGCGACCTCCTCGCGGCGGGTGATGACGTTTGCCTGCGCCTTTTTCTCGGCGACGAGGACGGTGTTCATTATATCGCGCACCTCTCCGGGGAGGATAATGTCCTTGATGTCGGCGTCCGTCACCTCGACGCAGAACTCGCGTCCCTTGACTCTCACCCTGTCGAGAACGCGGGACGAGAGCGCGTCCTTGTCCGTTATGATATCGTCAAGGCGCGACTTCCCTATGTATTCGCGGAGCGCGAGCTGCGCCGCCGTGTAGAGCTGAGAGGTGAAATCGTCCACATCCGTCATTATTCCGACGCAGTCGGTGACGCGGTAGCTGCACACGAGATTGACGCGCACGGACACCTTGTCCTGCGTCATTATCTCCTGCCCCGTCACGTCGAGCCTGCAAAGGCGCATGTCAACTATGTCATAGTCGACGCTCACGACCGAGTTCCAGAAGTAGTATGTCCCGGGGTCGAGCACGCGGTCGAGCTTTTTATTGAAGTAGAGGCGGGCGCGCTCGTATTCCGCGACCTCGACCTTGACGAAGAACGCGTGCGAGATATAGCCGGACTCAAAGACATAGCGCGGTATTTCGTCGGAGACGTCGGGCAACGTCATGTCCGCCGTCACAAACTCGTGTTTGTGAACGTCGGAGAAAAATGCGTGCTTGCCGTGCGTGATCGCGCCGACGCAGACGCCGTCGCGGTAGTGGATGGCGATGCTCCCGTCGGGGACGTCGACATATGTGACGGAGGCAGAGACGCCCTCGTCCGCAAGCAGCGTTTCGAGGCGGCAGCGCTTCGATGCAAGCTCGCCGTCGGCGGGGATTATCTCTATCTGCCTGCCGCCCGCAGTCATGTACCTTCCCGCGCCGAGCAGCGCCGTGAACCTGCCCTTCTTAAAAAGGAGCCCCTTCTCGTTTTCGTTGACCGTTACGAATTTCATGATATTTTCTTCCTTTCAAATAATTTCGTGTTGTGTAAGCGCCCGCGCTTTGCGTGACCGGCGGACGGGGGCTTGAGCGGAGGCGTCGCGCGGCGGGAAGAAACACTTCCGGCACGCGTCCCGCGCCCCGCGGTATCCGTCCCCGTTCAGGGCCGGTCACGCACCGCGCAAGCCACTTTGGACTTACGCGGAGGGCGCTTGCCGCGTGTTGAGAGCGTGTCTGCAGCACGCGGCGGGTTTTGATTTTTCACTACCAAATCCACTTGGCGTTCTCTCGAACGGCAGGATTCGAACCTGCGTACGCACATGGGGAGTTGAACCCCGGGCCTGTGCGGCCTTGCCTGACGCAAAGCATCGGAGCGCGGCGGAACACACAACGGATACGCCCCGCAAAGCGGACGCCAAAAAAGAGGGCATCCGCCCGCAAAAGACTACGCTCTCGGCGTCCATGTGTGCCGCGGTGAAGGAAAACACCGTCTCTTTTGCCTTGCAGGTACATTTTACCGCACGGCAGCGTCACAATCACGGAAAAAAAGCTGCGAACTCTTCCGAGCTCGCAGCTTTTTATTCATAGCAGATTCTTTTGCCTTATGAGCCGCTCCCTTATTAGGGAAACGAAGCTCTCGGGCTCCGTCACTTTTATAAACGGACCGAACGAGAGCACGCGGATCAGAAGCTCCGTCTCGTCCCTCTTGTCGTAGACGAGGCGCAGGCGGTACCTGCCCCCGTCGAGCCTCTCCGCCTCCTTCTCAAAATGTGCGAAGTGCAGAAGCGCGCGGTCGAGCGCGCGTCTGCCGTCCGTTATCTCAAGGGTGAGCGTCTCGGTCAGGTCCCTTGACGGCGGCGGCTCGATGTTCCGGCTCTTTGCGTCTATTATGTCGACAGAGCTGATGCGGCCGAGATTTGCGTATCCGTATCGGCCGGAAGCGCCGCGGGTGCGGAGCGTTTGTAGGCGGAACTTGTCGTCCTTTTCGGAATACTCTATCCCCACTGGGAACGCTGTGTAGCTGACGCGGCGTCCCTCCCTGCTGCAAAGCGCAAGGCGCAGCATTTTCTTCTCTCCTATCGCCTTTCTTATCGTCCGGAAGCGCTCTATGTACCCCTCGTCCGTGTACGGGTCGCCGTCTGCATATTTGTCAAAGACGTATATGTCCTCGGGCGTGAAAAGCGGCTTTACTTCCTCAAGCCCCGGGCAGTCAAAATCAAAGAGCCTTATGCGAGGGTCAAGGGAGATCGCCTTCAGCCAGCGCTTTTCAAGCGTCGTGTACGGCAGCGTCGGCTCGTGCCTTATCGGCGTCGTCCCGTCGCCGCGCAACAGCTGCCAGCGGTGGGAAAGGAGCGCCGCCTCTATCGTCTGCGCGCTTTCGGAAAACGCCGTCTCCCTCGCGATGCGCCTGATGTCCCGCGGCGTCACGGGAGCTTTTACGGCGGCGCGCAGTATCTCGGCAACGGCGCGGTAATACGCGCCGTGTATCTCTGAAAATATCATTCCTCCGCCTCCTCTATGCCGTAGATGCGGCACATCTCACCGATATCGCGCAGAAACTGCGTTTCCTTGCTCTTGTCCGATATCGAAAGCTCCGTTATCCGGCAGATGAACGTGCGAATGAAGGGGAACATCTCGCGCGCGTCGTAGACCTCCGCCTCGAATTTGGCGTGACTTTCGTCGACGCGGGTGACTGTCCCGCACCGCCTCTCACGCAAGAGACGGCGGAATATATATTCTTCGTCCGGTCCGAAGCGTACCGTAAACGACACTTTGTCGGAGCCGCCCGCCGTGCTGACGCCCCATATATGGCACATCATTCTTCGCAGGATCTCTCTCCGCTCGTCAAAGCGTTCGTCGACCTCGCATTTTGCGACCGAGATAATATTGTCGAGCCGATACGGAAAAACGCGCCTTTTCGTGTGCTCATACGCCATCAGGTACTGCCTGCCGTTGGACACGCTTATGAAGATGCAAAGAGGCGTCACCGTGTCGACGTATTTTTTTCCCGAGCGCGGCGGGCGCGACGTTATCTTCACATACCTCCGCTCTCCCATCGCGTCAAAAATCGAGCAAAGTATTTCGCTGTCGAGCGCGGAGGTGTAATAGTGGTGCTTGAACGTGAATATGTTCTCGTGCTCCCCGCCGTTTTTCTCCAAAAACGAGCCTATGACGCCGCAGGGCGCGACCTCGGAAAAGAAATCCGCCGCGTCAGAAATACCGTCGCCGCCGGCGCGGCACGACGGCGCCCGCCTGTAAAACACCTCCCGCCCGCGCCGTTCCGTCAGAAGCAGACCGTCGCGCACATATTCCGCGAGCTTCTTCCGCACGGTCGAGGCATCCCATGTCATCGGCTCGGGAAATTCGGCGAGATATTCGTCTATCCTCGCCGTTATCTCCGAAAACGACAGCGTCGTATCCTCATCCCAAAGAATATCGAAAATAATGAAATGGAGCGTTATGTCCCCGTCCGTGAAGCTGCGGGCTCCCCACGCGCGGAAGAGGGGATTGTGTCCGCCGGCGCGGCTGTCTATCGAGAGAAAGACGTTTTTCCCCTCCGGCGTCTGCCGCGAGCCGATATGCTCGCCGAGCCAGCTTTCTATGCGCCGCCTCTCGTCGTCGTATGAGCGGGCGCTGCCTCTGCCGCCGAAGTCGCCGCGGCTCTTGAACCCGTAGACGTAAAAATCGCGCACATAGCCCCGTATCGTCTCAAAATTTTTTATAAGCTCGCCCCACGCCATAACGCACCCGCTCTCCTTTCTTCCGCATTAAAAATTCGGTGGAGAGAACGCTCTCTCCACCTGTTTTGGTCTTTTCCCTGTTACCGGAGCGAATTCACGACCGCTTTATAATAGGAGCCGCGCTCCTCAAAATTCGCAAACGCGTCGAAGCTCGCGCACGCCGGCGACAGAAGCACAGTATCGGCGCATGTCCTCTCGGCCTCCTTCGCCGCCTCGAGCACCGCGAGCCCGAAGTCGGGAACGACCTTGTATATCCCTTCCGGCACGCCGACGCTCAAAAATGCGTCGGAGATGAGCTTCGAGGTCGCGCCCGTCACGATGACGGAGGCGACGCCGTTTTCAAGCACTGCTTTCCCGAGCGGCTCCATCGGGATATGCTTGTCGTATCCGCCGCAAATGAGCACTATGCGCCTGCCGGGGAGCGCCGAGAGCGCCGCCGCCGTGCGCGTCGGCGTTGAGTCTATGCTGCTGTTGTAATAAGACACCCCGTCGAGCTCGCGGACAAATTCGAGCCTGTGCTCGACGCCGCCGAACGTTCTCGCAAGCTCGCAGGCGCACGAAATGAGCTTTTCATCGGGCAAAACGCCGTAAAGCGCGCCGAGCGCCGCCATATAATTTTCCGCGTTGTGTAGCCCCGGCAGCTTTATGTCGGATACGGCGAGAAGAGGCGTATTTTCCCCGCCGCGGCGGAAAACTATTGTGTCGCCCGATATATGAATTACGTTGTCAAGATCGTCAGGTACCGGACCCGCCGTGAACCACACGACCTCAGCCTCAGTCTTTGACGCGGCGTCTCTCAGCGCCTCGCAGCCGTAGTTCAAAACCGCCTTTTTGCAGCCGCAGCCGAGAATGCGGAGCTTCGCTGCCGTGTATTCCTCCATGTCGCGGTGCCAGTTCAAATGGTTCGGGGTGACGTTCGTTATGACCGCGATCTCGGGCGCCCGCGGCATCGTCATGAGCTGAAAGCTCGACAGCTCGGCGACCGCGTAATCGCGCTCCCCGAGCTCCGACACGCGCGGAAGGAGCGGCGCGCCGATGTTGCCGCCGAGCGCCGTTTTGACGCCGCAGTCCGCCGTCGCCGCCGTCAAAAGCTTATGTATGAGAGTTGTCGTCGTCGTTTTTCCGTCGCTGCCCGTGACCGCAATCTTGTGCGCGGGCGACAGCGCGTAAAAGAGCTCCATCTCGCTCGTCAAAATGCCGCCGCGAAAGACGGCGTCCGGTATTCCTCCGGCGTCGGGGCGGATGCCGGGCGTTCTGAAAATGACGGACGCGGGGATATCGTCAAGATACCCCTCTCCGAGGCGGAAGCTGACGCCACACCGCTCGTATGCGCCGACGTCGACGCGGGCAGACAGCGCCTCGCGCGTTTTGCCGTCCCTCACCTCGACCGTTACCCCGTGCGAGAGAAGAAAATCGACGAGCGGCACGTTCGATATGCCGAATCCGAGCACGACGGCGCCGCATTTTTCCGCGCGGGAGAGGATACTTTCATCACATCCGCCGCACATGATACTTACATCGTTATCGTTCATTTTTGCGTTACCTTACCTTGATATCGGGAAATATTTCCGGGTTTTCCGGACAAAAATATGCTTTCCCGCTCAGTTTTGTTTCCTGACGAACTTGTATTCGTCATAGAATTTATAGTACGGGCAGGCGGAGGTGTCCTTTGATAAAAACCTCACCGCCTCGTCCTCGTCAAGAGACATCTGGCACGAAAAGTCGTCCGTATACTCGTCATAATCATAGTATACGCAGTCCTCGCACGACACGGTGACAGCTTTTTTCTTTTTTTCTTCGCGCCCACGGCCGCTCTCCATAAGTGCCTCCCGATTTGTTTTCTATTTTCTTCTGCACTATTATATAACATCGCAATAAATAGGTCAAGAGGGCGGGAAAACTAAAAAAATCACGCGCGTCCGGTCCGCTTTTACGGGAAATATTAACACGGTGTAAATTTTTTTGCGCCGTTGTTGAAAAAGGCGCCGCCGTCTGTTATAATTTTTTTGAACTATAAAAGCGAGGCGCCTTACTGATATGAAAACAAAGCACGCGTTGATACTGCTGATACTTATATTTGCCGCCGTCGCCGTCCTCTGCCTTTCTTCCTGCGAGGGTGGCACATACGGTCTGCGTTTTGAGGTCTATGACGATCACGCCTCCGTCATCGAATACGTCGGCGAGTCCGCGAACGTGACGGTCGAGGCGGAATACAAGGGAGTTCCCGTCACCGAGATCGCGGACGAGGCGTTCCTCAACGAATTCATCGAGACGATATCGCTCCCCGACACCGTGACCCGCATAGGAGAGGGCGCGTTCCGCGGCTCCGACAAGCTCGCCTCTATAGAAATGCAGCCCGGGATAACGGAAATCGGTCCCGCGGCGTTTTCGGGCTGCTCGTCGCTCACGTCCGTTACCGTGCCCGACGGCGTGACCTCCGTCGGCAGCTCCGCCTTTTTCGGCTGCACAAACCTCGCCTCAGTCTCCCTTCCCGACAGCCTGACGGAGCTCGGGATACGCGCGTTTTACAACTGCACCTCACTCGTCACGGTGTCGCTCCCCGAGGGTGTGACCGTTATCGGGGACGGCATGTTCTGGGGCTGCTCCTCACTCACGAAAGTCGAGACCGGGGCTGACGTGACGGAAATAGGCAGCACGGCATTCTGCGACTGCACCTCCCTTGCCGAATTTACGATACCCGCATCAGTTAGAAAGATAGGCGCGTCCGCGTTTATCAACTGCTCCTCTCTCCCGTCGGCGGAAATACCCGACGGGGTGACAGCGCTCGAAGACAAAACTTTCTACAATTGCTCCTCGATGAAATCGTGCTCGCTTCCTGAAACCGTCACCGAGATAGGCTCCGAGACGTTCGCTCGCTGCTCGTCGCTCGACGGCGTAAAGCTGCCCGCAAAGCTCACCTCTCTCGGGTCAAGCGCGTTTTTCGACTGTTCTTCGCTTTCATCCATAAAGATACCCGAAACGCTCACAAGACTTTCCGACTACACCTTTTCCGGCTGCAAGTCGCTCTCGTCCGTGGAGCTCCACGACGGACTGACATATCCCGGGCTCTCGACATTCTCGGGCTGCACCTCGCTTACCGAGGTCGTGATACCTAAGGGAATGACGGCGCTGACGGTCTCTATGTTCCGCAACTGCACCTCGCTCACAAAGGTCGTGCTCCATGACATGATAGACACTATCCCGAACGAGGCGTTCACCGGCTGCGGAAAAGTCAGGATGCAGGTGCTCTCCGGCTCATACGCCGAATATTGGGCGCGGGATACTAGCAAGCTCTTCGACGTCGTCGGCACGGCGGAGCACAAATATGAGCCTCCGGTAATTCCGCCTGATGAACCCGAAATTCCGGACGAAGAGGGTCCCCAAATGCCCGAGGACGGCAATGAAGGCGCAAACGGTAACGATACCGGCAGCGGCGGCAACGCCGGACGCCGCCCGAGGGGCTGAGCATTCGCGGACGCATATATTAAATCCCCCGCACTCGTTCGGGCCTGATGAGCCTGATGAAACAGTAGAGTACAGAAACGAAAGGGCAATTTTCCTCTTATGAAGATAAAATATTACCGCCATCTTAAAAACAAGGCGCGCCTCTCCGATATCTTTCAGCTTCTGAAGGAATGCGATAACGAATTCGTGCCTCCGCTATCCGCCCGCAGATCCACCGTCCAGTCAAATTTGAACGTGTCGGGCGGCAACGGGGAACCAACCGATTATTTCAATATAATAAAAGAACAGTCCTTCTTTACGGCAGAAGAAGGCGGCAGAGTAATAGCGTTCATGTCGTTCAGGCATAATTATGTCTCCGAGGAGATACCGCCCTCGATGTGCCCGAACATATACATAACGACAGTCATAGTCAGCCCCAAAAAAAGGAACCGGAAGATCGCGAATGATTTTTATCGCGCCCTCTTCAAGAAGTTCGGCACCGTCGATATTTTTACCCGCACATGGTCGGAGAATGAGATCCACATCCGCATTCTGTCCTCTCTCAAATTTTACGAATACGTCCGCAAGGAAGACGACAGAGGTCCCGGCATAGATACCGTCTATTATCATCATACGCCGACGAAAAGGGGCATCTTTCAGGCGATAACGCAGTACAGACTGACGGGGAACCTCATCTTCCTTCTGCTCCTGACCGTATTTTCCATCACCTTTGTCCTTACATGGATTTTTACTGCCGGCGGCATGGTGCACGAGCTTTCGATAGCGTTCGCCACATCTCTCATCGCTTCGGCGCTGTGCCTCTTCTCAGACTCGATGCTCAAATACCGTGACTCCATAAACGACGATTTTATAAACAATATGAAGAGCTTTGGCATAGAAAATCTCCGTTTCAGGAAGGACGAGCTTTTGGAATCCATAATCCCCGGATGCAGGCATGAGATTTGGATAACGGGATACCGCCTTATAATGACGGGAAAGAAGCAGTTTCGCGCATCTCTTCGCCGTGCGTGCTCGCACACGCGCGGTCTTCGCGTCCGGATGCTCCTGGTTCCGCCGTGGAGCGAGACGTACCGGCTCGTATACGGCGAGGACGACGTGGCGTCCATAGCGGAGAATTACGAAAAGATATTTTCGGACCTTTGCGAAAGCGTCACTGACGACGGCACCGACCTTGAGATCAGGTTTACGGACAAGCCCATCTTCAACGACACATATAAAGTCGACGACCGCTTCATAACGAGCCCCTATATGCACTGTGTCGATGCAAACAAAGGTCGCATAACGGCGAAAGACTTTTTCTCTCTCGATATAAACGACCCGCAGAAGCGGCTCTACCGTTTGATATACGACGACTACATGGCAGTTTGGAACGAGAGCCCGTGCCGGCTCGACAAAGAGCTTTTCAAAACGCGTGTTTCCGACCGGAAAAACGAATTTTATGCTCTTGACCCGCACGGCAGGTGCGAGCTGCTGAAAAGCTGCACATCGCCGATAGAAAAATAACCGCAAAAGATTTTGTCCCCGTCCGTACCCCTGCGGATACGGACGGGGACAAATCATATATTGGTCATATACGTCTACGTCTACCTTTTTGCGCCTTTTTTTGAAAGGCGTTTTTTACTTCATTTTTTCCGAAAAGAACCTCTCCAGCCTGTCGAACGGTCCCGAGACCGCAATGGTTGGCTGCCTTCCTTTGGCGTCCACGGGCGTATACATATCGGTCGCCAGCGCAATTTCGCAGCGGTTCGCAAACGTCCTGCTCCGTTCTTCCGCCAAATCTCGCCGAAAATCGCCCCCCGCGGTATGTTTTTTATCCGTCATACTTTGAAAATTCTTCGCTTATGTAGTTATTGTGGAACATATCTATCATCGCTTTATAGCGGGGATGCGTCCGCCAGCCGTGGTCGATGGAGCCTTCGCCGACCGAAAAAATGCTTGCATTCGGATGTGCCGACCGCAGGCGCTCCACGTCCTTCGACGGGACGGAAACGTGTTCGAGCCACAGCCTTTCTATAAGCGGCAGCTCAAGGAGCGGCGTTATATCCGAAATGCGCCTGTTGTAGCTGATATTCAGGTCGACGAGCTCGCGGCAGTCTGCGAGCGGCGAGATGTCGGAAACGCTGTTGACGAATATCTCAAGATAGTGCAGATGGGGAAGCTTTGAGAGCGGGGTGAGGTCCGATATCTTGTTGTCCGCGAGTATCAGAACGCGAAGCCCCGTCAGATATTCTCCGATGACGGAGATGTCGCCGACGGCCTGATGCCCGATATCGAGCGCCTGCAGGTCGGTGCAGTATTTCAGCACCTCGATGTCCTCCGCCGTCATGCGCTCATACTTGTCGCTCGCCATTATGAGTACCGAAAACGCCGTGGCGTCCGTTCTCAGCGACCATTTTCCGAGATAAACGCGCCAGACGACTTTTGTTCCGGGATAAGCGTCGCGCAGCTTTTCCATTTGCTCGTTTGAAAAGCCGCAGTCGCACAGCTCGAGCCTTTCAAGGCTGTTGAACAGCGCCGTCGTCTCAAAGAATACGTCGAAATCTCCGACTTTCTTTGAATTCAGGTCTATCGTTTTCACCTCGGAGTCGAACACCTCCCCGCCGAGCTCGACCTCCGCGAGAAACGAAACCGACGGATACGCCTTTTTCAGTTCGATCAGCGCGGAGTTTCCGACGCCCGTCCCCCTGAGGTTCACGGAGCTGAGCGCTCCGAACGGCGAGAGCTCTGACATAATATCTCCCGTCAGCGGCGCGCCGGAAAGATCGATCTCCTCGGCGTCCTCCCGAAATTCTCTGCCGGAGACCGAATATATGAGGAGGGCGGAAAAATCCACGTTCGGGAAAGCCGCCCTGAGCTTTTCCATGTCGGACGCCCTGACCGCGTCGTCTCCGAACGTCACGCGCCGGAGATTTTCAAATTCCGCAAGCTCGCCCTCGAGCGCCGCAAAGTCGATTTCCGCGCCCGTGAGGTCAAGCTCCTCCGCGTCTGCGGAATAAACCTTGCCGGCGACGGTCTTATTTGTGACGCATACGAATTCGACGTCCGGGAACTCCGCCTTCAGCGCCTCGAGCTCCGCGTCCGACATATGAAAGCTGCCGAGGTCGGCGCGCTTTAAGCTGTGGAGCTTTTTCAGTCCCCCGCGAAGCGCTGAAAGGTCCGATATTTCATCTCCCGAAAACGATATCTCGGTCGTGTATTCTCCTAACTCGTGCCCCAAAACGTCGACGGTATGCTCGGCGTCGTGATCGCCCGTCATACCGCGCCCCGCAAAGAAAAACAGCGCCGCCGCCGCGAGCACCGCGGCAGCCCTCACCGCGACGGACACGATCTTTTTGGTATTCAGGCTCTTGTCTTTATCCATACGGTCTTCTCCACCGCTTCATAAGATCGCAAAAGCGCAGCTGCCGCCATCTGTTTTCGACATGCGGCAGAGCGTTTACGAAATCAAAGTTTTTTAGCCGCACGCCCGTACTTTTTGCAAAAATAAGTCGGTCGCCGCCGCTTTTGATAAGTATATCACATAATTATGATTTTTTCCATATGTGAGCGCGATATAATGGAAAAAAACAGCCTAGGCGCGCTTTTCGAACGGAAAAGACCTTTTCCCGCTTTTTTCTTGCGAAGAGAAAAAAGTTTTCGCAAATCTTCCCCGCCGGCTTGTCTCCGCCCGCTGACTGAGGTAAAATATATGCGTGACGATACCGCGAAATTATGACGGGACGGTAAAACGAAATGAAAAATATTCTCATATTCGTATGCACAAATGCGGACAGAATAAAAAACGCAAAAGAGACGGCGACGACGGCTTCCCTTTTGCAAACCGGTATATTCGACAGCGTTATACTGTACATTTACAGTGAAAAAACGGATGGCGATGCTCCCGCACAAATGTCGGATGAAACATGCGCCCCCGCCGCCGTTTTCGCGCGCTGCTTCCCCGCGCTTTTGGACGCGCTGCGCGGCGCGAATGACGGCGAGCTTCCGGCGAGAGTATTCGTTGCCGGCAATGGCACGGAGAGCTCCGTTCTCATGACCGCCGCCGACCTCTCATGTGCGGGCGTGCGCTCGATCGTCCTTTCCCGCCTCTGCCCACAGGATGCCGAAGTTTCAGGTCTTTGCTCGCTTGCCAAAAACAGCATATGCGTCACGGCGATAAATTCCGGTCGGAACATAAGCGCCGACGGACAAGTTGAGGCGCGGCTTGTGGAGGCTCTTAAACGGCGCGGGCTGCACATATCGTTCGCGGAGTCCTGCACGGGAGGCAAGGCGGCAGCCAGGCTCATAAACGTTCCGAGCGCCTCTTCCGTCATCGACGCCTCATTTGTGACATACGCGAACGAGGCAAAGGAAAAATTTGTATTTGTTGACCCCGCCGTGATCGAAAAATACGGCGCGGTCAGCGAGGCGGTCGCGGGCGAGATGGCAAAAGGCGCGGCGCTTGCGGCGGGGGCGGACATAGGCGTCGGCATCTCCGGCATCGCAGGTCCCGACGGAGGCACTCCGCAAAAGCCCGTCGGCACCGTATGCTTCGGCTACTATATTCTCGGTGAGCTCACCACCGAGACGGTGCATTTCGAGCCCAAAGGCCGCGGATATGTCCGCGAGGCGAGCGTTGACCGCGTATTCTCCGTTCTGCTCGATAAGCTCGGCGTGTGACCATATAATTCCGATATTTTCACTTTTTCTTTCTGTCAGAGACAAACCCGCAAATAGCGAAAACGAAAGCGACTGCCGCTTCCGCGCATAAGACATACGCCGCGTACCGCAAAAGGACGACTATTGCTGTCGGAAGCGCGCCCGTCGGCGGGATAAGCCCCGCGCCGACGGCGGGCTTTGTCCACGACGCAAAGCCGAACCTTTTCGCTATAAAACAGAGCTCGGCAGCGAAAAACGGCAAAAGGACTGCCGCCGAGACGGCGGTCGAGACGGCGAGCTTGCGGCGGGCGAATTTTTTCTTTTCCCGCTTTGTGAGAGATGCCGTCAGTATGCTTTCATATCCTGTCAAAAGCTCCGAGAATATGTACGGCACGGATACGAACAGCGCCGCCAGTGCCGGTATCGGGTCGACGCCGCGTGAGAAAAGCGCGCGCCAGCCGAGGTCGTAAATGAGAACGCTGTCCACGTCAGGACGGTATCTGCCGATAAAATCGAGCTTTTCCGAAATGCTCTCATATACCGTCAGCCTGAATTCCGCCGACGAAGCCGCCTTTGTTATCTCGGAATAATCCTCACCCGTTATTTCGCCCGCCTCGAAAAGCTCCCGCGCGCCGTCGAACTTTGCCGCGTCGGCTCGCGCGGAAAAGATCTCTTTTTCAGTAACGGTGACCTGTTCTTCGTATCCCATCCCCTCCATGCCGCAGACGGTTTGTTTGTACGCGCGCTCCCACGCCGAGCCTCTGCCCTCCGTCCCGTATGACAAAAGCGCCGCGTCAAGTGCGAACAGCACGGCAAAGGCAATGACCGCGCGCACACTTAAGACGCGGCGGAGCTCATAATATACGATTCCGTGCCCGCATCCGCGTCCTCTCCCGTCAGAGAGCCGGACGCGCTTTTTTCCCGCCGCGCGGACGCCGGAGTATGACACGACGGCGGCGATAAAAAATGCGGACAAAACGGCGGACAAAATCAAAGGAACAACAGTCAAAACGGCGGCGCGCGAAAGAAATATCCCGCCGCCGATGCCGACGCCCGCAAATCGCGTCAGAAACCCGTCGCTTACGGAGCCCGAAAAGGTAAAATTATAGAAAAAGGACATCACATCCCGGCTCGCGGCATACAAAGTTACGTCAACCGCAGTCACGGCGACGGCGGCGAGCGCGACGTAAACGGCGCGCCGCAGCACAAACACAGCGAGCATCAAAAGCACGCCGACAGCGAGCGAGGAGAGCGTCGAGACCGCCAGCCGCAGGAAAAGACCGCCCGCGGCGGTAATGTCATACGGGCAGCGCATATACGCCGGGATCGACGCGATCGGCAGGCCGCCGCCCGCAAAGCCGCCCGAGAAAGAGACGCCGAGCGCGGCGGACGCGGCGGCAAGAACGTTGAAAACGACGGCGGACGCGGCAATGACTGCGAGCTTTGACAAGGCGGCGGATGATCGCCGCTCATGAAAGGACAAAATCAAAAGGTCGCCCCGCACCTCCGCCGCAGAAATCGTGAGCGCAGCCGCCGCGGTCGCCGCCATTGCGGCGGCGAAAGGTATTGTCAGGGACAGAAGCGCGTCCCACCCGCGCACCTCGCCGGAGACGTCGTTTTCCGCGAGCGCCCCGTAGCGGCGGATGACCTCCTCCTGAAAGCGCGCGGGGGCGCTTTTTTTGTCCGCGATGCGGCGGTAGTTGACCTTGGCGGTATAAACTATATCGTCAAGCGTGCGGACGTATGTTTCCGCATAGTCTTCGGGCTTTTCCCCGCGCTCCGCGTAAATCCCGGACAAAAGACCTGCGGCGCACAGCAATGCGAGTATAACGACCGCCGTCCGCGTAGTTATTTTTTTAAGCTCGTATTTTATCATGACGCGTCCGCTCCGTCTTCGCCGAAAACGGCGAGATAGCAGTCGTCAAGCTCCGGCATCACGGAAACGGCGCCGGGCGCGGGGCAAGCGTCCGATATAACGCGGATGTGCTCGCCGAAGGCGCGGCACGGGAGATCTGCCGGCGCGTCTGCGCCCGACGGGAGCTCCCAGCATCTGCCGCGGAACTTTTCGCGTATCTCCTCGACACTCCCGTCCGCGACGATCTGTCCGCGGCGCAGGAAAATGACCTTGTCGGCGACGTCCTCGACGTCTGTCGTGATGTGAGTAGAAATGAGTATCGCCGCGTCATCACGCCGCCTCTTTATGTAATTTTTAAACTGTATCCTCTGCATCGGGTCAAGTCCCGCCGTCGGCTCGTCGAGTACGACGAGCTCCGGCGAGCCTATGAACGCCTGCGCCGAGGCGAGGCGCTGTTTCGTTCCGCCCGACAGCGCGCGGACGCGAACGCCCATGTATTCGCCGAGCTCGAACGCCTCCGTCACCTCTTTTATCTGCTCCGCGGCGTCTGTGGCGCGGGCGAGCTTCGCCGTGTAGTCGAGCATTTCGGCTGCCGTGAAATCGGGGTACATCCCCGGATACTGCGGCACAAATCCTATGCGGCGTGAGCCCTTTGAGCTCACCGTGACCGTGCCCGAATCGGGCTTCAGATTGCCCGTGATTATATTGAAAAGCGTAGTTTTCCCGCTGCCGTTCGGTCCCAAGATCGCGTAGACGCCGCGCTCGAATTCATAGCTGAAATCTATGAGCGCGCGCGTCTTTTTGTAACTGCGGCTGATATTTTCAAGCTTCAGCATACGTATGCCCCCGTCATATACTGCGGCACTCGCCGGTTTTTACGTTTATTAAGGAGGATATATTCCTTCAGTATGCTTATGTTTCCGTCCTCGTCGGGCTCGCAGATCGGATCGGGGCAGACGACGCTTATCCGTCCGCCCTCGGGGTCGAGCCGCTTTATAAGGCTCTCGTCCTGAAAATATATGCAGCCGTCGGAGCTT
This sequence comes from uncultured Clostridia bacterium, assembly GCA_947631245.1. Classification (GTDB taxonomy): domain Bacteria; phylum Bacillota; class Clostridia; order Oscillospirales; family CAG-272; genus DTU064. The sequence goes on from CANRKP010000002.1 coordinate 15,301, forward strand.
TGTACGTACGGAGGGATATCGTCGCGCGCGCCGCTGTGATAGGCACATGCGGAAAGAATAATTAAAAGTATAAGGACTGCGGCGGCAGACAGTTTTTTCATGCCCGTAATTCCTTTTAATAAAGCCGTATATTGAAGTTTTCGCCCGTTTTCACGTTCAGGAGCGTTATGTATCTGTGCGCGTACTCCGTCACGGGGTCAAGCGGCGGCTCAATTGTCACCGAGACGTCAGAGATATAATATCCTTGTACCATGACCCAGTCGCCGGCATTCGTCTGTTCGGTCGTCATTATGTCGTCGGCGGGCAGCCCGACGAAGTAACCATCCTCGGCTTTATAAAGCTGCCGCTTTTGTCCGTCGAACGAAATGTGTCCTATCCCGTCCGTCGGCAGCTCGAGATTTGCCGTATGAGCATCATACAGTTCGGTGACGTCAAACGACGTCTTATAAAGGAATCCGTCGCCCGCCGGGGACGCCGAGAAAATGAGATTTTCGCCCGACATAACGGTTTCCCTCTCGCCCGTTTCCTCGTTGACGCGGTAAAGCTCGCTTTCATTTTTCGAAAAGTCCGTCTCGTATCGGTATCTCCACCCGTCGAATGTGGGATACGGGTCGATATCGCACGCCTCCCTGTCGGTGAAGTCCGGCAGCGTCGAAAAATCCTCCGCTCCGCGCCACAGAAGCCGCCCGCTGTCCGTGTCTGCGCCGACAAGCCTGATATCGGGCTGTTCCCACGTCTGCTCCGTCAGCTTTCCCGTCTCGCCCGTGAAAGGGTCGTACATATAGAGGCTGTATATGTAGTGCCACGCCGTCCCGCCGTCGTTAAACGTTTCCTCCCGGAGCTCGGACGCGAGAAAATAGAGATATCCGAACGCCTCGGACACGCTCCATATCTCGCCGTTCGCGCGCATGACGTCAAAATCGCCGAAGTCCTCGACTGTGTAGCCGTTTTCGTATACGAGCGTGACCTCGCCCGAAATAAGGTCGTACATATAAAGGTTGCACTTGGGATCATAGTCTATGTATTCCGCCCCGTCTCGCTTTCCCGTGCGCGCGGCGCCCGTGAAATAGAGGCGCTGTCTGTCGTGAGAGACGACGAGATTGTATTTATGGAACACTGGGCACTCCGGCGTGTCGTGCGTGCAGACGGGGTCGGGGCAGACGACGGAGACGCGCCTTTCATCAATGTCGACGCGCTTTATGAGATGGTCGTCCTCAAAATAGATAAATCCGTCGTCGACCGGCGTCTTGTACTCCCCAATATCATGCGGACCGCCCTTCGGCGTACAGCCGAAAAGGCTCGCCGCAAGCACCGCCGCTGCTGCCGACAACGCGAAAGTTTTTGCAAAGCTCATAACAGTGCCGCCCCCGTAGTTTTAATATCCCGTTATCGTCTTCCGCTTTCCGTCGAGGTAGTCGCGGTCCAGCGTCAGTATCCCGTTGTCCATGCGGAAAATTCTGTCGGCGCGGGACGCTATGTTCATGTCGTGCGTCACCATCACGAGCGTTTGCCCGATTTCCTCCCTCGTCTTTATGAGAAGGTCGAGCACCTCGTCCGCGTTCGCGCGGTCGAGGTTTCCCGTCGGCTCGTCTGCAAACAGTATCTGCGGCATATTTATGAGCGCGCGCGCTATCGCCACCCTCTGCTGCTGACCGCCCGAAAGCTCGCTCGGCAAATGGTGGAGCCTGTCTTTTATATTCAGCGTATTCACAAGGCGGCGCAGCGTCTCGTCGTATGAGCCGTCCTTTCTGTTGCACATGAGCGTCGGTATCAGGATATTTTCAAGCGCCGTGAACTGAGGGATAAGGTTATGGCGCTGGAACACAAATCCCATGTTCTGCCCGCGGAAGCGGGACAGCTCGTCAAACGACATCTTCGTTATGTCCTGCCCGCGCACATAGATGTGCCCGGCGTCGACGCGTTCAAGTCCGGCGCAGCACGATAAGAACGTGCTTTTTCCCGAGCCGGACGGTCCTATTATCGCGACGAACTCGCCCTCCTCTATCTTTATGTCCGCGCGGTCAACCGCGGTCACGACCTCGTCATACTGCTTGTACTGCTTTATGACGCTCTCGGTGTGAAGGATATACTGCGACTTTGCGTCAGCCATAAAAAGCTCCCCCTTTCTTCATTCCGAAACCTCCGCATACTCGACGAAAAGCGTTTTCGAGCGCCGCCGCATGAAGCTGCGGTACGGCAGAAACGCGGACAAAAATCCGCACGACACCGACATTATGACCGATACAAGTATCGCGTACCACGGCATATAGAAGGAAAACCTCAAGTCGAGCCCGGAGAAATGCGGGACGAACACGTTTACGAATTTATAAAGCAGAAACGAGAGCGAATATCCGAGCAGAATGCAGAAGATGAACGAAAGCACGCCCATAAAGACGCCGCCGAATATGTAGAGCCGCTTGATATCGCTCTCGAGCGCGCCCACCGACTGCAAGATCGTGAACTCCCCCTCGCGCTTGTAATAATACAGCATCTGAGAGAAGAACCATATGAGCGGCGAGATGAAGAGCAGGAGAAGCGCGACGAAGGTGAATATCTCGTCGTACTGCTTATCCTCGTTGACGCGTGCGAGATATATCGAATGCGTGTTTTTTACCGGTATGCCTCCGTACAGCATCCCCCAGCCGCGAAGCGTTTCCTCAAGCTCCGCCGTCTCCTTCGGCGACAGCGTCGGGTCGGCATAAACGTTTATCGTTTCAAACCTTAGCTCCTCGCCCGTCACATCCTCAAACGCGGCGTCGGAAAAGTATATGGGCATAAGAAGCGTCGGTATGTCATATACGATCGCCCCTATAGTGTACTCGCGGTATTCGAAAACGCCGTTTTTTATCTGCTCGCGCAAAAGCGCCTTGCCGGACAGAAGTCCGTCTATCGAGCCCGTATATTTCACGAACTCCGCTATCTCTATTTTGTCCCCGACCTTGTAGTCGAATTTTCTTTCGTTCCCTATCGAGTCCGCAATGACGACGGCGCCGTCGTCATGCAGCGGAGCCGAAAGGTCGCCCTCGTACCTGTACTTTGAGAGCTCCGTCACCGTGTCCTCGTCTATCGTCCTGTACTGAAGGTCGCCGGCGACGCGGTATTCGCCCTCCTCGTCGGGGATGACGAGGTTTCCGAACGGCGCCATGTACTCGGCGCGGACGCGAAGATGGCTCTTTAAGTCGACGGCGTCGCGCGACGCCGTCTTGCCGACGTGCACGATGCCCTCGGTGTCGTAGAGCTCGTCTCTCATCCTGTCCTGATACTCCACCTTCGATATGTCGAGCTCGTATTCCGGCGACGGCTTCGCCACAATTATCCTCGTTATCTCAGCAACATAAAGCCCGCATATGAAAAGGGATGTGAAGATAACTGCGGACAGAAGCAGGCGCAGATTGTAACGGCGGAAGCGCCATGCGGAGAACATTTCGTACCGCAGCGGGAATTTCGAGCCGAAGATGCGGAAGGAGCGCCTCGGCGAGACGACGAGATTTGAATTGTCCTCTGCGGCGATAAGCGTCATCGGCGCTCTCATAGACATTATCCGCATCGGGAACATCACCGACACAAGGATAACGATAAGGCCGTATAGCCCCGAGAGCAAAAGCGTCCACACCGGGCACGAAAACGGAATTTTGTGTACGGCGAGCAGGACCCACGATATTATCACGGACACAAGCGTCGCCGGCAGAAACGTCATTATCCCGATCGAGAACATCTCCCAAAACGACGTCTCAAACAGCTTTTTGAAGTCCGCGCCGAAGCTCATGTAGATGCCGTATACGAACTTGTAGTGATTTATCCTTATGTTATAAAGTATGACGAGCAAAAACACCGACAGCACGCCCGTCACCACCATTGACGCGGCGTAAATGAGCCTGTTCACGAACAGGTTCTCCCTGAAATTCATGAGCGGCGTCGTAACGTATTCGACGGGATTCTGCGGGTCGGCGTCCTTTATCGCGCCGAGATGCTTTCGGCGGAAGACGGTTTTATAGACCTCGTTGACCTCTTCGAAGTCGTTGCCCTTGAAAACGATATATACGTCATAGTATGAGCGCGCCTCGTATGCGTTGTAATGCTCCGTTATCCTTACGTCCTCATACGTCCGGCTCCAGCCCGGCAGACCGTTCTCTATCGCGAGCTTCTGATCCTCCGTCAAAGAATACAGCGCTATATGATAGTCGAATTCCTCCGTGACGCGCTGCCACTCCGTTCTGTCGTTATTGTAAAGGATGACGGTCAGCGTCGCAAATATCGTCTGTATTATCGCTATCGCAGCGAAAAAGCACGCGTACTGCCCGATGTTGGATATCACGTTCTTGAACGCCAGCCGCAGCGTCTTTTTAAGATACGCCGCGGCGTTTTCCAAAAGCTCAGCCAAAATTCCGTCCTCCTTTTTATTATGGATCTGTTACAGAACGCCGCGGCAGATCGTTATAGCTGCCGCGGCCGTTTTTCTCATATTGTCAATTTGTCGGCAGTTTCATTTCACATCCGCACAGTCGAAAACCGTGCCCCGCGCCCCTCGAGAAGTCTTGTCTCGCGCCCCTGACACGACATTATCAGGGACTGCATCCCGCAGCCCGCAATCATTTCCAGCATCGCGGACGCCCTTGTGTCGTCCATCTGCGAAAACGACTCGTCAAAGACGAGCGGCGGCGTGCTCTTCCTGTAAAGCAGCTTCACGAGTGCGAGCCTCAGCGAAAGGTACGCCGCCTCGACGGTGCCTCCGCTCAGAAGTCCGATATCCCTGTACGTCCCGTCCGCAAGCACGCTCATCCCGAATTCGGCGTCGACGCCGAGCTCCGAATACTTTCCGTCCGTGACGCGGCCCATATATTCGCGCGCGTACTCCCTAAGACGCGGCGCGACGCTCTCGCGCACCCCTCTGCCCGCCGCGGCAAGCGCGTCCGTCGCGAGGACGCAGGCGTCAAACCTCGAAATATCCTCCGCGAGCTCCGAGTTCAGCTCGTCGAGCTTCACAGAGATAGCGGCAGGGTCGAGCCGCGTCGCCATAAGATGCGCGCGCCTGACCTCGAGCTCATGTATCTTTGCCGTGAGCGTCTGATACGCGTTTTCGGCGAGCTCACGCTCTTTTCCGAGCGCAGTTACGCGGGCGGGGTCGTATTCTCCGCGTCCGAGCTTTGACAGCTCCTCTGCCTTCTCCCTGATCTCCGCCTCGTTTATGCCCGAGAGCTGCTTTTCAAGCTCCTCCGCGTCTGCGCGGACGCGCCTTTGCTCGTCCGTCAGACTGCGAACGCGCGTCAGCGCCGCCTCGCAGCCCGTTATGAGCCCCATAAGCGCCTGCGCCAGCCCCTCGTCGTCGGACTCGATGCCCACGCGGGACAAAAGCTCGCGCGCCTGCTTTTTTTCCTCGTCGAACACCGAATACTGAACGTAAAGCTCGGTCTCCGCCGTCGCGATGCGCTCCGTTATGCGCCTGTACTCTCTCGCGTCTTCCTCCGCCTCGTCAAGGGCAGCCCTCGCGCCCTCCATGTCGCGGGCGCCGTACCGCCGAAGCTCTCTTCTGCAGCGCGCCTCCATGACGGCGTAAACCGCTATCGATACTATCGCCGCGGCGCCGAGCGTTCCCGCGGCGGCAAGCATGAACGAGGTCGCGATGCCCTTTATGAACGGCAGAAGCGTCAGCGCCGCCGTGACGACGGCGAGCACCGCCGTCACCGCCGAGACTGCGGCGGCGGCCGTCTTGCCCGACGCGAGCTTTTCGAGCTTCTCTATCATTCCGTCGGCGGCGTCCTCGTCGTCGAGCAGCGCGCCGAACAGCCTCTCGCGCCCGCGGTAGTCGTCAGCCTCCGAGCGGAGCCCGTCGAGCTGCTTTGACGCCGCGGCGATAGACGCCGACGTCGCCGTCATCGAGTCGGCGGCGGCACGCAGCTCGCCTATATATCCCTCGTCGGAAACAAGACCGCTCTCCTGAGAAAGCGAAAGCCTCAGCTCCTCCTCGCGCTCCCTGTAAGCGCGCAGCCTGTCGAAGCGGCGCATTGTCAAAAGCGTGTCGAGCTCCGCGGACTCCGTCCGCGCCGCGTCTCTTCTCGCCAGCGCCGCCTCGCATTTTTTGCCGAGCTCCGATATCGACGCTTCGACGTTTATAAGCTCCGAGGATGTGGTCTTCGCCGTCTCGAGCATCGACGCGAGCTCATCCCTCTTCGCCTTTTTTTCGAATATGATGCCGCCCTTGCCGTTTTTGTGCAGAAGGGACCTGCGGAGCACGTCTATCCTTGCCGCCGCCTTTTCCGTATTCACCGCCTCGTCCGCGGAGAAGAGCAGATTTTCCGTCGCGGCGCTCATGCGTCCGCCGTCTATCTTCGCCCCCTCGAGCTGGCGGACGTAAGCCGTTCCCGAAAAAACGTCCTCCGGCACGCCGAACAAAAACTCGCCCGGGCAGTCGCCCGCTTTTATCTCGATGCCGGTGTCAGCGTCCGTCATCCTCACGGTCTCGCGGAATGCTTCCCGCTCGCCCGCGCCCGACACGGCGACCGTGCGCTCCACGGTTATTCTCCGCTCCCCGTCGACCACGAGCAGCGAGCCCGACGCGGACGTGCCGCCCCAGCTTATGTACCGCCTCCGCTCGGCGGGGTCTCCCTTCGCCCCGTAAAGGACGAACTTTATAAACGCCGCCGCCGTCGACTTTCCGGACTCGTTTTCGCCCTCGAAAACGTTGACACCCGGCGACAGCGTTATCTCTTGCCCCGACAGCTTGCCGAAGCTGTTTATCATTATCTTTTCTATATACATATCGAAAAGTACCCGTTAATTTTTACTCAGTCCGAGATGCTCTCGCCCGCCATCGCGGACAGACCGTAGCGGAGCGCGCGCAGCGCCGTCTTTCTCACCGCCGGGTCGGAGTCGAGCAGCCGCGGCTTCAGCTCGCGGTAGAACGCCCCCTTAACCGTCGGGTCCGCCTCAAGATATTCGGTGTCGAGCGCCGGTGTCGTCTCGTCCTTTATGTCGAGCGCAAACACCTCGTCAACACCGTCCGCGACGAGAGGCGCCGACAGCACGAGCGACGGCTCCGTCTCTCCCGTGAGCGTCACGCGCAGAAGCGTGTCGGCAGAGTATTTTTTCTCTCTGATGAGGGACTTTATTCTCTCCCTTACGTCCGCCGCCGAGACGGCTCCCGTGACGTTCAGCGTCTCCGCCTCGTATTTTCTGCGGGCGAACACGAGCCTTCTCATCGTCTTTTTCCCGTCGTCTCCGATCTCAAACGACAGCGCCGCCTTCTGCCCCGTCTCGTCATACCCTCTGCCCTCTATGCAGCCGCAGTAACCGAAAATGCAGTTCCCCGCTTCCGACACCTTCGGCGGATTGTGGACGTGACCGAGCGCCGCGTAATCGAAGCCGGCGGCGACGAGCTGAGCCGAGGTAACGGGCGCGTACGGGGACGCGGGCGCGTCAAGATGGGCATGCGCGCAGAGCAGGCGGATCCTGCCGTTGTCCTCCGTCGCTGTGACTGCGGAGGCGGGATGCGACTCGCCTGTGAATGCGTATCCGTAGACGTCGCAGTTTATCTCCGGGAATTCGAACCTCGTCTGCTCCTCGCTTTTGAATATATACACGTTCGGCGGAAATTTGACTTTCGCGTAGACGCTGTCTGGCGTGTACGGGTCGTGGTTGCCGGGGCTTATGATTATTCGGCACGCGGACGCGCGCGAAAACTCCCTCATAACGATATCTATTGTCTCCCGCGTGACAAAGCCGCGGTCGAAAAGGTCGCCCGCTATAAGGAGGATGTCGGTGTGGTTTGTCCTGACATACGTCATTAGCGACGAAAAAGTGCCCCGAAGCTCCGTCTTGCGGACCTCCGCGCGCCTTTCGTCGAGCCCCGAAAACGGGCTGTCAAGATGTATGTCGCCTGTGTGTACTATCTTCAGCATCGAAAAATCCCCCCGGAAATGCATATACGGGCCGTAAAGACAACATCGTCCGATTATATATAATGATATCACACATCCGTATCAAACGCAAGCGCGCCGCCGAAAGATTTCGGAGAAAAACATTTTGCCGGGGGTGGTTTCGGAGTAAATGTTTCCTCATCAAAATGAAAAGCCGGCGACGGGTCACCCCGCCGCCGGCTTTTGATCAATTATCATTTTCCTATTTGTCTGCTATAAAAAGCACGCCGAGCGTGTTTGGCCCGCAGTGGCTTGAAATAACGCCGCCCGCGCGCGTCTCGAGGACCTCGCGGAAGAGCCCCGTCTCCGATAGCCTGCGGCACGTCTCGGCCGCCGTCGGCAAAGCGTCGCCCACGAGCGTGTGCGTCACAAAGATGCGGGTCTTGTCCGCATGCTCAAGGTCCGGCATAAGGTCGGTGACGTATCCGTCGACGACGCGTCCTATCTTTCCGCGGTATTTTTTCGAGACGTCCATCTTTCCGTCCTCGACTACTATCTTTGGCTTGAGAGAAAGCAGATTTGCCGCAAGCGCCGTCAGGGGAGAGCAGCGTCCGCCGCGCTGAAGATACGTCAGCGTGTCTATAACGAAGCTCGCGCGGACGCGCGGACGAAGTCTCTCTATCTCTGCCGCTATCTCGTCGGCTCCCATGCCCTCGGCAGCCATGTCCGCCGCCTTGAGCACAAGAAGTCCGATACCCGTCGAAAGGTTGCGGGAGTCTATTATGTGAACGCTGCCGCAGCCCGCCTCCTTCGCCGCGAGATGCATGACGTTGTTCGACGTGCTCATCTCGCCCGAGATGCTGAACGCTATTATGTCGTCGTCACGGTATTTGGAAAAGAGCTCCGCCGCGTCCTCGAGCGAGGGCGCCGCCGTCTTGGGCGTCGCGGCGTTCTTGTCCGCCCACGCGAAAAGCTCCGACTGCGTGAGCTCGCCGTCACGGACGCTGCGGTCTCCAAGCGTCACCCGCAGCGGCAGTATGTCTATGTCGTATCTCTGTGTCAGCTCCGCGCCAAGGTCGCATGTGCTGTCGGCAATTATCTTTACCATTTTTTCCTCCGATGGGTCAGCGATTTTTCCCATATGCCAATTATAGCACGCATCCGCCGCTTTGTCACCGAAAAAATTCAGAAAAATGCGTTTTTTCTTAAGAGTGAGATTTAAAAAATGCGTTTTTTCTTGTCATTTTGCGCGGACTGGTGTATAATGACACCGCAAAAGAATAAATTCGACAAAAAGGCACGGTGCATCATGACGCAATTTTGCTCTATGACCCTGGAAACTCCGGTCGGCGCGATAACATTGACCGCCGACGGCGAATACATAATCTCGCTCGGGTACGGGGCGTATGCCCGCGCCGGCGCGCAGGCGGAGCATCGGCATACCCTTCTTACGGAGGCGGCGCGCCAGCTTGAGGAATACTTCGCCGGCGTCCGCCGCGATTTCGACCTCCCGCTGCGCCCGTCAGGCACGGAGTTTCAGCTCCGCGTCTGGGAGGCACTCCGGAAAATCCCGTACGGCGCCGTCGCGTCGTACTCCGATGTGGCAAAAATGATCGGCTCCCCGCGCGCCGCGCGCGCCGTCGGCAACGCGAACAACAAAAATCCCATCGCCATAATCATCCCCTGCCACCGCGTCATTCACGCGGACGGCTCGCTCGGGGGATACGGCGGTCTCGAGGGCGTAAAGGAATTTCTGCTCGACCATGAGGCACGCGTCTTTCGCGGCGGCAGATAAAAAATGCTCGGGATACCCTAAGCGGACGCGGAGAGAGGACGTTTTAACAAAAAGGAGGCGGCAGGCAAAAATGCCTGCCGTCGGTTTTTTATTTTTGCCTGTGCGTCGGTCTTCCCGCTCAGTTTTCCTCTCCGCCCTCGCGTTCCGCTTTTTTCTGCCCGATGAGGCGGTTTATTATCTCCACCGTCTTGTCGACGTCGGCGCCGTCGCGCACCGGCATCTCGAATATGACCTCTCCCGCGTTGTCGCGGATCATTATGTCGGTGAAATCGAGCGTGCCGTGCTTTTCCTTATTGCCGTAAAGGTCGAATCCGAGCGTCCTGTGTTCTATTGACGCGCCCGACAGATCGACGTATCTCTCGGTCAGGCAGTGCCTCGACTCGTTATCCTCCGTGAGCATGAACTGGTACATATATATGTGGAGCCTGTCCTGACCGAAGAGTATCTCCGCGGCGGAATAGACGTTCGATCTGTACCTGTTGTCTCTTCCCTTGCCGACAAGGAGCCCCTCGCGCTCTCTGAAATCGTATTCCGCAAACGTTATCGGCGGGAATGCCTTTATGAGCTTTTCGTGTATGTCTATCTCGCGCCTCACCTCAACGTCGAGGTCACCCACCTTTTTCGAGACGGCGCTGTCTATCTCTGTATCAGACGGGCGCGAGTCGCGGCAGAAAAAGACGACGGCGAGCCCCGCGGCGAGTATTATGACGCCGAGTATGAGGAAAAACCCGCGCATGATGACACATAAGGCGCCGAGCACCACGAGTGCGTATCCTATAATGAGCGGGACCTTGTTCACCTCTTGGAAATATTTCATTAACCCCTTATAATTCATTGCAAAGCAGTCTCCTTCGTGTTTTGCCGTTTTCTTTGAGTATATACCCTTGCAGGCGCTAAATCAAGTACAGTTGCCGAAAAAAATTAATAAAAGCACTTATGCACCATATCTTCAAAGCATCCGATGCCGAACCGGCAGCCGAAAAAACATAAGGCGGAGGGAACGCATACCCCTCCGCCTTAAAAATTGCGTTTTATTCCGCGCCGAACATGAACCAGTCAAGGTTGATGGAGCCGTTTACGAAGCAGAAGTATACGTCGTGGAGCCCCTCGACCTTTTCCGTCAGTTCGACGGTGAATTCGTCGTACACGGACCATGAACCCGTTGTCATGTCCGCCGTCGTCGCGGCAATGACGTCTCCGTCGGGCGCGTCGATCCTTATCTCGACAAGTATGCCCGAGCCCGCGAGGCAGCCCGTCATCGTCGCCGCGCCCGTCAGGTCAACTCCCTTGAAGAGGACCCAGTCGCCGGCGGCGACATAGCCGAGGTTCATTCCTTCGCCGCTTGCAAGCATCTCGGCCTGTACCGAGCCCTGCTTTTCGTCAAAATCCTCGCCCTCGATCTTGTCTCCGACCTTGTATGCCGCCGCGGGCGTCGGAGGCTCGGTCTCCGGAGGCTCCGTCACGTCGTCCGCAGGACCCGCACCTCCGGCGGACGGCGCCGTCGTCGGCAGATTCTTTATGCTGTCACAGAACGACTGGAGCGATTTTGTAATGCTCTTTTTTCCGGCAGAAAGCGCCGTGTTGAGCGAAGAGGGACCGTTTGTGAGCGCGTTTTGGTACGCGCTGCGTAGCGCCGTCGCCCACGAAAGGTCGCCGGCAAGGTCGTAGAGCTTTGAATCAAGGATATATGTGAGCATCTCCTTTGACTCGGGGTCGCGGATATATCTCGATTCGAGCAGCTGATCGTAAAGCGCCGGGGTTACCTCGTCCATGGAGGCGGCGGAGAGGCACTCGAGAATTAGACCTATGTTGTTGCCTTCTTCATGGGAAAATGCCTTCGGGATGCAGTAAACCGTTGACCAGCCGTTGCTGACGTATGCATTGTAGCGGTCCATATCCGCGCTGCCCTTAGGCATCGGGAGGATACCGAAATCGTTCTCCATCTCCTTATACATCGGGAGCACGCCAAGCATTTCGCAATAGAAGAGCAGCTTGCCGTTCATAAATGTCGTCGCGTTTCCGCCGGTGTCTGTCGAGGAGTAATCGGAGCTGAAAATATCAAATATTTTCTCAACGGCATTCAGACTCTCGTCTGTCAGCCATGCGACCTCGGGTTCGCCGTGCTCGTTCTGCGTGCTCATCGTCAACCCGTAGCAGTAGAGGAAGTGAGACATCGCATCGTAGTTGTCGCCGAGACCGAGTCTGTCCGTGCCGGGAGTATAGACGTCGTCGGAGTTGTAGTCAAACTTGGCGGCTTCCGCCATCTCCGTCATCTTGTCTACCGTCCACGTTCCGTCCTTGACGGCGTTATAGGGATATTCAAAATTGAGCTCGTCGCAGAGGTCCTTGTTGAACATCGTGACCTGAACAGCGTAGTCGTCATAGTAATTGATGTCGCCGGAGAGGACATAGAGCTTGTTGCCGTACATGGTGAACGTGTCAACGACCTGCTCATCCCACCACCTGTTTTTGAGGTTCATCGTTTCAAGCTCGTAGAAGTTCATGAGATATCCGTTCGCCGCGAACCCGATCTCATAGTCGAGACGGCTCAGAACGACGTCAAACTCGGTATCGCCCGCGGCGTCGTTCAGCCGGACAGTATTTGATATGTCGTCAGTCGAGCCGCCCCAGATCGGCTTTATCGTTATTCCGAGCTTATCCTCCGTCTTTCTGTTGCGGTTGTAGATCGCGTTCGGCAGCGTCTCGGAGCTCGGCTCCTCATACCAAACCTCGTTTTCCTCGGTCCCGCTGTAATGGTAGAAGTGCGAGCCGGGGCTGGGCGAGAGCACCGTAAATTCGCGGCCCTTCACCGCCTCAAGCTGCTCCGCCGAATACCTGTTGAGCGCATTCTGCAGCGCAGAGAGCGAGGGGTCGTAGTCCTCCTGCTCCGGCGGCTCGGTTCCGCCGCCGCCGTCCGGACCCTCTTTAGGTCCGCACGCTGCGAGCGACGAAATGATAAAGCACAGCGCGAAGCAGAGACACAGCAGCCGTGTTAATTCGTTTTTCATCGTTTTTCCTCCTTGTAAAACAGAATATCGGTATTTTTTTCACGCCCGGGACGCTATCTGCCGTTTGTCCCCGGCGCCACCATTCATGTTGTATTTTTTATACAAAAAATATATCGTGCCGATTTACATATTGTAATTTTATTTTATCACATAGAGTCCGTAAACGAAAGTCTCATGAATGTGCTTTTCTTTTGAAAACTTCGGTTATTTTTAGACGGCATGTTTTTCAAGTTGCCGTCCGGCAAAAAGGGGAGGGAAAAAACGTTAAAAATTACCGCCGCCGAGGGCTTTCAAAAAAGACAGAAGGGGGAGGATCCCTTCAGCGCGTCTGCCGTGCGCCGAAGGGATCCTCCCCAGCATTTTCTCACGCATTTATAAGGCTTCTTTCCTTTCGCCGCGGCGCCTTATCGCACCGAGCGCCGCCTTCAGCGTGACGTTTATTATAAGTATGAGCAGCGAAACGAACGCCGCGCTCTCCATGAGCCTCTGCGCTTCGAACTGGTTTATCATCAGCGCGACGGGCTTCGGCGCGGGCGGCGCAAGAAACGACACCGCCGATATCGTCATCATGGAATTGACGAAAAAATACACGAACATCTCGCAGAGCGTGTACCTCACCTTCGGCAGGATAACGTCCCTCACGACGCGCAGCCTTCCGACGCCGAGCGTCATTCCGACCGCCTCGAGGTTCGGATTGACCTTCGCGAGCGTGTTATACATCATCAGATACGGCGACGAGAAAAAGTGCATGGAATTGACCATCGCGACTATGAACACCGTGCCGTATACCGGCGAGCCGTGAAAGAATATGACGTATGAAAGACCGAGGACGATGCCCGGTATCGCCATCGAAAGGATGGAGAAAAGATGGACCCAGCGGGAAAACGCTCCGCGAACGCGCGAGGTCATGTACGCGCAGACGAACGAAAGCGCAGTTCCGAGAGCGGCAGCCAGCACAGAATAAAGGAGCGAATTCATGAGAAACCCGTCGGCGCCGCGTTCTATCGTCCGCTTTATATGGTAGAGCGTCGGCGTCGGGTCGACGGGGTACTTCGTCTCAAACAACATAACTATGAACACGAGTACGGGCAGAAGCACGCATATCCCGAGCACGGCGCAGAACACGCACGCCGCCGAGTCCCTTGCGGGCGCGCGCTTCGGCATGACGGGCTCCGACACAAATCCGCTCTGTCCTCTGTCGGGAGTAAGGACGTCGACGAGAAACGCGGCGACGGCGGGCAGAAGCAGAAACGCTCCGATCACGCTGCCGGAGTCGTAATCTATCATGCCGACGGCGCGGTTATACATCAAAACCGAGAGCGTCGTCATCCTTCCGCCCACCATCAGCGGCACGCCGTAATCCGTCACTATCATCGTAAATACGGCGAAAAATGCCGAGATCAGCGTCTTTTTCAGATACGGCAGCGTTATGCCCCAAAATCTTCCCCACGCCGGTATCCCGAGCACCTCCGCCGCGCGGTACGTCATCCCGTCCTCGTAACGGAGTATGGCGGAGAACATGAGAAACGCGACGGGAAAGCTGTAAAGCACGGAGCCCGTCACGATGCCGGCAAATCCGTATATTCCGCCTTCAAGTCCCAAAAGATTTGTTATTATCCCGTTCTTGCCGAACAGAGCGACAAGCCCGAAGGCGTGCGAGATCGACGGAATGAGCATCGGCAGAACGAAGAGCGCGGCAAAAAAGCCTCCCGCGCGCAGCCTAGTCCTATATATCGCGAGCGCCGCCAAAAGCGAAAGCAAAACGGAGACGACCGTCGCCGTCAGCGCCGTGACGAGCGAATTTTTCACCGCCGGCAGAAACTGCTCGGAGCGCACGACCTCGAGAAATCCGGATGGCGTGATGCGCGACAGCATCGAGATTATGGGGCAAACGACGCAGAACGCGAAGAACAGCACGAGGGAGACGTTTATGACCGTGACGGGCAAAGATGTGCGCCCTCTCTTCATTAATCCTCACCTCCGCCCGTAAACCGCAGAAGCGAGCTGACCTTTGCCCGTATGTTATCGAGCACGAACGTCTTTACATATTCATTCGCGGGAGACGCCGCAATATTTTCAGGCGTGTCGAGCTGGCTTATCCGACCGCCGTCCATTATCATTATCCTGTCCGAAAGCGCGAACGCTTCCTCTTGGTCGTGGGTAACGTATATCATCGTCGTGCCGAACTCTGCTTGCAGCCGCTTGAGCTCCGTCCGCATCGAGAGCCTCGTCGCGACGTCGAGCGCCGACATCGGCTCATCGAACAGGACGATATCAGGATTAAGCGCGAGCGTCCTCGCTATCGCGACGCGCTGCTGCTGCCCTCCAGAGAGCGAACGCGGGAACTTGTCCGCGTGCTCCGACAAGCCGACGGCGGCAATAAGGCTTTCCGTCCTTTTGTCGGCCTCCGCCTTCGGTATCCCGTTGAAGCGGAGCGCGTATCCGATGTTTTTTCGGACCGTCATATTTTCGAAAAGCGCGTAGTTTTGGAAAACGATGCCCATCCCGCGCTTGTCGGGACGGGCGTTCGTTATGTCCACCCCATCTTTTTCGACGGTGCCTTCATCCGGCGGCAGAAGTCCGATGAGTATACGCAGAAGCGTAGTTTTTCCGCAGCCCGACGGGCCGAGGATGGAGAGAAACTCTCCGTCCATGACCTCAAAGTCAAGCGATCTCAAGACCTCCCCGCCGGTTTTGTAACTTTTCGATAAACCCCTTACCGAGAGCTTCGGGCTCATTCGAACTTCCATTTCGCTCCGAGTCTCTCCTTCTCCGCGAGCGTGTCGTTTGCCATATTGCCGTACTTTATGTTCTTCGGGAAGCCCTCGACCTCGGGCGCGAAATCCTTGAATATCTGATCGGGGAAATAGCGCTCGTTGTCGGCGCGGCAGAGGTCGGTGGCAAGGTAATTGAACACGTCCTTGACGCACTGTCTGTCGGCGCTCGAGGCGAGGATCGCGTTTCCGTACATGCTGTACGGCGAGCCCTCCTCGAAGAAGAGTATCTCAAGCTCAACGCCGTCGTTTATTTCAACGACCGCCTGCGACGTCATTCCGAGTCCGACCGCGACCTCTCCCTGAACGAGAGCGTTCACGGGACCGGAACCCGACGACGTGAACGCGAGCACGTTGTCCGCTAGCTTTTCGAAATATTCAAACGCCTTGTCCTCTCCCCACTCGTTCGTAAGCTGGCGCAGGAACATATATCCCGTACCCGACGAGTTGGGGTTCGGCATCGAGATCAGACCCTTATATTCCGGAGCGAGCAGATCCTCATATGAGGTCGGCTTTTCTATCTTGTGTTCCGCGAGCACAGACGGGTTTATTATGACGCAGCCGCCGTTTTTGAGCTCGGGCGAGAACTTATGGCTTTCGGGCACGATATCGTCAAGAAATGCCGAAAAGTCGAATTTTATATCGTCGAGATTGGCAAGGTAATCCTCGCATTTGTATAGATACCCGTATTCCTCGGAGCAGATGATGTCGCAGGAGCAGTTTTCTCCCTCCTCGAGCACCTTTGCCGCTATCGTGCTTGAATTCATGTATTCGAGATCTATGTCGTAGTCGGGGAACTTCTTTTCAAGCTCCTCGAGATAAAACGCGTTTTTGTAGTCCTCGCCGCTCGTCCAAATGACGACCTTGTTCTCCGCCTTGCCGCCGCAGCCGGAGAGCAGCGCCGCCGCAGCGATACCGAGAACGGCGCCCGCGATGATTTTTCCGAATGTTTTGCCTGCTTTCATTTTACAATTCTCCTTTAATAAATTTTATATGACCTGTCGATGTCGCACAGTTCGCGGAGAGTGTCTATCTCCGTGATGTCTTCCTCCGCGCATTCGCGGACCTCGACCCGGTATTCATCTTTGAACGTGCCGAACGGCACCATGTCCCAAAACTGCTCCTTCCCGCCCGGCATCTCGTAAGCCTGCTTTATGTGACCCGCGAGCTTTTTGCCCGAGTCTTCGTCCCAGTACGATATGCCGACGACCTGATAGCAGTCGAGACCCCCTATCTTCAGTCCGTTTATAATCCCGTCCTTCATTGTAAAGCACCAGTCGTCGGAACGGTTTTTCTTTACCGCAAGATAATTCGAGGTGTAGTTGTACCTCTTTATTATCGCGGGATTTTTTATGAGAAGGTCTGCCTCGAAAACGTAAGCGTTCTGAAGCAGGTACCTCGCGCACATCGCGGAGGAAATGTTGTTCGCCTCGTTGTAAGCGGGATTCTCGAGGAACTTTATCATCGGGTATTTGTAGAGCAGCTGGTCGAACTGCTCGGCAAGGTAGCCGCGGACGACGTATATCTCTCCGATGCCGGCGGCGAGACACGCGTCTATGAGCCCGTCTATTATCCGCTGCCCGTTCACCCTCACGAGCGGCTTCGGCGTATTAAGCGTGATCGGCACGAGACGCGAGCCGAAGCCGGCGGCGATAAAGACCGCCCTCTTCGCGCGGTACGGCTCGAGCGCCGACAACCCCGCCGCCGTTATCCTGCCGTTTTCTATGTACCCCGCCTCGGAGAAATCCTTCACTATCCTGTTGACGGTCCCGAGCGAATGCCCCGTCTTAGCCTCGAGCATACGCTGCGTGACCGAACCGCGCTCAACGGCGAGAGCCTCGAGCACCTCAAACTGCTTTCTTGTAAGTGTGCCTGCCACCTTGTGATCCTCCGCGGTGTTCGTTTTCCGCGTATTTTTTATCTGCTGTTGAACAAGAGTATAGCACCGTGAACGCCGTATGTCAAGAACATTTTTATTAAATTATTTTTAATTCTTTTTTAAAATCGCCTTAATTTTCGTTAATTTAAGCACGTTATTTGCGCGAAATACCGTGATATTTTTGTAAAAACCGCACGCTCGCAGGCTGCTCGGCTTTGGCGCCAACGTCCGCTCTATCCTTTTTTGACCGCGCGTCCGATGTTCAAGTTTGCGCCCTACGGCAAAGAAAAATATGCTGCGCTCCCTGCAAAGCGCGGCAAAACAAAGGTCTTTAAAAGCGCCAAAAAGCCCGTTCATTTTCGTCTGACGCAAAACAGCCGAAAATGAACGGGGCTCTGATATTGCCATGTCCTTTTTTTATCTTCCGTGAAGTCCGGTTCCGTCAAACGACGGTATAAAGCTCTCGCCGACGGCGCCGCCCTCCTGTATGAAGCCGTTTTTCACCCCTATTTCTATGGCGTAGTCGACGACACGGTCGTATTCCTCATCCGTGACCGTGCGCGCAAGCTCCGGATACCGAAGCTCTCCCATCGGGGTATACTGGTTCATTATGCTTATGTAGACGCCGTCTCCGAAGCGGTCGTGTATGTATCTTATCGCCTCGATGCTGTCGTCGGTGCGCCCCGGCAGGACGAGATGGCGCACTATCATGCCCCGCGTCATTATCCCCTCCGAAAGCTCGCCGCCGCCCGAGAAACGGGGCTCTCCAACCTGACGGAACATCTCGTCGAGCGCGTCTTTTGCCGCCTCGAAGTAGTCGGGCGCATGCGAATATCTCGCCGAAAGCTCCGAGGAAACGTACTTGAGGTCGGGAAGATATATATCTATGAGCCCGTCGAGGCGGGAAAGCGTCTCCGCCCTCTCATATCCGCCCGAATTCCACACGACGGGGATGAACAGCCCGCGCAGCTTTGCCTTCCCGACCGCATCCGCCACGGTCGGCGTGAAATGCGTTGCCGTAACGAGGTTTATGTTGTTCGCGCGCTCTTCGTCCTGAAGGCGCAGAAACACATCCGCGAGCGCGTCCGCATCGAGAGGTATCCCTCCCTCTCCGCGCGATATCGACCTGTTCTGGCAGAACACGCAGCCGAGAGGACATCCGACGAAAAACACCGCTCCCGAGCCTGTCCTTCCGCCCTCCGTCTCCTCGCCCGAGATGCAGGGCTCCTCCCACATGTGGAGCGCCGCCCTCGCCGCGTACACCTGCGCCCCCATCCCGCACGCGCCTGTCTTTACGGTCCTGTCGACGCCGCACATGCGCGGACAGAGCGTGCAGCGCTTGTATATATCCATATCTGTCACGTCTGCGCGTCGCACAGAAACACCGCCGCGCCCGCGTCTATCCGCCGTATCCTGTTCCCGTGGAACTCAACGACGTCGCCCGTCAGCTCGCCCGAGAGTATACGCGATGCCGCAAGCTCGAGCTTCGGTATTATGTCTGATGTGACGGGGCACGTCCCGTGCGAAGGGTAGACGAGGTCAAATTTGCCCTCATCCCTCATTTTGCCGAGCTTTTTCATTCCCGCAAGATACGCGTGCATCTCGCGCTGCGGACCGAACATGAATATGCTCCCGTCCTGAACGGGGTCGCCGCCGTAGATCGCCCTGCCCGAGATGTCGAGCACCGTTATGCTCCCCGGGGTGTGACCGGGCACATGTATTATCTCAAGCTCCCGTCCGCCGAGGTCGATCTTGTCGCCGTCATAAACGGGAACAAATCTGCCCTCTCTCCCCTGCGATTTATAGAAATTCACCGCCTCCGACGGATGCATATAGAATTCCCCGAACTCGTGCGCCGAGCCGATGTGGTCGGGGTCGGCGTGCGTCGTCAGAAGCTCTGCAGGAAGGTCCGTCACGCTCTCCGCCGCCTCGCGCGCGTCATGCACCGTCATGCCCGAATCTATGAGCAGCGCCTTTTTGTCTCCCGCAAGCAGAAAGAAACGGACGCCTCCGTCCTCGAACCGCCATGTCCTCTCGTCAATCTTTCTTATCTCCAAAACGGACCTCCTTTTTCAAAAACCGCGCCGCGGGGCTCCCGCGGCGCGTCATTCATTTTGTGCTTTTCTCCTCGCTCACGGTACTGCCGAGCGCAGACTCTATTTTTTTGACGGTACCCGAAAGCGCTCTCCCCACAGTTGAACGGCTCTCGGAAATTTCGAGCTCCCGTCCCCTCGAGATTATGCCTCCCTTTATTACCCACGCCGTAATGTTGACGGATGTGTCATTGTACGTCGCCTTAAGGTATCCTACGTCTCCGAGCGGAGCGCCTGTCCTTTCCCACACGCTCTCGCCAGACATCATAAATTTTTCTCTATATCCTTCTTTATGAAGTATATCACGAATGATATCCCTCGCGTCATAATACCCGCATCCGAATGAAAACTTAAAAACCGAGCGAGACATTGCGGCAAGACCTCCTTGTTTGTCAAATGTATCCCGAAGGACCGCGGCACATCTGTATACTGCTAATTCATAATATCACCATTGTAAGAATATGTCAATAGTCCCCGCCAATCTTTTTGTCGTTTTTTGTGCAGAAAATTTTTACCGCCGCCGCCCTGTCGGGCAGGCAGGTGGTTTAATTATTTTTTCCCGTGCTTCATATCCTGAAGCACTTCTGTATCGCCTTCGGATGACCGAGGACATAGATGGAGTCGCCCTCTTCGAACACCGTCTCGGGCGTGATGTTCATGTTCAGCTTGCCGTCGTCGCGGTACGCAAGGATATTTATGCCGTACTTCTTGCGTATGTCGAGCTCGATTACCGTCTTCCCGTCCCACTCGCGCGGGATCGAGACCTCGAAGATCGCATACTCGCCGTCGAGCTCCACATAATCGAGCACGTTGTCTGACGTGCATCTTATCGCCGTCCATGCGGCGAGCTGCTTTTCGGGATAGACGACCTCGTCGGCGCCGCATTTGAGAAGGAATTTCTCCTGCACTCCGCGCGAGGCGCGCGCTATGACCTTCTTCGCGCCGAGCTCCTTTAAAAGTGACGCCGTTTCGAGCGAATTCTGGAAATTGTCACCGATGGCGACGATGCAGGCGTCAAAATCCCTCACGCCGAGCGAACGCAAAAACTGCTCGCTCGTGCTGTCTCCTATCTGAACGTTTGTGACGTATGGCAAAATGGCGTTCGCCCTGTCCTCGTTGACGTCGACAGCCATGACCTGATGGTTGAGCTCCGAGAGCTTTCTTGCTATATGCGTGCCGAACCTTCCGAGCCCTATTATAAGCACCGATTTCATTTCGCTTTTCTCCCTTTATTTTATCCTATCGTTATTTTTTCCTGCGGGTAGCGCTGTGTTCCCGTGCTGCCCGATATCGCCGCAAATATGAGCGTCAGCCCGCCGACGCGGCCGCAGTACATCAAAAGAATAAGTATCGCGCGCGACAGTGCGCCGAGAGACGTCGTTATCCCGAGCGTCAGCCCGACCGTGCCCACGGCGGACGCCGTCTCAAACAGGCACGTCATGAGCGGCAGACCCTCTACCCTGCTTATGATGCAGCCGCCGCCGATGAAGAGGACGAGATACATCGTAAGTACCGTCGCCGCGTTTTTGACGACGTCGTCCGATATTCTGCGCCCGAAGAAGTGCGCGCTCTCCCTGCGCCTGAAGACCGACACCGCGTTGCCGAGCAGCACCGCGATCGTCGTCGTCTTCATGCCGCCCGCCGTCGAGCCGGGCGAGCCGCCTATCAGCATCATTATTATCATGAGCGCACAGCCGACGCCCGTCATCGCCGCGAGGTCAACGGTGTTGAAGCCCGCCGTCCTCAGCGTGACCGACTGGAAAAGCGACGCGAGGACGCGTTCCTTCGGCGCGAGCCCCGACAGCTCGAAGAAGAAAAAGTACAAAGCGGGCAGAATTATCAGCGCCGCCGTCACCGAAAGGATGACCTTGCTCTGCATTCTGTACCTTGAGAGGCGGAATTTGTTTTTCCTCACGTCGTCCCAGGTCGAAAAGCCTATGCCGCCGATCACGATGAGCAGCATTATCGTTATGTTCAGTGCGGGGCTGCCGACGAACGTCGTCAGCGACGAGAATTTGCCGTTGATGCCGCAGAGGTCGAAGCCCGCGTTGCAGAACGCGGAGATCGAATGGAAAACGCTGTACCATATCCCGCGCAGTATGCCGAACTCCCGGCAGAACGTCGGCGCGACCGCGACGGCGCCGCAGAGCTCGAACACCGCCGTCACCTTTATTATAAAGCCCGTCAGCTCGACGATGCCGCCGACCTTTTCGGCGGAGATCGAGTCCTGCATGATGCTGCGCTGGCGCAGTCCTATCCTCTTGCCGGACACCGTCGATATCGCGACGGCGACTGTCACGACGCCCATTCCCCCCGTCTGTATCAGAAGAAGAATGACGGCCTGACCGAACTCCGACCAGTATGTCGCCGTGTCCTGAACGACAAGACCCGTGACGCAGAGCGCGGACGTCGCCGTAAACAGCGCGTCGCCGAAGCTCGTCCACTTTCCGTCCCGCGAGGAGACGGGCAGCATGAGAAGCAGCGCGCCGAGCAGTATCCCCGCCGCAAAGCCGATTATGATTATTTGTGAAGATGAAAGTTTTCTGCTTGCTTTCCCCATCTTTCCCCTCTTTGCTCCTTTAAAAAGTCACCCGGGCAAAACCGCCGTTCTCAAAATATCGCAGGCGACGGGAGTGTAGAACATCTCCCGAACGCGCGCGGGGTCCTTTGTCCCGGCGAGTATCCACATCAGCTTTGAATACACCGCCTCCGTCGTCATGTCGTATGCCTCAAGCACGCCGGGGTCGGTTTTCAGCCTGCTGCCGACGCGGTATATGCCGAGGTCGGAGCCTTCGCTTTCGACCTGCGTCGTCAGGACCGCAAACCTTCCGCGCGCGCACCAGGTAGAGATGCAGTCGCGGAAGCCGCCCGCCTCGGGCAGCCCGCCGACGCCGAAGCTCTCGATTATGACGGCGTCGTTTTTCGAGAACATGAAGTCGAGCACCTCGCGCCCCATGCCCGGTATAAGCTTCACGAGCGAGACGTTTTTGTCGAGCTCCTCAAAGAACGCGGGACTCTCGCCCGAGGGGCGCGTTATGTAGCGGAAGAGCATCCCGTCGCGGATGACGCCGAGCTCCGGGTAGTCTATGCTCTCGAACGCCGCAAAGCTCTTTGTCCGCTTCTTTTTCGCCCGCGTGCCCGCTATGACCTTGTGGTCGAAAACTATCGAAATCCCGGGCATATCGTTCACGGCGCAGAGGAACGCGTCGTAAAGGTTCTCCCTCGAGTCCGTCGTGTCAAACGCCATCGGCTTCTGCGCGCCGGTAAGGACGACGGGCTTGCCGCCGTTCTGTATCATGTACGAGAGCGCCGCCGCCGTGTACGCCATCGTGTCGGTCCCGTGCGTCAGGACAAAGCCGTCGTAGTCGTCGTATTTCTCTTTTATGGCGCGCACCATGACCTGCCAGTGATCGGGCGTCATGTTCGTGCTGTCGAGCGACAGAAGCCCCATGCAGTCGACGTCGCAGAGCTCGGAGACTCCCGGCGTCGACCGCAGAAGCTCCTCCACGGAAAGTCCCGGTGAAAGCCCGCTCTCCGTCGGCTCCGAGGCGATCGTGCCTCCCGTACCTATAAGCAATATCTTTTTTCTCATCTTTGCCTTTTGCCTGTCCTTGTCAAGCAGAGCGGTTTAAACTATATAGCACATTACTGGACTTATTCGTTTAACATTGCGTTAATTTAACTCTTACATTGACATTGACAGAGCGGTCATTTTACAAGCCCATTATCTCTTTCTTTTTAACGTTGAATTCCTCTTCCGTGAGTATTCCAGCGTCAACTAATTCTTTTAATTTCTTAAGATTGGCTATTTGCTCATCAAGCGAACCGGACGCTGAAGACTGTTGGGCAGCATTTGAAGTTAACCCCTGCGCCATATTCATTCCAAAAATCATACCCCCCATATTTCCAAGACCATTGTCCTGAATGCCCTGAGCAATTTTTTGCTGTGCTGCGATATTGGATGCTTTCATAGAAACATCGTCGTAGGCTTTAACTTTCATCTTATTCGAGGAATATTGTTTGACAAGTTCCCGTGAATCGTCCGTAAATTCGATGTTTTCTATTGCTACCTGAACAACGCGGAAGCCAAAACGTTCAGCCCAAGTACCTGCATTGTGTGCATCATCGGCAACAATCTGTGCAATGGCAGTAGCCTGAGACGGCAACTGTGAAATACGATATGTATCAGATAGAGAATTTAATGCTACAATAAAAGACTGGAGAAACTCAGCTAAAATTTGAGACCTTACCCTTTTATCGTCAAAAGTATAGTATGTGGTATTTGCCGGTACATAGTTCTTTATAAATTTTTCTGGATCAGTTACCTTGATAGTAAATGAGCCGTAGGCAAGAATCTCAAGATCTGTTCCATAAAAGATATCATTGTATACAAGAGCCCCCTTGGTTCCAAACTTAATATCTCTTATCTCTCTCAGATTAACAAACGCAATCTGCTTGTAATCAGAAGATACGCCGCCATAGCCAAATCTATTCTTAATCTGTCCGAATATAGCTTTGCCAACGCCATCTCCGTTGAAAACGCTATCTTGTCCATTTTGATATTCATAGCCGCCGGCTTCCGTAATAATTTCTTCTATGCCGGACTGATTGAAAATAAATGCGGCAGTATTCTCCGGAATATATATTTTAGACCCATTAGAAAGGATTCCGTTCGAGCCGTAGAAATTTGTTCCGCGACCATTATTCGATGATTTCAGAATGCCTGGGGACACAACAACATGTTCGTCAAACGTTCCTGCTGTAATAATGTCTTTCCATTGGTCGGCAAAAGTTCCGCTTATTGCTCCACTAAACGCTTTAAAAATGCCCATCTTTTTCTTTACTCCTTATTTTAAAGAATCTGTTCCGTGTCACAATATTTGCATCTAACTACTTGGCCTTTATTTCCCACAAGAGGCGCTGAACACGAGGCACATTTCTTGCTTACTCTTTCCGGTCCGTGGCTTTCCGTACCGTTCTTTTGACTTCCGGAACCGAGACCCAACGCACCCAAAACGTCCGTTCCGAATTTTTTTACTTGCCGACCAGCTTCCTTTAGATGTTCAACTGAGGAACCGCTGCTATAATTAGATGCCTGCTCAACAGTCTCACCGCCAATCAGTTTCCCGATAGCGTCAATCCATTGACGAATTTTTCCTTCTCCAAAAGATTGAAAGCCAAATGATTCGACCTTCCCATTAATGAAATACACTTCGAGGCGAGGCATTCCATTTGAGAGCTTATTGACCATTGCTTGTGGCTTACCATTATACATTTTGATTTGGTTCAGAGGGTATTCAAAAATTTCCTTAACATTTCCAAGCATACCCTTATTCGTACAGATAATTTTTAAATTTGTAAGCATTAATTCATCTGTATAAAGAGCCATCATACCACCGTGAGCAATTCCGGCTTCCTTAAGAATAATTGATTCATTTGGCATAAGTACATATTCTCTTGACATTGTATTCTGTCCTCCTATAGTTAATTTTTTTGCTTTTACGATTACTTAATTTGCGACTTTTTTCGAACACTATTTTTGTTCCTCTCCATCACCGCCACACATTTTACATGGGCTGTTCTCGGGAACATGTCTACGGGGGTGATGCTTTCCGTCCGAAACGTTCCCGAAAGGCGGGCGGCGTCTCTTGCGAGGGTCGCGGGGTCGCAGGAAACGTACACTATGCGGCGCGGCGCGCTTTTGCAGAGGGTGTCGAGCAGCTTTTTTCCGCATCCGGCGCGCGGAGGGTCGAGAAAAACGACGTCCGCGCCGCCCTCGTACTCCGCGGCGTCACCGCAGACAAATTCAGCGGACACGCCGTTCATTTTTGCATTCTCTTTTGCATCTTCCACGGCGGAAGTATTAATCTCCATGCCGAAAAGTCCGCATCCCGTCCGCTTTGCCGCCGCGATGCCTATTGTGCCCGTCCCGCAGAAAAGGTCCGCCGCAAGCTCGCCATATGACAGCTCCGCAAGCTCGACGGCGCGCGCGTAAAGCAGCTCCGCGCCGCCGTGATTTACCTGATAAAACGACGCCGGCGATATCTTGAAGCGGCAGCCCGCAAGCTCATCGTATATCGCCCCGTCGCCGCACGCGTGAATGTATTCGCCGCCCGAATAAACGTATGCGCTCGTAATAAACGGAAACCTCCCCGCCGCACGCTCAGCCGCCGCGCGCAGCGCGGTTTTCTCGTAGCCGCCGTCTCCGTCGGCGCGCAGGATCAGCATCGTTCCGTGCGCGGCACGGCGCACCGTTATCGCGCAAAGCCCCGGCACGTTTTCCGATGAAAGATACGTCCTTATTTCGTCCGTCTCCCCGTCGTGCAGCCGGCAGCGCGAGCTCCCGACGATTTTGTGCGTCATGCGCGCGTAATATCCGCTTTCTCCGTCCGAAACGGGGACCGTGACCTTCGTGCGGACCTCGTCGGGACCCGCCGTAAGAAACGGCTCCGGCTCGATATTGAGCCCGCATTTTTTCATCGCCGTGCGGATATAGTCCGCCTTGACCGAAAGCTCGTGCTCGTAGCTCACATGGCGGAAGAGGCATCCGCCGCACCCCGCCTCGAACGCCGCGCAGTCCGGCTTTTGCCTGTACGGAGACGGGGAGAGCAGTCTCACCGTCTCCCCTTCGTAAAACGAGCTTCGTTTCTTTTTTATCTCCACATCGGCGACGTCGCCCTCGACGGCGCCGGGAACAAGAACGACGACGCCGTCCCCGGTCCTTGTGACGCCCGCCCCGAGATTTGTCGTCGCCGTTATGCGCGCGCCCGAAAGAAGCCCGCCCATATATCCCCCTTAACATTTTTAACGTTCGCTTTGTGAACAATCCGTTAATTTTGACGCATTTGTCTTGTAAACAACGCGCGAAAAATATATAATATCGTTTGTAAACGGTTTATCCTATCATCATTATCTGCATTATACTATTACCGTGCCGCCGTGTCAAGCGCGCGCGGAGAGAAAGGAGGGGAGGAGCCGTGGAAAATAAACGCCGTCACGCCGTGCATGAGCACAGCGCGAATCACGACCCCGATATTTTTCTTCATTCGCTCGACGAGATAACGCCCGACCAGCTCGGGGACGTCGTAATAAAAAGCCGACGCCGGGGCTCCGACCTCGTGTCCTTTATAATAGAGCGCATTATATATTTCATAGCCGTCGCGATCTTCGTCGTCTGCGTCGCCGAGCTTGCGAAATCGCTTTGGGAGCAGTTCTCGGGCGAGTTCTACTACCGCCAAATGACGGATATGTATTCGGCGAGCCACCTGCTCGCAGGTGAAGGAACAGACGGAACGACGCCGTCCGTCAGCACGCTTTCGGCGTCCGGCACATCCGACCCGTTCGTCGCCGGAGTTTCCCAGCCCGACCCGGGCATAAAGATAGAGGTCACGGAATATAACGAGACGGTCGAGGAGCTCAAGGCGTCGATAGCGTCCCTTAAGCGCCGCTATCCCGACATCTACGGCTGGATCTATATCGAGGACACGAATATCGACTACCCGGTCGTGAAAGGCCCCGACAACGACTATTATCTGAAGCACGCATTCACGGGCGAGCCCCTCTCCGTCGGCGCGATATTTACCGACTGCACCCTCAACGACTATATCCTCGACAACTACAACACCGTCATATACGGTCACAATCTGAACGGCGGCTCGATGTTCAATCACGTCATGAAATTCGCCACGGACGAGGAATTTTTCAACACCCACAACATTTATATCTATACTCCGACGGGGCTCTACGAGTTCGAGCCGTTCAACATCAGCGTCTTCTCCTATAAGTTCCAGTATTTCCGCACATGGTTCGCGGACGGGGACGATTTTCTCTCCTTTATCGACAGCATGCTTGAGGCGCCGATATACAAAAAGGACCTCGAATTCACCGCAGACGACAGAATAGTCACGCTCTCCACCTGCACGAAGCTCGGCATACGCACGCTGCGCTACTGCCTGCAGGCAAAGCTCATCCGAGCGATCGAATGACAGGCATCATGCTTTTGTGCCCCGTATGCGGCGGCGCGCTCGCCCGGGAGGAGCACGCGTTCGTCTGCCCGTCGGGTCACACATACGACATCGCCGCCTCCGGGTACTGCAATCTCCTGCGCCCCGGCAGGCAGCGCAACAAGACCTCCGGCGACGACAGGGACATGGTGCGGGCGCGGAGCGAATTTCTCGGCTCCGGTTACTACTCCCCCGTCCTCAATTTTGTCACCGAAACGGTCGGCACTCTTATAGACGGCGCGCCCGCCGTCATGATAGACGCCGGCTGCGGGGAAGGCTTTTACACGAACGGCACGGCGGTCCGCTGCCCGTCTCTCTCGGTGCTCGGCATAGACGTTTCAAAGCACGCCGTTGACGCCGCCGCAAAGGGGGCGCGGCGCGAAGGCGTCTCCTCCCGCGTCATGTATGTGACGGCTTCGAGCGCGTCGATGCCCGTGCCGGACGGCTCCGCCGACATCGTGCTCTCCATCTTTTCGCCCTGCGCTTACGGCGAATTTGCCCGCGTGCTGAAGGACGGCGGGCACGTTCTCATATGCTCCGCCGGCGCCTCCCACCTTCGCGAAATGAAGGAGATCCTTTACGGGCGCGAAGGCGTCCGCCCCAACATCCCCATCGACCACGCCTCAGCCGCGGCGGAGTTCGGTCTTGTGCCCGTCATGAAAAAGACCGTTTCGTTCCGCATCGCTGTTGAGGGACAAGCCCATATAAAGGCGCTTTTTTCGATGACTCCGTACCGCTGGCGCACGCCGCGCGAGGGAGCCCGTGCGCTCGCTCTGCGGGATGAGCTCGATACCACGGCGGAATTTGATATCACACTTTTGCAAAAACAATCGATCCCGGCGCTTTGAGCCGATCATTTTACGAAAGGACGCAACGTGAAGCTGTCAGTCTGCATACCGATGTATAACGAAAGCGCCATTGCGGACGCCTCCGCGCGAAAATACGCAGACGCGCTCGCCGGTTTTTTCGGCGACGATTGGGAACTCATATTCTGCGACGACGGCAGTACGGACGGCTCCGCCGACATCGTTCGGAAAACGGGGCTCCCGCATGTGCGCGTCACGGGGTACCCCCACAACAGAGGAAAGGGCAGCGCCGTGCGGCACGCAGTGCTCGAGGCCGAAGGCGACATAATTCTTTACACCGACTGCGACTGTGCATACGGCACGGACGCTATACGCGACGCCGTCCGCTTCTTTGACGATCACCCGGAGGTGGACGCCGTTATCGGCTCGCGGAATCTGAACGCGGACGGGTATGCGGGATACACCCCGCTGCGGCGTCTGATGTCGAAGACATACATATTTGTCATACGTCTTTTTGTCGGCTTCCGTCACAGCGACTCGCAGTGCGGATTCAAGGCGTGGCGTCGCCCGTGCGCGAAGGCGGTCTTTGAAAAATGCTCCACAGACGGCTTTGCGTTCGACATAGAGGCGCTTATGATAGCGGAACGGCTCGGATACCGCATAGAGGAAATGCCCGTCGTCGTCAAAAATCACGCTGAGGGCGCCTCGAAGGTCCGTCCCATAGGTGACACGCTCCGCATGCTCTCCGACCTTAGGAAAATAAAAAAACGCGTAAAAAAGCTCGCGCTATAGTGTCATAACAATGTATAAGGCATACGGACGCCCACCGTCCGCATGCCTTATTTTTCGCACTGCGAAACTGCGTTTGTCGCCATTACACAATAATTTGACCGCGCCCGCGGGCAGATTTAGCATTTGTCACCTTGACATGAAAACCTGCCGATTATATAATTACAAATATGTAGAAAAGGTCGCGTTCCCGCGACCGTTTGTTTATCCGAAAGGCGGCGGACATGCTTTTGCTCCTCTTTCTTTTCTGGATCGTACTTTCCGGAAAAATTACTTTGGAAATAGCCGTTTTCGGCGTCATTCTGACGCTTGTCGTGTGGCTCTTCTCGTGCCGTGCCATTGGCTGGAGCCTCCACCGCGAGCTCGTCTTTTACCGGCTCATGCCGCACGCCGTTTCATACGCCGCGGTGCTTATTTTCGAAATAATCAAAAGCGCGGTCTCCGTCCTCCCCTACGTCTTCGGGCGAGCGCCCGACGGGGTGACGGCGGAGTTCGACTCGCCGCTTGAAAGTTCCGCCGCGAACGCCGCGCTCGCAAATTCGATAACGCTGACGCCCGGCACGATAACCGTCTGCGTCAAAGACGGACACTTCACCGTCCACTGCCTCTCGCCCGCATTCGCGGAAGGGCTTGACACATCGGTTTTCGTACGCAGGCTCAAAAAAATGGAGACCGCCGCGGGCAGCGTCGGCAAAAACAAAAAGAACCAAAAGGAAGGGGGACGGAAAAAATGACACCTGAGCTTGCATATTCATATCTTTTCCGCACGGTCTGCCTCTTTCTTCTTCTGTATGCCGCCGTCGGCATATGCCGCGCCGTCAGGGGACCCGAGCTCTGTGACCGCGTGCTCGGCGTCAATATGGTCAGCTCCTCCGTCCTCGTCTCGATATTGACGCTGACCGCCGCGCTCTCGGAACCTTACCTCGCAGACGTCGCGCTGATTTACGCCGCGGTCAGTCTCGTCTCCGTCGTAACGCTCAACAAGGTCTATGTCAAAAAAGACCGGGGAGGCGCGAAATGAGCGGCTGGATACGCTTTTTCATCTCGGCGGCGTTTGCCGTCTGCGGCATGGCGGCATTCGTGTTCGCCGCCGTCGGCTCGTGCCGCTTCCGTCATGTGATGTACCGCATGCACTCGACGGCAATTGCCGACACCGTCGGCATCCTCTGCCTCACGCTCTCCGCCGTCGTCTACCTCGGCGTGAGCTTTGTCTCCGCAAAGGAGCTCGCCGTCGCCGTCATGATGCTTTTCACATCTCCCGTCAGCACTCATATGCTCGCGGAGATAGAATATCATAAGGGAAATTACGCCTCGGGTGTGGGGCGCGGGAAAGGAGGCGGACGCGATGACGGCTGAACTTACGGAGGCGTTCCGAATAGCGCTTCTCGTGCTTCTCATAGCTGCCGCTTTGGCTGCCGCGCTCATGAAGCGGCTCGTTCCCGCGCTTGTCGCCTTCACCTCGTTTTCGCTCGTGCTGTCCGTTCTGTGGGTGCTCCTCGAAGCGCCCGACCTCGCGATAACGGAGGCAGCGGTCGGAGCCGGCGTTTCCGGCGTGCTGTTCTACGCGGCGCTGCACCGCATGGGGCAGATAAAGCGCAGTCTCATAGAAAAGAACGGCGACGAAACCGACGAAAACGGTGACGGCGGCGGGCAGGCTCCCGAAAGCGAGGCGCACGGCGATGAAGACGATGAAGAATGACATAAAATCCAAGCTCTCCGCGTGGCTCAACTTCGACCTCGACCTTGACGAGGTGCCGGAGCGCACGCCGCCGAAGCCAAAGGCGCCGCACAGGTCGAAGCTCCTTATCCTGCGCCGCATACAGAACGAACGCGTGCATCGCGCGGTCTACGCCCTGCTCGCGGTATTTTGCAGCATAACGCTCGCCGCCTGCCTGCTCCTGACCGTGTCCGGCATGCCGCGATACGGCGAGGACGCCGAGTTCATGGACACGGTAACATACGAATATCTCGCGCACGGCATGGAGTACACGGGCGTCGTCAACATAGTCTCCGGCATCATCCTCGAGTACCGCGCGTTCGACACGCTCGGCGAGTCTTTCGTCCTTTTCTGCGCCGTCTCCTGCGTGCTTCTGCTCCTGCGCCGCGACGGCGCCTCGGGCAAGGAGCCGCCCGCGATGAGAGACATTACCGGCGACCCGATACTCTCCTCATCCGCCCGCATACTCGTTCCGCTCATATTCGTTTTCGGCATATACGTTCTTCTGAACGGTCATCTCTCCCCCGGCGGAGGCTTTTCGGGCGGCGCCGTGCTCGGCGCGGGTCTCATAATCATATCCTCCGCGTTCGGCGAGGACGTCTCGGGCAGGATAATAACGGAGCGCGTCTTCAAAACGGTCACGACGGCGGCGCTCCTCTTCTACTGCGTCGGCAAATCCTACACCTTTTTTACGGGTGCGAACGGTCTTCCCACCGGCATCGGCAACGGCACCCCCGGAGACATCCTCTCCGCCGGGCTCATACTGCCTCTCAACATTGCCGTCGGAATGGTCGTTGCCTGCACAGTATACGGAATGTACAGAATGTTCGGAAAGGGGCGCTTTTAATGCTTGGCAATTTCATACACAATTACGAAGAAGCCGTGGCGCTGCTCCTTTTCTCGATAGGGTTCGTAACGCTGCTCTTCCACAGGAACATGATAAGAAAGCTCATAGGCATGAACATCATGGACTCCGGCATATATCTCTTTCTCGCGTCGCTCGGCTATATATACGACAGGCGCGCGCCGATAGTTGAGGACGGCATAACGGATCCTTCAAAATACGTCAACCCCGTGCCGGCGTCTCTCGTTCTTACCGGCATCGTCGTCTCCGTCTCGGTGACGGCGGTCATGCTCGCGCTCGCGGTGCGTCTCTACGAGCGGTACCACACGCTGAATCTCGACGAGATATACGAGCTTTCAAGGCGGAGGACCGAACACAGATGAGAGATTTTGTCTGCAACCTGCCGTTCCTCTCCGTCGTCGTATTCCTTTTCGCCGCGGTAGTTTCGGCGGTACTTCCGCCGCGCGCCTCGCGCGCGTTCACAACGGTTGTCGAGTCCCTCGTGCTCGCCTTTTCCGTCGCGGTGCTCGTATACACCGCCGGCACGGGCACGTTCTTCCGCTACAACATGGGTCACTTCGACGCGCCGTGGAGCAACCAGCTCCGCGCCGGCGTGCTCGAGGCGCTCGCGGCGACCGTGTTCTCCCTCGTGCTGCTGCTCTCTCACGTCGGCGGCATGAGATACGTCCGTGTAGACATAGAGCCTAAAAAGCAGAACTTATACTGCACGCTTCTAAATCTCGTCGGCGCCGCGCTGATGGCGCTCTCGTATACCAACGACCTCTTCACGGGATACGTCTTTCTCGAGATCCTGACGCTCTCGTCCTGCGGCATACTCGTTATCCGCCGCGCCGGACGCACGACGCTCGCCGCCGCCCGCTACATGGTTTTGAACCTGCTCGGCTCCGGTCTCTTTCTGCTCGGCGTCTGCCTCTTCTACGGGACGACGGGTCATCTTCTGATGGAGTATATAAAAGAGGGCGTCGCAACGCTCGACGCGACCGGCGAATACGCCGTCCCCCTCACGGTCACGATAGGTCTCGTCTCGGCGGGACTTGCGATAAAGGCGGGTCTTTTCCCGTTCCACACCTGGATGCCGGACACATACGGAACGGCGACGCCGACCTCGTCCGCCGTCCTCTCCGGCATAATCTCGAAGGGATACATATTCCTTCTCATAAAGATAATGTACCGCGTCGCGGGCGTCGACACCGCCGCGATGACTGCCGCCCGCCACATCCTCTATATTTTCGGCATACTCGGCATCATCATGGGCTCCGTCTGGGCGATGCAGTCTTCATATCTCAACCGCATGATAGCGTATTCGTCGGCGGCGCAGATAGGCTACATCTTCGTCGGCATAGGTCTCGGCGGTGAGGCGGGCTTCGTCGCCGCGATGTTCCAGCTCATGGCGCACGCGCTCACAAAGCCTCTGCTCTTCCTCTCGGGCGCGAGACTTACGGAGGCGTCGGGCGACAGTCCGGCGTTTGCAGATCTTCAGGGCGCCGCCCACAGACGGCGCGGCGCGGGAGCTGCTTTCACGGTCGGCGCGCTCTCGATGGTGGGCATCCCGTCGCTCGCGGGCTTCTGCGTCAAGCTGAATTTCGCTGCCGCCGCCGTACAGCACGGCGTTGCCGCCGATATAATAACGCTCGGGAC
The DNA here is from genome assembly GCA_947631245.1 of uncultured Clostridia bacterium. Taxonomy (GTDB): domain Bacteria; phylum Bacillota; class Clostridia; order Oscillospirales; family CAG-272; genus DTU064. The sequence continues at coordinate 48,521 of CANRKP010000002.1, forward strand.
GCTCGCGGTCAGCACGCTTCTGAACGCCCTCTACTTTATCCGCACCGTCATCCGCATATATACCCCGTCCGAGGCTGAGTGGGGGGTTGTGCCCGTGAGGCGCGACGTCGGGCTCTTCGTCTCGGCGGCGGGATTTATCGCGGGGATAGTGTTCCTCGGCTTCTTCCCGGGTCCCGTCACGTCCCTGATCTCTCGCGGTCTTTCCATGTTCGGATGAACAAAAGTCTTTTCTTTCAGTAAGGAGCGTTAACAAAAATGCAGTTTCTCCTTCTTTTTTCGTTTTCTTTTCCCGTCGTCTCGGGCGCGCTGCTCCCGCTTTTCAAGCCAAAGCCTGCCCTTTTGCGCGTGTGGGTCACGCTGACGTCGGCATTCGCATTCGCCGCCTCTTTAATAATTGCGTTTGCGGGCGGGGACGCGTCGACGTCCGCGCTCAGCCTCGCGCCGGGGCTTTCGATAGCGTACTCGGCAGACACGGCGGCGTCCGTCTTTTCCGTGCTCTTTTCCTTTGCGTTCCTCATCGTTTCGATATATGCGCCGACTTATATCGCGCACGAACACGGGGGCGCGCACGGCGACCGCTTCTTTGCCTTCTTTCTTATAACGCTCGGGGCGCTGCTCTCGCTCTCTTTCTCCGCGAACCTCGTCACCCTTTACCTTTCGTTTGAGATAACGACGCTCGCCTCGATGCCGCTCGTGCTCCAGTCCGGCGAGCCGGAAGCCGTCGCGGCGGCGCTCAAATATCTTTTCTATTCGGTCGCGGGCGCGCTGCTCGGACTTTTCGGCATAATATTCATCCATTCCTACACCGCGGCGGGCGCGTTTGCCCCCGGCGGCACCCTGACCGAGGCGGGCCCGTATCTGCCGCTCGCCGTTTTCCTCACCATTGTGGGCTTCGGCACAAAGGCGGGTATGTACCCGATGCACGGCTGGCTCCCGACGGCTCACCCCGTCGCGCCGGCTCCCGCCTCGGCGCTCCTCTCCGGCATAATAGCAAAAGCGGGCGTGCTCGCCGTCATCCGCGTCGTCTTCTACACGGTCGGTGCGGACGCGATACGCTCCACATGGGTCACCCCCGTTTGGGAAGCGCTCGCGGCGCTGACAGTCGTCATGGGCTCCATGATGGCGTACCGCGAGAAAATACTGAAAAAACGGCTCGCATACTCCACGGTCAGCAACATATCCTACATCATGCTCGGCCTTTCGACGATGACGGCGACGGGCTCTGTCGGCGCGCTGCTGCACGTTTTCGCGCACGCGCTCGCTAAAAACGCCCTCTTCCTCGCCGCAGGCTCGATAATTTTCATGACGGGCAAGACCTCCGTCGACGAGCTGCACGGCATCGGCAAAAAAATGCCCGTGACGCTCGGCGCGTTCACGGTCGCGTCCCTCTCCCTCATCGGGATCCCGCCGCTGCTCGGCTTCACGTCGAAGTGGTATCTCTGCACGGCAGGGATCGAGGTCGGCGGCGTGTCCGCCGTCCTTGTCCCCGCTGTCCTCATAATTTCGGCTCTTTTGACCGCGGGATATCTGCTCCCGATAATGATAAACGGCTACTTCCCCGCGGAGGGCGCCCCGTCTTACAAATATGAGGAAGCGCCCGCGTCGATGACGGTACCGACCGTCATTCTCGCCGCCCTCTCCCTCATCCTCGGTCTGTTCGGAGACAGGCTCGCCGTGCTCTTTGCCTCCGTCATAACATTATGATCATGAGCGAGCTTTTCCTTCTCCTTCCGATATTGCTGCCGCTGCTCGGCGGCGCGGTGATTTGGTTCGTCCGCATGAAGCCCGCGGTGCGAAACTTTACGGTCGAGCTCTTCGTCATTCTGAACGCCGCCGCGTCGTGGCTGCTCATACTCCGCCGTCCCGACGGCGCGCTGCCGCTCTTTTCCTTCGGCGACACCATGCCGATAAGGCTTCACCTCGACGGGCTCGGCTGCTTTTTCCTCGGGATGGCGTCGACCCTGTGGGTATTTGTCGCGATTTACGCGTTTTCTTATATGAAGGATGAGGAGCACACGCATATGTTCTTCACCTTCTTCGTCCTCTCGCTCGCGGCGACAGACGGGATCGCCCTTGCCGGCAACCTCATCTCTCTCTACTTTTTCTATGAGATGCTCACGATATTCACGATCCCGCTCGTAATGCACGGGTGCCGCAAGATCGATATGCACGCGGGGCGCGTGTACGCCGCGTATCAGCTCGGCGGCGCGGCGTTTGCCTTCGTCGGCATCGTGTATCTCGTCTCGAATTTCGGCGGCGGAGACTTTTCTCTCGGCGGATTTGTGGGCGGCAACGGCGACCGCTTCATGCTCGAGATCATATATCTTCTGATGTTCCTCGGCTTCGGCGTCAAGGCGTGCGTCTTCCCTCTGCACCGCTGGCTGCCGACGGCCTCCGTCGCGCCAACGCCCGTCACGGCGCTGCTCCACGCCGCCGCCGTCGTCAAGGCGGGCATATTCGCCATAATGCGGCTCTCGTATTACACCTTCGAGCCCGAATTTCTGCGCGCCTCGACCGTCGGCAAAGCGGCGCTTTTGCTCGCGTGCTTCACCGCCGTATACGCCGCCGTCCGCGCCGTCCGCGAACGCCACTTCAAACGGCGTCTCGCCTATTCCACCGTCAGCAACCTTTCCTACATTCTCGTCGGCGTGCTGATGTTCACCGAGGCGGGGCTCGCGGCGGGGCTCTGCCATATGCTCTTCCACGCCGTCATAAAGATGAACGCGTTCCTCTCCTGCGGCGCGTTCATGAAGACGGGGCGCTCGCGCCTTGAGGAGCTCGACGGCGTCGGTTACAAGATGCCAGTCACGTTCGCATGCTATACGGTCTCGGCGCTCGCCCTTGCCGGCATCCCGCCGCTCTCGGGCTTTATTTCGAAATGGATGCTGCTCTCGGCATCGGCAAATGCCGGCAGCGTCTTCGGCATCGTCGGCGCGGCGGCGCTCGTCATAAGCTCGCTTCTCGCCGCCGTCTACATGATAACTCCCTCAGTCCGCGCATATTTCCCCGCGCGCGGCGTGCGCGGGGATGCGGCTTCCGACACGGCGGACATACATGAAGCGCCGCTCAAAATGACCGCTGTTATGGCAATATTTGCCGCCGCCGTCGTCCTGCTCGGCATATTCGCCTCCCCCGTCGTCTCGCTCTGCGGCTCGATCGCGGCGGGCTCATTCTGAAAGAAAGGAGACAGGAACTCTTGGACGCATTTGTTCTTCAGGCGCTCGTTATATTGCCCGTGCTCGCAGCCCCCGTGCTGTTTTTCGCCGCGAAAAAGACGCGCGCCGGCTTCCCACTCCTTTCACTTGTGACGTTTTTCGAGCTTTTGCTCTCCGCCGCCGCGTTTGCAGACGCTGACGCCTCGGCTCACGTCCTCGGTCTCAGCCTCGCCTCGGCGGGCTTCCACTCTCTCTACGCATTGCTCTCCGCCTTCGCGTTCTTCGTCTCAGCGCTTTTCTCCGTCGAGTATTTCGCGCACTACAAAAACCATGCGCGCTTCATCTTTTTCTATCTTCTCACCTTGTCGGCGACCGAGGGCGTCTTTCTGTCCGCCGACCTCATGACGACGTTCATATTCTTTGAGCTCGTGTCCTTCTGCTCGTTTTTCTGGGTGCTTCACGATGAAAAGCCCGCCGCGGTCTCGGCGGCAAAGACATATCTCGCCGTCGCCGTTTTCGGCGGAATGGTGCTCCTTTTGGGGCTGCTCTTCCTAAATAATATCGCGGGTACGCTCGTCATAAGCGAGCTTTCGCCCTCGCTCGGCGTCCCGTTTGTCATAGGCGCGCTGCTCCTTCTCGGCTTCTCCGCGAAGGCGGGGCTTTTCCCGCTCCATATTTGGCTCCCTAAGGCACATCCGGTCGCGCCCGCGCCAGCCTCCGCCCTGCTTTCGGGCGTTCTCACGAAGGTCGGCGTCTACGGCATCGTCATCACCTCAGTTCGCCTCTTTTCGGGAAATTTGGCTTTTGGGACGATGCTCCTCTGCCTCGGCGTCGTGACGCTTTTGCTCGGGGCGGTCCTCGCGCTTCTGTCCGTCGACCTGAAGCGGACGCTCGCGTGCTCGTCGATGTCGCAGATAGGATTTATCACGACGGGCATTGCCGCCTCCGTAATCCTCGGGGACGAGGGGGCGCTCGCCTCCGCCGGCGTCGTGCTCTATATGTTCAACCACACGGTGATGAAGCTCATCCTCTTCTCGCTCTCTGGCGTCGTCCACATGGAGCTTCACCGCCTCGACCTAAACGGGATACGCGGCTGGGGCAGGGGGAGACCCGTCCTCGCCGTCCTCTTCGCGTGGGGAGGGCTCGGGCTCGCCGGCTTCCCCATGACGGGCGGCTATCTTGCCAAGACCCTCATTCACGAGGCGATCGTCGAGGCGTCCGCCTCGGTCCCGCTCGCGCACGCAGCCGAGTACCTTTTCCTCTTCGGAGGCGGCTGCACGCTCGCGTACATGATAAAGCTCTTCGTCGTGCTCTTCGTTGAAAAGCCCAAATCGGACTCGCGGAAAAAGCGCCGAACGAGCGCTCTTACGTCTTTAGCGCTCGCGCTCGCCACACTTCCCTCCGCCTTTACCGGCATCCCCGCAGTCTCCCGTCTTATCGCCGAGCGCGGCATGGCGTTTGCGGGCGCGGGCGAATGGAAAAACGTCGACTTCTTCGGGCTTGAGTCGCTCTCGGGCGCGCTTGTGACGGTCACAGTCGGCATCGCCCTCTATTTCCTCTTTGTCCGCACTGTTACAAGGAGGGGCGGCGAATACGTCAACGTCCTGCCCGCGTGGGCAGACCTTGAAGCCTCCGTTTACGTTCCCCTCATAAAAGCCGTCACGTTTGTCGGCGGCGCCGTCATGAGGCTGTTCGGCGAAAATATCGTCACGCGGCGGCTCTGCTCCGCCGTAAGGCGCGCGGGCGAGCTCGTCTGTCACGCCGCCTCCGACGTAATAGACCTGCCGGTCTACATCATGCGGCGCACCGTCTTTACCCCCTCGTCCTCCGCGCCCGGCGGCGAGAGGAAGCGGCGGCACCCGATCGTTGACTACATTTACCGCGAGCGCGCCACCGACAATTTCTCCTATTCCCTTATCGTCACCGCCGTCGGCGTATGCGTTATCCTCTTGTTCCTCTTTATAATACCGCGAATGTGACCCCGCAGCGGAGACCTTGAATGATAGGTCTCCGCTGTGTATTTTTGCCGAAATAATACCTCATATCCTTATGAAAAGCATTGCAAACCTCACATCGTTGTGCTACAATTAACATAATAATATTACCGTGACATACATGATCACTCAAATAATTCGAGGTGAAAGAAATGAAATGTACCAGCTGCAACAGCGAAAACCCCGAAGGCGCGGTATTCTGCATCCGCTGCGGCGCGCGCCTTCCCGAGGAGGAAAAGAAGGCGGACGCCGCCGAAAACAACGTCGGCAGCACCGAAAATGAGACCGCCGACGCTGCGGGAAAGATCCCGAACGCCGTACCGCCCTGCGATCCCCCGAAAACGTCCGGCGGCGGAAAAAAGCTCGTCTTAGGCGTCGCCGCCGCCATATGCGTCGCTGCCGTTGTCCTCATAGCAGTCATAATAGCTCTCGTCTCCGGCGGCAAGACAGGATTTGTCACCTGCGACGGCTACTTTATGCAGTACGCGACCCCCGATGACGAGACTGTCGTCACATTCAACGGCAAACCTCTCCCGTCAAGGATAGACGGCAAAATCGCCGCCGCCGTCACCTCGCTTGACAGCACCGCGGCGCTCCTGACCGTTTCCGAAAACTCCGCCTACACCGCTTACGCCGCCACGAAGGATACCTTGCGTATGCTTTCCGAGGACGTCGCGTACAGCGGACTCTCCGCAGACGGCTCTCACGCCTACTGCGTCACTACAGACGGCGAGCTCTCGCTCTATACCGTCAAGGACGGCAAAAAAACCAAAATAGACGACGACGTCATCTCCAATTACAGCGCAGTCGCCATCTCCCCGGGCGGCAGCGTGCTCCTCTACTGCACAACTGACGAGGATGAGAGCGACGATTTCACCCTCCACGCGTGGAAAAACGGCAAGTCCGTCGATGTAGCCAAGAATTACGCCGGTCTCGCCGCGACGGACGACGGCAAATTACTCTACATCATGAACGAAGAGCGGTCTGTTTACGTCACGAAATTCGGCAGCGACGACAGAACCAAGCTCTGCTCCGACGTTGACTCATATTCTCTCAACAGCACCGGTACAGAAATCGTCATGATTTCAGACGGCAAGACCTATATCTCCATCAAGGGCGGCGAAAAGGCAAAGATAAACAATTCCTCCGTGCTCGTTTTAGCGTCCCCGCTCAAAACAGACAGCGCGCGCCCCATCAGCCACTCAATCGATTATCTCCCCGTCGAATCATACGTCGGCGCGCCCGTGCTCTACGCCAAGTCTGCAGGCGATGACGTCTCGCTCGGCTTCATAAAGAAAAACGGCGGCGATTACGAGATAGTGAGAGTCGCAAACAACGTGACCGGCGTCTTGACCGCCGACTGCAAAACTTACTATTTCCTTAAAAACAACGACCTCTGCCGCGTAGAGCTGAAGGAGGACGCCGAAATTGAAAAGCTCGAAGAGGACGTCTCCTCTTACTCTCTCACCGCATCGGGCAAATCCGTCTATGCGATAGACGAGGATGACGCGCTCATAAAGATCACAGGCAAAAACAAAACAAAGGTCGCCGACGACATAGAGTCGCCGCTCGACTATGCCGTTATGGGCGAGGGCGTCCTCTACCTTGTAGACACGTCGTCGAGCACCGGCGAGGGTACGCTGTTTTACAGCAGCAACGGCAAGAACAAGAAGGTCGTAACCGACGAGGCGGTATCCATAATCGCCAGCGCCCACTTCGGTCTCGGCTGGTACATGACATCCGATGAAGACGTGTACTTCACAACGAACGGAACAAAATTCACCCGTTATGACCCCGCCGGTCTCAAAGACTGAAAAGTACAACCCGAACGTTCCGAAACCATAAAAAGCATCTACGGGGGCCCGTGCACGGGCTCCCGTTCGCTGTGATGCGGTCAAACGCAATAGCAGCGCATTAAAAAATTCGGGCGTGTATTGATTATGACAAAAATGTCTCTTCTTTTTGCCGTGAGCTTTATGCAGTATGCCGAAGTTTTGCCGTTGAATTTATTTTCCGTCCGCTGTATAATATGTGGGGTCCGAAAAACGGCCATATTTCATATAATGAAAACGACGCAGCCTCCGCATCATAAGCCGGAGGCTTTCATACGGGGGCTAAATCCATGACAAAAGAGATGGAAACCGATTCACAGACGCAGGCTCGCGGGGGCGCAAGTCCCCGCGGGCGGCGCATATTCTTTCTTCGTCCGGCAGCGGCGTCCGCAGGCGCCGTCGGGCGCGCCGGCATTGGCGGCGCGGGCGGCAGGATCCCACGTCTGCCGCGTCTCGACCGCGACCGCATTCTCGGCGCGGCTGCATCTTTTCTTAAAAAGAACACCGTCATGGTCATCGCGTTCTGCGCCGCCGCGGCGACGAGCCTCGTCATAAGACCCGACCGCGAGTACCTCGGATACTTCGACTTCAAGACGCTGACGTGCCTTTTCTGCGTGCTCGCCGTCGTCTGCGCGCTCAAGGACATAAATTTCTTCTATATGCTCGCGCGCAAAATCGTCCGCGTATTTAAGACGGCGCGCTCATGCGTGCTCGCCCTCGTCTACATCACCTTCATCGGCTCGATGCTCATCGCAAACGACATGGCGCTTCTGACGTTTCTTCCGCTCGGTTATCTCGTCCTCTCGACGACGCATAAGGAACGCTACATGGCGTTCACCTTCATAATGCAGAACATCGCGGCGAACCTCGGCGGCATGCTGACGCCGTTCGGCAACCCTCAGAACCTCTACCTCTACACGAAATTCTCGATACCGACGGGAGAATTCATGACCATAATGGCGCCTCCGTTTCTGCTCTCCGTCGTCTTGATAACTCTCTTCTGCTTCATCTTCGTCCGACCCGATCCGCTCTTTGTCGAGGACGAAAACACGGATGTGCCCCGCGGGCGCACGGCGCTTTACCTCGCGCTCTTCGCGCTCGCCATCGCCATCGTTTTCCGCGGAATTCCCTATTATATCGGACTTCTCGTCATCCCTCCCGTGCTCTTTTTCGCCGACAGGCGCGCGCTCCGCGCCGTCGATTATCCGCTTCTTCTTACGTTTGTTTTCTTTTTCATATTCTCCGGCAACATGGCGCGCATAGGCGCGGTACGCGAGTTCTTCTCGTTTTTGCTCGACAAGAGCACGCTCTTGTTCAGCGCGCTCTCCTGCCAGATGATAAGCAACGTCCCCTCCGCCATTCTCCTTTCTCAGTTCACGGACAATTACCGTGAGCTTCTCTGGGGCGTCAACATCGGCGGCGTCGGCACGCTGATTGCCTCGCTCGCGAGCCTCATCACGTTCCGCGAGTACGTCAGCCACAATCCGGGGCGCGCCGGAAAGTACGTCGCCGAGTTCTCGGCGTTCAACTTCTCCTTCCTCGTGATCCTCACCGGCTTCCTCTTCGTGCTCCGCTCATTATGAATAGAGTGAATTCTTCGGGGGGAAGGGACTTTTGGAAAAGTGGCTTTTTCGCGTTGCGAAAAAGCTCCCCCCCGCCCCCCTTCTTCAAAACCTTTTATAACACTAATTTGGCTTCTTTGAGGCGTGAGAATTTTCTCAACGCCTTTTTTGCTGCTTACTTGCAAGAGGTCTGTTTGTCGTGATATACTTATAAAAAGCGGGAGGTGACGAATTTGACATACAAAATTGCCATATGTGACGATTCAGATGCGGACAGGGCTCATATCGCCGCCTTGGTCTCACGCTGGGCGGAGGACGCGGGGCACACGGCACTGATATCGGAGTTTTCCTCGGCGGAGAGCTTTTTCATGCGTTATGACGGGCAGCAAGACTTTGACATCCTGCTTTTGGACATAGAAATGGGCGGGATGGACGGCGTTGAAATGGCGAAACGGCTTCGCCTGCGGTGTGACACCGTCGAAATTATCTTCATCACGGGATATTCCGACTACATCGCCGAGGGCTACGAGGTCTCGGCGCTCCACTATCTTTTAAAGCCCGTGCATGAGGACAAGCTGCGCTCTGTCCTCTGCCGCGCCGCCGAAAAAATAAGAAAAAACGAACGCGTCCTCACGCTTGAGGCGGGAGGTGAGACCGTGCGTCTCCCGATATACAAAATTCGCTATGCGGAGGTGTTCGGCAACTATGTAACAATACACGCCGACACCCCCGTCACCGTCAAAATGACGCTCGGTGAGCTTTTGCGCGAGCTTGACGACCGCTTCTACCGCGTCAGCCGCTCCGCCGTCGTGAACATCACCGAAATCAGCCGCGTCACAAAGAGCGAGATAAAGCTCTCCGACGGCTCCTCCGTCCCTCTCCCGCGCGGCGCTTACGAGGGCGTGAACAGAGCGATAATCAACATGAAGTGAGGGGTATAATATGGGCTTTTTCTCAAAGAGGATAGACAAAAGGATCGCAGCCTATCAGCGCGAGCTTATAGAGACTCACTACCGCGAGGTCGACAACATGTACCGCCAGATACGGGGCTGGCGCCATGACTACCGCAACCATATCGGCACGATGAAGGCTTACGCCGCCTCCGGCGACCTTGACGCCATCAAGCGCTATTTAGACCTTCTCGACCGCGATCTGACGACTGTCGACACCGTTATCAAAACCGGCAACCCCATGACGGACGCGATACTCAATTCAAAAATCTCGCTCGCGAAGTCGAAGCACATAAACGTCGTCGCCGACGCCCACATCCCCGTCATGCTGAAATCTTCCGAAATTGACCTCTGCTGTATAATAGGCAATCTTTTCGACAACGCGATAGAGGCGAGCATGAAGCTGCCGGAGGAGAAGCGCGTCATCCGCGTCTACATGGACATGAAGGGGACGCAGCTCTATATCTCCTTCACTAACCTGACGGCGGAGGGGAAGCTCAAAAAGGAAAACGGCCGCTTCAAATCCACAAAGGGCGAGGGTCACGGCTTCGGGCTTGTCAGGATAGACGACATCGTCTCCCGCCTCGACGGCTATTTGAGCCGCAACAGCGAGGACGGCGCGTTCACGACGGAAATTTTGCTGCCGCAGGTGTAGGATTTATGCTAGGGGGTGCCTTTTGGGAAAGGCACCCCCTAGCGCTCCCCCTTCAAAACTCTTTATTAACTTTTTTACAGTTCGTCACCCGAAAACGACAGTTCGTCACCGAAATTCGCCGCGGGGCGACCTTTTGTGATATGATGCGTGACAGAAAGGACGGTGAATGGTTTTGACAAACGAAAAAACCGTAAAAGAAAAGAAACCGAAGCCTAAGTACAACATGTGGCAGAATTCGCTCTACATGATGAAGGCGGCGTGGACCTCGGGGGAGGGCGGCGTCATCTTTCTGTGCGTTGTTACAGCGCTCTTGTCTGTCGCGTCTAACCTTGTGAACCTTTATATTTCACCTGCAATCCTGTCCGCAGTCGAAAGGCACGTTTCGATATCGGAGCTGATTTTGACTATACTCGGCTTCACGCTCGCCATTATGATTCTTTCGGCGCTGTCGGCGTATGTGGGCGAAAACGTCCTCTACGGGCGGATATCGGTAAGAACGGAGATAGTGACGCGCCTGAACAGAAAGGCGGCGACGACCTCGTACCCTAACATCGACGACGAGGGCTTCAAAAAGCTGCTCGAAAAGTCGAGCGAATGTACAAGCAGCAACAGAGAGGCGACCGAAGCGATATGGGAAACGCTGACCTCGCTTTTGACAAACTTCATCGGATTTATCATCTACGTCAGCCTTCTGTCGAAGGTCGAGCCTTTTTTAATCGTCGTCATTCTTTTGACGACTGTGAGCGGCTTTTTCATCTCCAAATATTTGAACGGCTACGGGTACCGCCACCGCGACGAGGAGGCGGAGTACGAGCGGCACATGGGCTACGTCTCCGACCGCGGGCTTGATCTCGCCGCGGCGAAGGAAATTCGCATATTCGGGCTTCGCCCGTGGTTTTCCGAGCTTTACCGAAAGGCGGAGGACGCGTATACATCGTTTCACAGGCGCGCCGAGGGCGTCTATATCTATGCGAGAATTGCGGACATTTTGCTCACGTTCCTGCGAAGCGGCGCCGCGTATGCGTACCTTATCACGCTCGTGCTTTCGGGCGGACTCGGCGTCTCTGAATTCCTGCTCTATTTCACCGCCGTCAGCGGGTTCACCGGCTGGGTCTCCGGCATCCTCGGCAATATCGGGACGCTGCACAAACAGTCGCTCGACATATGCACGGTGCGTGAATGCCTCGAATATCCGGAGCCGTTTAGGTTCGACGGGGGCGAACATATAGCACCCGAAGTCGGACGAAAATACGAGATAAGGCTTGAAAACGTCTCCTACCGATACCCGGGAGCCGAGGCGGACACGCTCCGAAACATTGATCTGACGCTTCACCCGGGTGAAAAGCTCGCCGTCGTCGGGCTGAACGGCGCGGGCAAAACGACGCTCGTCAAGCTCATCTGCGGCTTCCTCGACCCGACGGAGGGGCGCGTTACCCTTGACGGGCGCGACATCCGCGAATTTGACCGCGCCGAATATTACACTATGTTCTCAGCCGTTTTCCAAAACTTTGTGGTGCTCGCCTCGACCGTAGCGGCGAACATCGCGGGCAGCGAGGACGACATCGATATCGACCGCGTCCGCGACTGCGCCGAACGTGCGGGTCTGAAAAAGAAAATAGAGTCTCTGCCGAACGGCTATGACACATATCTTAACCGCGAGGTATACGAGAACGCGGAGATGCTTTCCGGCGGGGAGACGCAGCGGCTGATGCTGGCGCGCGCGCTCTACAAAAACGCGCCGTTCGTCGTGCTCGATGAGCCGACGGCGGCACTCGACCCGCTCGCGGAGTCTGACATGTATCACAAATATAACGAGATGACGGCGGGCAAATCGTCCGTCTATATCTCCCACCGCTTGGCGTCGACGCGGTTCTGCGACCGCATCATACTCATCGAGGGCGGTAAAATCGCAGAGGAAGGTACGCACGACGAGCTTTTGAAGCTTTCCGGCAGGTACGCGGAGCTTTTCGAGGTTCAGAGCAGATATTACAGAGAGGACGGCGGAGAAGATGAAGAAAAATAAGAAAACAGATACCGACAGCGGCGTTATGTCATGGCGCGACGCGGCAAAAATAAACCTCCGCGCGCTGAAGCTTTGGTGGCGTCGCCTGCCTCAGCTGATGACATCACATCTCGTCCGTGTCGTTTGGGAGGCGCTGACGCCCTACGTCGGTATATACCTCTCCGCGCTCGTAATAGATGAGCTTGCCGGGGCGCGCGATTCACACCGCCTCTTCTTCCTTGTCGCGCTGACGCTTGCATCCTCAGCCGTGATATCTCTTGTTTCTGCCATCATTAACAAATGGACAAACACTCATGACGCGGGGCTGTGGTACAAGTTTAACAACATCTTTTCCGAAAAGCTCCTGTCGATGGACTATGCGGACCGCGACAAAACTGAAACTACTGCGCTGCTCTCAACCATCAAGCAGAATATAAACGGCGGAGGCTGGGGGCTCAACCGTGTTCCGAGCAACATTTTATCGCTCATCTCCTCGGTTTTGACGCTCTTCGGCGGCGTCGCGCTGACAGTGACGCTTTTCACGAGCAAGGTGCCCGACGGGGCGGGAGCACTGACGTCTCTCGGCAGTCCGCTTTTCGCGCTCCTCATCGCCGCCGTTATGATTGCGATAACGATTATCTCTCCCATGCTCTCGAACAAAGCCGGCAGCTATCTGGCAAAAAATGTGGACGCCCACAACAGGGGAAACCGATTTTTCGGGTTTTTCGGCTTTCTCGGCTTCCATCCCGAATACGCGATGGACATGAGGATGTACAGATTTGACAAGGTCTGCGAAAAATACAACTCAAAAAAGGACGGTGTGTTTTCTTCACACGGCATATTCGCGCGCTACGCGCGCGGGCATATGGGGCTTTACCGCGCCGCTTCCTCGGCTGTATCCGTCATTTTCACCGGAGTCGTCTACGCTTTCGTCTGCCTCAAAGCGTGGGCGGGCGCGTTCGGTCTCGGCTCGGTCACTCAGTACGTCGCCTCAGTCACGCGGCTGTCGGGCAGCGTCGGCGGCATAATCTCGACGCTCGGCGATATGAGAAACAACGCGCCCTTCCTTGAGCTTACGTTCCGCTTTCTCGACATCCCGAACAATATGTACCGGGGCTCGCTGACGGTAGAGAAGCGCCGCGACCGCAAATACGAGGTCGAGTTCCGCGACGTCAGCTTCCGCTATCCCGGCAGCGAAAATTACGCCCTGCGCCATGTCAACATGAAGTTTGAGATAGGCCGCCGCCTCGCCGTCGTCGGCGAAAACGGCTCCGGCAAGACGACCTTCATCAAGCTGCTCTGCCGCCTCTACGACCCGACCGAGGGCGAAATTCTCCTCAACGGCATCGACATCCGCAAGTACAACTACGACGAATATATGTCCATTTTCTCCGTCGTGTTTCAGGATTTCCGCCTGTTCGCGCTCCCGCTCGGTGAAAACGTCGCCGCGAGCGCCGATTATGACAAGTCCCTTGCTCGGGACTGCCTTGAAAAAGCCGGCTTCGGCGAACGCCTCCGCGAGCTCCCGGACGGGCTCGGCACATATTTATACAAGGATTACGACAAAGACGGCGTCAACATCTCGGGCGGCGAGGCGCAGAAAATCGCTATCGCCCGCGCGCTCTACAAGGACGCGCCGTTCATCATCCTTGATGAGCCGACGGCGGCGCTTGACCCCGTCGCCGAGGCGGAAATCTACTCGAAATTCAACGACATCGCCGGGGACAAGACCGCCATCTACATCAGCCACCGCCTGTCGTCATGCAAATTCTGTGACGAAATCGCCGTCTTCTGCGACGGCTCGGTGATACAGCAGGGCACGCATGAGGCTCTGCTTGACGACGAGGGCGGCAAGTACCGCGAGCTGTGGCTCGCGCAGGCGCAGTATTACACGGAAGCGTGAGCGCCGCCCGAATAAAAACCATACCGCAAAGCGCCCGTGCCGCAGATAATATGTTGCGGCACGGGCGCTTTTATGCTACAATGATTAAGGTAGATCCTTATTATATTGAAAAGGAGAATAACAAATGCTCCGAACAGTCATGACCGAAAACGGCGCGGTGCGCGGCATCGAGGCCGCCGATCCGAGAATAACGGCGTTCCGCGGGATACCGTTTGCCGCCCCGCCCACGGGGGAAAACAGGTGGCGCGCGCCGCAGCCCGCCAAAAGCTGGGACGGCACGCTCGACTGCGCCCGCTTCGCGCCGATATCGATGCAGGCGCGCCCGAGCGCCGGCGAGGGTCTCTACGACCGCGAATGGCACGTTGACACCGGCATCGCAATGAGCGAGGACTGCCTCTATCTCAACATTTGGACGAACGCGAAGCGCGCGGACGAGGGGCTGCCCGTGTTCGTATGGTTCTTCGGAGGCGGGCTCCAGTGCGGCTACACAGCCGAGATGGAGTTTGACGGAGAGCGGATCGCAAGGCGCGGCATCGTCGTTGTGACAGTCAACTACCGCGTCAATGTCTTCGGCTACTTCGCGCACCCGGAGCTGACTGCCGAAGCTCCCGACGCGCCTTCAAATTTCGGCAGCCTCGACCAGCGCGCCGGCATCCTTTGGGTGCGCCGCAACATCGCCGCCTTCGGCGGGGATCCCGACAATATCACGATAGGCGGTCAGTCCGCGGGCGGCGGCAGCGTCATGTCTCAGCTTGCGGCTCCCGGCTCCGAGGGGCTTTTCCGCCGAGCAATCGTCGAGAGCGCCCTCATCCGCAGCCCGTACCGCCCCGGCGGCATTTCGACCCCGATGCCGCTTGACGCCGCCGAGAAAAACGGCGCCGATTTCTTCCGCCTCCTCGGCGTATCCTCGCTCTCCGAGGCGCGGGCCCTCGACGCCGAATTCGTGCTTCAAAAATACTTTGAGTTCACAAAATCTCACCCTACGTTTTTCACCGTCGAGGACGGCAAATTCAACGTCGGCGACCCGATGACGCTGTTTGCGCTCGGCAAATGCGTTCCCGTTGACATGATGGCGGGCAACACCGCAGACGAGTTTCCCGCTTTCCTCAGCGGCAGCTCCCGTGAGGAGGCGGCGCGCGCCGTTTTCGGCAGCAGGGCGGACGAATTTTTGGCATTTCCCGAAACGAAAAACACCGACGAAAGAGGACGCTTCGCATTCGTGAACGGCATCGAGTGCAATATAAAGGCGCTCTTTGAGCGCGCGGAGGAAAACGGCGACGCCCACCGCCGCTACTACTACCGCTTCGACGTCCCGATGCCGGGCTGGGACGACCCCGGCAGCTTCCATTCCTCCGACCTTTGGTTCTTCTTCGAGACGCTTGCGAAGTGTTGGCGGCCGCTGACAGGCAAATATTACGACCTCGCGCGCGTGATGTGCAACTACTGGTGCAGCTTCATCCGCACCGGCGACCCGAACGGCGACGATTTTGACGGCTCCGCCATGCCGCGCTGGGAGGCATACACGAAATCCTCTCCCGTCGGCGTCGTCTTCACCCCCGACGGCGTGAAAGGTGCCGCCGCCTCAGACAGTCTCATGAGATATCTCATCGACTTTACAAAGGAGAACCCGTAAATATGAAGACTCTCAACCCCTATCTTCCGTCGTGGGAGTACATCCCCGACGGCGAGCCGTACGTTTTCGGCGACCGCGTCTACGTTTACGGCTCCCACGACCTCTACAACGGTCACGTCTTCTGCCTCGGCGACTACGTCTGCTGGTCGGCTCCCGTCTCTGACCTCGGGAACTGGCGCTATGAGGGCGTCATATATGAAAAAACTCAGGACCCCCGCAACCGCGACGGCTCGATGTGCCTCTACGCGCCGGACGTGACGCGCGGGGTCGACGGGAGATACTACCTCTATTATGTCCCCGACCACGTCTGCAACGTATCCGTCGCCGTCTGTGACGAGCCGGCGGGGAAATACGAATTTTACGGTTTTGTCCGGTATCCTGACGGGACGCTTCTCGGCTCCGCCCCCGGGGACGAGCCTCAGTTCGACCCCGGCGTGCTGACCGAGGGCGAGCGGACGTATCTTTACACCGGCTTTTGCGGGCGCGGCGACGCCTCGCGCCACGGCGCGATGGCGACGGTGCTCGGTCCCGACATGCTGACAGTCGTTGAGGCGCCCGTCATAATTGCGCCCGGCTCGGTTTACAGCGCCGGCACGGGATTTGAGGGGCACGCGTTTTTCGAGGCGCCCTCGATACGTCGGCGCGGGGAGCTCTACTGCTTCGTTTACTCCTCCGAGGTCATGCACGAGCTCTGCCTTGCGACGTCGACGTCCCCGACGGGGGGATTTACATATCGCGGCGTCCTCGTCAGCAACGGCGACATCGGCATCGGCACCTACAAGCCCTCCTCTCTCCCCTCGGCTTACATCGCCAACAACCACGGCTCTATAATTGAAATCAACGGCGAATGGTACATTTTCTATCACCGCCACACTAACGGGACGTGGTACTCGCGGCAGGGCTGCGCCGAAAAGCTTGTCCCTCTCCCTGACGGCGGCTTCCGTCAGGCGGAGATCACCTCTTCCGGCATGAGCGGGGAGCCGCTGCCGGCGAAGGCGGAGTATCCCGCTTACATCGCCTGCAATCTCTACCTCGAAGGCTCGCCCGGTCGCTTCGGCGTCGACTGCCCGAAAATCGTACAGGACGGGAGAGACGGCGACCGCGAGCAGGGCTATATCGCAAACGTGCAGGACAGCACCATTATCGGCTTCAAATATTTCGAATTTGAGGGTGTAAGCTCTCTCACCGTCAGCATGCGCGGCTACATAGACGGCGCGTTCGAGCTCGCCCTCTCCCCGCAAGGGGAGACGCTCGGACGCATTCCCGTCCACGGCTCAAACATCTGGTGCTCCCATTCCGCCCCCGTAAACGTCCCCGACGGCGTCCGCGCCGTCTACCTCCGCTTCCGCGGCGGCGGCAACGGACAGCTGAGGGCGATAGAGTTTAAATAATAATAGTTGCGTAGGGGGCGCTTTTGAAAAAGCGTCCCCTACGTGCCTCCCCCGTAAAACTTTTTACCGGGGGTCATTTTGTTTGCGGAAATAGCTCGGCAACCGTTTCTTTGACTGCGGCGTCGGCTGTCAGAAGGTCGAAAATTGCGTCCTCGGATAAAACGCCGCGTTTTAAATCGGGCGGAAGAAGTCCATTTTCATCGTCTTTTACGTCGGCTGTCCAGTCGGTGTTGTAGTATTCGCGGAGCGCCTCGATTTTTTCCCTTGCCTCAGCATATCCCGCAAGCGCCTCCGCGAGCGCCGAGACTGCCGCCTCCGCCTCGTCAAGGAGCCTTTCGTTTTTTTCTATTCTTTCAATGCTCGGCATGACATCACTCGCCCTTTCCGGGCAAAAACATAGAGAGCTCGTAGTCCTTTACATAGTACCTGATATTCTTCCTGCCCTTTTCTATGACAGTGTGGCCCTCGGCCTCGAGCATTTTCCTTTGAGCCGAAATGCCGCCGGGGTATTTTTCGTTCAGCTCCCCGTTTGCCTTGAGCGTGCGCCAATAAGGCGTTTTATCTTCCTCCCGCTGAAAACTCGCCCAGGCCGCTATCGAAACGAATATTCCCGCCGTTATCGGGTCCGTGAAGTCTGCGCCGTTTTCCTTCGCGAAATATTCCCTTATCGCCCCGACCGTCGTGACGCGCCCGCAGGGCACCTCTTTCATGATCGCGTCATACGCCGCGGGCGGCGCAAAAAACATCCGCTCCCCTCCGTACTTCTTTACCGTCGCCTCGTCCTTCACGATTTGCATCTTCGGCATGTCCTTGGCGTCGCGCAGCATCGCGTTGAAATCCTTTTTACTTTCGTTTGCCATATCGTCACCTCCGCACCGATTATACGGCGTCGGCATATTTCATGCAATGAGACGGTTGAAAAAAATTTATTTTTTCAGCATCTCCGCCGCCAGCCGGGTGAGCTCCGCCTTGTCGTTTTTCGCGCGGCATGTTATGACCTCCTCCAGCAGCCGGGAAAGAATTTCCCCGACGCGCGCCCCCTCGGGGACGCCGAGCTCCATAAGCTCCCGCCCGGTGACCGCCAGCATCCGAACGCTTATGCATTCACCGCGCGCCTCCATTTCGTAAAGGCTGTCCGTCACTCGCGCCGCCTCGTCCTCCGCCATAAGTCCCTTCGCGCGCCGCGCGTCAACAATGCGGCGCGCGTTTTCATACGACACCACGCCGAGCAGCCGGCGGAGCGAGACGTCGTCCGTCTCAAATGCGCCGTTTATATGTCTCAGTACGGCGGAAACCGAGGAATACGTCCTCCCGTCCGGCTTCAGCCTCCTCAGTGCCGGTAGGTTTTCCTCCCGCCCGAGAAGGAGCGCAGTCCGCGTTATTACGTCGCGCTCAGCCTTATCCGCCGCCGCGACGGCATTTTCATATTCATCACCTTCAAGCTCCGGCATCACGGTGAACATCACATCCCGAAACTCCGTCAGTATCCGCGCGGCAAAAACTCCCGTTATGAGCCGCTTGTATTCCGCGTAGATCCTCTCCGCCGAAACAATGCGGAGCAGGCGGCGGTTTCTGTGTATCGACGCCGCCGTTTCCCCGTCTGTTTCAAAGCCGAGCGAGGACGCGAACCGCAGCGCCCTCATGATCCGCAGCCCGTCCTCTCCGAAGCGGAGGTCGGGCTCGCCGACGCAGCGGACGAGCTTTTTTTCTATGTCCTCCCGCCCGCCGAACGGGTCGCGGAGTCCCCGTCGCGGGCTGTACGCCATCGCGTTTATCGTGAAATCGCGGCGCGAGAGGTCGTCATTTATTTCGCTTGAAAAAGTCACGCTCTCCGGGTGCCTCCCGTCGAGATATTCTCCGTCCGTGCGGTACGTCGTTATCTCGAGCGGCTCCCCGTCTATGATCGCCGTCACCGTGCCGTGCTTTATTCCCGTCTCTATTATGCGCCGCCCCGAAAAGCACGCCTCGACCTCCTCCGGCGTCGCCGACGTCGTTATGTCGTAGTCGTGGGGCGTAACGCCGCGGCAGAGGTCGCGCACACAGCCGCCGACAGCGTATGCCTCGTATCCCTTCTCCTCGAGCGCGTCGAGCGCCGAGGTCACGGGCGGCGGAAGAAAAAACATCCCGTCCTTATTCGCAATATTCATTTTTTCGCCCCCGTTTATTCGTTTTTCATAACTACCCCGGGGGAGGAACCTTATAGAAGATTCCTCCCCCGGGCATGGATTATAGTCTCTTGGGAATTAAAGCTCCGCGAAGTACTTGATCGTCCTTACCATTTGGCTGGTGTAGGAGTTCTCGTTGTCGTACCAGGAGACGACCTGGACCTGATAGGTGTCGTCGTCGATCTTGGCGACCATCGTCTGCGTAGCATCGAAGAGCGAGCCGAAACGCATGCCGACGACGTCGGAGGAAACGATGGGCTCCTCATTGTAACCGAAGGACTCGGAGGCGGCTGCCTTCATAGCGGCGTTGATGCCTTCCTTCGTGATGTCCTTGCCCTCTCCCTTGACGACAGCGGTGAGTATAGTCGTGGAACCGGTCGTTACGGGAACTCTCTGAGCGGAGCCGATGAGCTTGCCGTTCAGCTCGGGGATAACGAGACCGATGGCCTTTGCGGCGCCGGTGGAGTTCGGAACGATGTTCGCAGCGCCTGCGCGAGCGCGGCGGAGGTCACCCTTTCTGTGCGGACCGTCGAGTATCATCTGGTCGCCGGTGTAAGCGTGGATCGTCGACATGATGCCGCTCTGTATCGGCGCGTACTTGTTGAGCGCGTCAGCCATAGGAGCTAAGCAGTTCGTCGTGCAGGATGCGGCGGAGATGATGTTGTCTTCCTTCGTGAGCGTCTTCTCGTTGACGCTGTAAACGATCGTGGGCAGATCGTTGCCAGCCGGAGCGGAGATGACGACCTTCTTGGCGCCCGCGTCGATATGAGCCTGAGACTTAGCCTTCGAGGTGTAGAAGCCCGTGCACTCGAGAACGACGTCTACGCCGATCTCGCCCCAAGGAAGGTTTGCGGCGTCCTTTTCGCTGTATATCGTAATCTTCTTGCCGTCGACAACGATGCAGCCCTCGCCCGCCTCTACAGTGTGGGTGTGCTCACCGATCTTGCCGCAGTAGCCGCCCTGAGCGGTATCGTACTTGAGCAGATGCGCGAGCATCGCGGGGTCGGTCAGGTCGTTGATAGCGACGACTTCATAGCCGGGAGCGCCGAACATCTGGCGGAACGCGAGACGGCCGATTCTTCCGAAACCGTTAATTGCAACTTTTACTGACATGGTGTTTTTGTCCTCCGTATAAACATAAATATGGTGTTCATGTCCTACCGCAGTATATTGTATCTCAATTCCCGAAAAAAAACAAGGGGGTATCAAAGATTTCACCGAGTATTTTGGAATAATTCTTCTCTCCGTCACATACTCTCGCGCCCGCCTTTGGCAAATTCGGCCTTTTTTCGGTCGCCGCCCTATTTTATCTCTATCGCCCGTCCGGCGCACATGGAGTATAAAAGCGTCTTTTTCGGCGGCTCGCCGAATATCTTCTCTATCGCCGCGGCGTAATACGAGAGCTGGCGCGCGTGCCGCTCTCGGAGCTTTTCGTCCGCCGCCTCCGGGTGCGAAAGCTCGTACTGCGAGAGGCGGTCGGTCTTATAATCGACGAGCACAAGTCCGCCGTCCCGCTCGCGGAAAAAGCAGTCTATGACGCCCTGCACGAGCAGCTCCTCGCCCCGGTAGAGCTCGCGGTCCGCCTCGTTTTCGGTAAATTCCTCCGCCGGCAGCCGCACGTTGAACCTCCTCTCGCGCCACACCTCGTCGGCAGCCTCTATGCGGCGGTAGAGCTCCGAGGCGAAAAATTTCTCGACCTCGTCAAACCTTATGCGCTCCATATCCTCGCGCGTGATATATCCCGCCGCAAGCAGCCGCTCGCCCTCGGCGCGCGCGTCCTCGGCGGCGTTTTTGTAATCGCAGAACTGCATATAAAGGTGCGTCGCGGTCCCCGCCTTCGCCGCCTCGCCGGGCTCCGTCGCCGAGCGCGCGGATACGAGCTCCGTCGCGTCCTCGTCGAGTATCCCCGGCATAAGGCGCGAGACAGACAGCTTTGCCGGCAGCGCGCCGAGCTTTTCAAACGGATATCTGTAAGAAAGCCTTTCTTCTATGACCGCTCTGTATCTCTCCGTCAGCTCAGGGTCGGGCGCCCTTAGTTCCGTCTCGCTTTCCGTTATGCTCTCGTCACCGTCTTCGCTCCCGATGCTCGCTTCCATGGGCGGCACCGCCTCTTTCGGCTCCGGCAGCTCGAGCCTGAACACGTCCTCCGCTCCCGAAGCGAAAAGCGCCGTCAGGATCAGGCCGAGATAGCTCTTTTCGTTTTTCAGCACCGTGTACCCGCAGAGAAACTCCGCCTCGCGCCGCGCCACATCGACCCTCTCCTCCGCCTTGTCGGAGGCGCCGAGTATCACGAGGCGTTCCCTTGCCCTCGTGAGTGCGACGTACAGTATCCGCAGCTCCTCCGCCGCGCCGCGGCGAAGGATCGACTGCGCGACGCCCTGCCGCAGGACCGTGTCGAGCATAACGGTCGAGCTGCCCTCCTCGTCGGCGCGCAGCTTCATCGCCATTCCCGCGTCCTTTTCCCACAAGACGGACGCCGTCGCGTCTCTTTCGTTTCTGTCCGAGCCGCAGCCCGCGAGGATGACGACGGGAAATTCGAGCCCTTTGGACTTATGCACCGTCATGACGCTCACGCCGCCCGACTGTGCGGCCGGGGCAGCATCCTTCGTAACGGTGCCCGCCGAGACGGTGTCGAGATACGTTATGAACCTGTGCAGCCCTCCGAAGCCGTGCGCCTCGAACCGCCTTGCCGTATCGTAAAGCAGGAAAAGGTTCCTCTCCGCCACGGCGGCGCGCGCCTCGCCCCCGTTTTTCTCCGACCACAAAAGCGCCTCGAGCCCCGTGCTCACCGTCAGAAGGCGGACCGCCTCGTCGGCGGGCATGAGGCGCGACGCCTCGCGCCAGCCGCGTATGGTCTCGCACGCGTCGCGGCATTTGTCCGAAAGCTCGCCCTCACCCTCGGCGACATCGCAGAGTACGCGCCACAGCGGACGCCTGTCGCCCGCCTTCAGCCTCACGAGCTCGTCAAGATCGAATCCGAACACCGGCGAGCGAAGCACGGCGGCAAGATGTATGTCGTAAAGCGGATTGTCGCAGACGCGGAGAAGCGACACCGCGAGCATGACCTCCGGCGCCTCGAAAAACCCTTCCCGCTCCGCGCTCGAAACGGGTATCCCGTGCCTTTTCAGCGCGCGGACGAACGCGTCGCTCTTTGTCTTTGCCGAGCGGAGCAGTATAGCGATATCTCCGGGCTCCCGCCCCGCCGCGATCTCCGCCTCCGCGAGCTCTGCCGCCCTCTCCGCCTCGTCCTCCGGCGACGTGATCACGACGCGCACGGGCGCGGGCGCGCCCGCGTCGTTTTTGGCGTGTCGGAGCGCGTCGCACTCGCCGTACGGTATGCCCGCGAGCGGCAAAAGCTCCCCGCAGACGGCGTTTGCAAAGTTTATGACTGTCTCGTCACAGCGGAAGTTTTCGGACATAAACACCGTCTTTATCCTGTCGCGGTACGTCCCGAAGATGCCGGGGTCCGAGCCCCTGAAGCCGTATATCGCCTGCTTCACGTCGCCGACAAGAAATCTGTTTTCGCGCGAGATCAGAGACAGTATCTCGTCCTGCACCTCGCTCACGTCCTGGTATTCGTCTATGTATATGTCGTCGTACGACGCCGCGACCGCCTCGGCGGCTTCCCTGTCCAAAAGGACCGTGAGCGCCATATGCTCGAGGTCGTCGTAATCGACGACGGCGCGCCGCCTCTTTTCCGCCGCGTATCTTTTTTCGAATTCCGAGAGCACGCGCACAACGCCGCGGCAGACCTCCGCCGTCCTCTCCGCGGAGCGGCGGCGCGCCTCCTTCGGCGACGAAAAATATCTGTCCTTTATGTCGCGGACGAATGCCGCCGCCCGGTTCTTCTTTCCCGCGAAAAACACAATTGACGCGGGCTTCTCCCCATTCGTTTTTCCGAAGCCCGGCGCGGAAAACGCCTCTATCGCCGCCTCGGTCTTTTCGTATCCCTCCCCGAGCGCCGCCTCTATGGCGCGCAGTCCCGACAGCACGCCCTCGAACGCGGCGCGGTATTTTGCCGAGAATTCCTCGTAATTCTCTATCTCAAAAAGCGCCGCCTCCATCAGTCGGGAATAATATTCCACCCCGTCGGAGATGAGCTTTTTTATGCCCTCTCCCTGAGGGGACGAGAAAAAATCCCCGTCCGCCGCCGCGAGCGCGGCGTCCGCCGAGTCCGATATGGACATTATCCCCCGCTTTGTGCAGGAGGTCTTTTCGTAAAGCCCGAGCAAAAGCTTTTCCATTCCGGCGTCGTCGCCTCCGCCCGCGAGCTGGTCGGCGAGCGCCGAGACATCGTGCTCCGGGGAGCCTGCTCTGTCTCTCGCGTCCGCCTCATAAAATGCGTCGAGCGTCTCGCTCATGACGGACGCGCGCATCTCCTCCGTCTCCGCCTCCTCCGCTATCCTCACCCGCGGGGAGAGCGAGAGCTCCGCGAACCTGTGCTTCACTATCGAGAAGCAGAAGGCGTGTATCGTCTTTATGTCAGCGTCGCCGACGCGGGAAAGCTGCCGCAGAAACCTCTCGTCCCCGCCCGCCTCCGCCCTGTCGCGCAGCGCCTTCGTTATTTTCTTTTTCATGTCGGCGGCGGAGGCGCGCGAAAACGTCACGACGAGCATCCTTCCGATGTCGCCGCCCTCTTCTATCCGCTTTATGATCCGCTCCGTCAGCGCCGTCGTCTTTCCCGAACCGGCGGCGGCGGACACGAGCAGATCGCAGCCTCTTGAATTTATCGCCTCAAGCTGGGCACTTGTAAATTCCGGCATTTTATCCTCCGTCCCTCATCCTTCTTTGTGACGCCGGCACATGGGCTTCGCGGTGCAGAACTCGCACACCGCGTGCCCGCCGCGCTTTCGCTCCGTAGGTATCGCGTCCGCGCGCCCCGAGCGAAGCTCGAGGCTTATCCTGCGGACGGTATCGAAGAGCGCGCGGCCCATATCGCGAAAGCCGTCGTTTGAAACGAGCTCCGCCGTCGACGAAAAGCCGCCCTTTGCCTTGAGCTTCACGGGGATATACTCTCCCTCGAGCGACGCCTCCTGCGCGCGGAGCACACCCTCGTCCGCCAAAAGCATGCCGCGCTTTGCGAGCTTTCGCGTGCCCTCGAAGGCGTCCTCCCCGTCGTCCTTTGCGGATGTGTCGGCGGGCTTCACCCCGACGTAGAGAAATCCCGCCGGCACGAGCAGATCTCCCCGCTGCCCGCCGAGCTTCTCTGCGTCCGCCTCGGCGCAGATAGTATAAAGATAGAGCGGGAGCTGGACGTTGTAGCCCTCCTCGATATCGCGCGGCGAGAACGAAAAATTCCCCGTCTTATAGTCGACGACGCGGACGTAGAGCTTCCCCTCATTGTCCCTGTATGCGTCGACCCTGTCGGCAACGCCGCGCAGAAGCGCGCATTTGCCGTCGCCGAGCGGCACCCTGAGCGGCGGCATCCCGTCGCCGAGCCCGAACGGCACCTCGAAGAGAACGGGGCGGAAGCGGCTCTGCGCGAATTCGTCGCGGAACGAGCGCAGAAAAAGCAGCACCGAGCGCTCGAGGCGGCGGAAAAGCCCCCTCATCCGCGCGTTCCCCTCAAGCTCGGGGCATGTTCCGGCAAGATATTCCGCAATGACGCCGCGCGCCGTTTCTGCAAGCTCGTCGTCGCCGACGTCGTCTCTTGTCATTATCCCCGACGAGAAAACGCCCTCGAGCACGGCGTGTATGAACGTGCCGATGTCGTTTTCCGCAAGGTCCGCGCGCCTGCGCTCGCGCAGTCCGAGCACATAGTCGCAGTAGTACCTGAATTTGCAGTCCGAAAATCTCTCGAGCCTCGCCTGCGAAAAGCTGATGTCGCCGCCGAAAAGCCTTCCTGCCGTGTCCTCCGATATGCTGTCGGCAACGACCGATATCGGCACCGCCTCGCCTGCCGTCACCCTTTTCATTATGTCACAGTCCCCCGCCGCCTCGGCGACGGCAAGCCGCAACTCGGGTTCCTTTGCCCTAAGATACCGCGCGGCGGCGTCCGGGACCGAATATATCTCCTCTACCGGCAACTCTCCCGGGAAGCGCCTGTGCTCCGTCGCCGGGAACAGCTTCAGCACGCGCTCGATAACGGACGGGACGTCGTCCGAGCCCCTGTCCGCCCGGTATATGAACAGAAGCATGTCCTCCGCATCGGCGGCGCATCGGCAAAAATTGTATCTCTCCATAGCGGAACGGAACGCGGCGCGCTCCCCTATCTTGACGCCCGCCTCCTCGAGAACTCCGCGCTCCGCGTCGGAAAAGAAGCCGTCCTCGACGGACGCCGGAAGAACGCCGTCCTCGACGCCGAGCATTATCACGAGCCTGTGTCCCGCGCCCCTCATGCCGACCGTGTCCGAAAGCTCGACCTCGTCCGTTCTGCCCGGTATCGTTCCGAGCGACAGCGAGCTTATGACAAGCCGCAGGCACGAGACATAGTCGTCCGCCGTCATCGGTCCTTCGGCGGACGCCTCGCCTATAGCCTCCGCCGCGTCGGCGACCGCGTCCGCAAGGCGGGCGTCGACGTCGTCTTCTCCCTCTCCCTTTCCGCTCACGGACGAAAGAAAGCTCTTTACCGCCGCCGTCTTCGTTTTGGCGTCGGACGCGTTCGAAAACGCCTCCGCGAGCGGCAGGAGAGGTTCGATAACGGCGCGGCGCGCACTGTTCACCGACGCGAGCGCCGCCTCGCCCTCCTCGGTCCAGTTTGCGGTGCGTCCGTCCGGGTTCATACTCCAAACGTCCCCCGCCGGCGCGTAAAACCGCTTCCCGCCGAGGTTCCAAGTCATAATATATAAAAGCAGCTCGTCTTCTTCGTCGGGCGACAGCGCCGTCATTCCCGTTTTTATATACGCCGCGATGTCGTCGCGCCTCCATCCGGAGGTGACGACGCGGAGCGCCGAAAAAAGCGCCGCCGTCGCGGGCAGCCTTTCGGCGTCGACGCGGCGCGACATATGAAGCGGTATCCTTCGCTCCTCGAAAACGGACTCTATTATCCCTCGGTACTCGTCGACACTGCCCGTGCATATCGCGATATCGCGGTATCTCATCCCCGCTCTTACCGCCGCCGATATCTCCCCGGCGGCTGCCTCCGCCTCGGCGCGGAGTGAATTTGCCGCGATCAGCTTCAGCTTTTCGGGCTTCTCCTCCGACACGGTTCCGCCGACGCCGAAAAGCTCCTCCGAGAGCACCGTTATCTCGTCATTCCGCTCGTTTTTAAGCGATTCCGTGTAAAATGGCACGCCGACGTCCGCCGCCATTGCGCGAAGTCTCGCCCTTGTCTCCGCTATCCCGTCGAGCTCGGGTCGCCTCCCTATAAGGGACGGCTCGCCCGGCACGTTTATCACGACCGTCAGGTCGCGCGCTCCGCGCGCCGCCTCGCGGAGCATTGCGGACTGCTGCGCGGTAAATCCCGCGAACGCGAACGCGATGACCTCCGAGCCCTCGAAGAAATCCCCTGCGCGGCGCACTCTCTCGACCGCGGACGTCAGGGCTGAGAGCCTGTCGTCGTACGTCTCGCGGAGCATCGTGTCAAACGTCTCATATATGTTTGCTATGTCTATGTATTTAGCGGGCTCCGGTATGCGGACCGCCGCCTTCATCAGCGCCTCGGGCGTCACCATGCTCTGCTTCAACTCGCCCACCGCCTTCGTCATGACTGAAACGAGGTCGGGTCCCGCCGAACCGTAAACGGACAGCGCGTCACGACACGCCGTTATGGCGCGCCACATCACGACCGCCTCGGCGGAGGCGTCCGCGTAGTTGTAGGAAACGCCGCCCTCGCGGCGGAAAACGTTGTCCGCGAGCCTGTCGAAGCTGACGGTCTCGTAGAAGAGCTGAGCCTCGGGCGGCGCCTCTTTCGAGAGCGCGTCCTCGACCGTCAGCGCCATTTGGTCGGGTATGAGTATCCATACGCGGCGCTTTTGCTCCGCGAGCTCCGTGACCGTGCGCGAAAGATACCGCAGACCCCGCCTTATCCCCGGCATGTATACGACCTTCACCCCGTTTTCCTCCTTCTTCGGCTTTTCCGATGCAGTTTCGTCAGACGCCGTTTTCTCCGCGAAGTACGCGGACGGCGTCGTCTCTTGCCGCCCTGTTCGTCGCGAGCACAGACGTTTTCTCCCTCACGTCGGGCTCCCCGCCGTCAAGGCGCGAGAGGATGCCCCCCGCCTCGGCGAGGATCACAGACGCCGCCGCGAAATCCCACGGCGAGATCGAGAGCTCGAAATAAACGTCGTACCTTCCCGCCGCGACATAGCATATGTCGAGCGCCGCCGATCCCTCGCGCCTGACCTCGCGGCACGATAAAAACAGCTTCTTCGCGAGCGTGAACGTCTCGTCCGCATATTTTCTCTCATACGGCGTCGTCCCGAACGCCGAGAGCGCGTCGGAAAGTCCCCTTTCGGAGACCGATATCGGAGACGTTTTGCCGTTTTTGCGGAGGTGGGCGCCCTGCCCCGACGCGGCGTAAAACAGCTCGTCAAGGAAAGGATTATATACGCACCCGAACACCGTCCTTCTCCCGACGGCGACGGCGACGCACACGGCGGAGTGCGACAGCCCGTGGATGAAATTCGTCGTCCCGTCTATCGGGTCGACGATAAAGACGACCTCATCGTCCCCTATAACGGAGCTCTCGCCGCCATCTCCCGTGTCCTCCTCCGCTATAAAGCGAGCCTCAGGCAGTATCTCATGGAGCCTCCCGCATAAAACGCGCTGCGTCTCGACGTCCCACACAGTCGCAAAGTTCGCGTCTCCCGGCTTTACCTTCATGTGGCTCTCTATATCGTGCGCGGAGAGAAGCCCGCGCCCCGCCTCTGTCACGGCGTCTATTATCTGCGCCTGAATATTCTTGTCCTTTGCCTTTGCCTTCGCCTTGTTTTCACCCGTTGTCATCTTTCTCGCCTTTCAGTAATTTTATATTTCTCATTATAACGTCCTCGCCGCGCCAAAAAAACGCGCGCTTTTCAAGCTCTCCCGCTGACAAAAGCCCGCATACGGTCCCCTCGTCGAGCGTTTTTACGAGCCGCTCGCGGAAATACGAGAGCTTCGTTTCGAGCGTGCCCGCGCGCCTCGCCGCCTTTGTGTACGGGCAGACGAGCTGGCAGACGTCGCATCCCCAAACGAGCTCCGCTCCGGCGAGCGCCGCCTCATCCTCCGGCATCAGCTTCTTCTTCTGCGTCACAGCCGAAAGGCACTTTTCCGCGTCTATGTGTCCCCGCTCTCCTATCGCCTGCGCGGGACAGCGCCGCCTGCATTCACCGCAGCCGAGGCAGCGCCCCGCCTCAAAGCTCTCCCTCGGTCCTTTTCCGACGAGCGCCCGCCATGCGTCGGCTCCCGCGTCCGTATATATGCCGCCGATAAAGACGAAGGAGGAATATTCCTTTGATATCAAAAGCCCGTTTTCGCCCATGACGCCGAGCCCCGCCTTTGCCGCCGCCTCCGCCTCGAGTATCGGCGAATGGTCGGAAAATCCAGCAAAGACCGCATCTTTCATTTCCGAGGCGAGCCTCGGGCAAAGGTCGGCGAAAAGCGCGCGGCAGTATTCGTGATAGTCGCCCGCGACCGCGTACATAGACACGTTTCCGCCCTCTCCCGCCGCCGTGTAATAAGGAAGCAGGAATAAAAGCGCGCTCCCGCTCCCGTCCGAAGGCAGTCCCGCCCGCTTTAGAAGATACGGCTTTTTCACTGTGCATTCCGAAAGCGGTATCGGGGAGAAGACGTCGATGCCGTAAAGCTCCTTTAAGTCCGTCATAAGGCGCGCCTCATATTATCGCCACGCCCTCGCCCGCGATATCCGCGGTCACATCTCCCCGCGGCGTTTTGACCGTGACGCGTCCCGCCAAAGGCGCGTTGTTTATTATCACGAGCTTGCCGGACGCGGGATAGTACGCGCATTCGAACTCCGCGCTGTCTGTCATATAGACGTCCGCGAGTTTTTCTTTCTCCGCCGCCCACAGTATCGCGCGGTAAAGGAGCCTTGCGTTTTCGGGACCGTACGTGAAGCCGGAGAGGTAGACGCCGCGCCCCTTTCCGTACCTTTTCGCCGCAGCGATGATGCCGTCGTCCCCGTCAAGGAGCACGTCCGTATCGGCGCCGAGCGCGTATACTCCCGCCGTGTGGTTGTGGAAGCGCGGGGTGGTCTTTGTTTCTTCCGTTATGAAGTGCGGTCTTATTTCGTATCTGTATTTTTCAAAGCATATGGTCTCTCCCGTCTCGCGGTCGACGCCCATCATATCTCCCATGCGGAAGTGGCGGAACCCGCCTCTTCTCGCCGACGGCTCGCCGACGCCTATGACGCCGCCTCCGCGCGCGCAGAACGTCGATATCGCCTCGAGCAGGCGCGCGTCGTCCCACGCTTCGCCTCCCGACCACGCGTCGCCCTCGCGCCCGGCGTTTATTATTACGTCGACGTCGTCGGGCACGCCGCGCTCCGCGACCTCCGAAAACGACAGCGCCCTGACCTCGAACGGCTGACCCGCCATCGCCTCGTATATGTGATTTAGCGGCAGCTCCGGGTGCTCGTGCATGTGCCCCGAGCAGTTCCAAGTCCGCAAACTGCCCCACGACTGAAGAACGGCGACCCTGATCCCCGTGCTCCACGGCGCGCCCGCCTCATGAAGTGCGCGCAGTGTGCGGAACTCGTCCGCTATCCGCTCCACCTCGCCGCAGAATTCGGGGAACGGCTCCACGAGCGAAATATACCCACCGAGCCCTATTCTGTCTATCTTCACGCGCAGAAGCGCGCGGCGCACGCACGCCCAATACCGCCTCGCGTCCGCCTCGGGATGACCTCCCGGCGCGAACGTCGGCTCGCCCCGCAGCCCCGTCGGGAACAGGTACGGATGGAGCCTCAGCTCGTGAGTGCCGACCTTCGCCCCGGCGCAGAGCCGGGCCTCGAACGCGTTGAAAACGCACTTTATGAGCCCGTCGAAGCCGAAATCTTCAAAATGCTCTCCCCACGGCTCAACTCCTATCCATGTGTCGTCATAGAAAACGTATGCGAGCTTGCCGTGCGAATGGACAATGTCGACACATTTGCGCCCGAACTCGCGCACGAATTTCCCCGTGAACTCCATCCAGTCGCGGTATTTTTTAGTCGGGGGATTGTGCGTCGCGCACCGCTTTCCGTTGTTGATGAAATCCTCCGCCGTCATTCTGTATCCGTACTCGCGCTCGAATTCGCGGAGCGAGACGGGGTTCACGCTGAAATCGTAGCTGCCCCAGTCCGTATATATCGTCCGTTCGCGCTCGTCGGCGCCCCATATCCAGGTGAAATTGTAAAACATCGAGGTAAATCTCACGACCTTCGTCGCCGGATGAGATGTGCACCACTCGTCAAGGAACGAGAGCAGGACCTCTTGCACCTCGGGATATCTCGGCTCGACCGCCATCAAATGCTCGCGGTCTCCCCACCCGTTCGTGATGTGGTTATACATCGATATCTCTTCCCAAATGCGGCAGCAGAGAAAGCTGACGGTGTAGAGGTGGTACGGCGCGCACCCCGAAACTGTCACACACTCGCGCTCGGGGTCCCATTCCCAGCTGTCCGCGGGCACAAGCATCCCCGCCGTCCTGTCCCACACCTCCCAAAACTCTTTTACATCGTCGTCGGGGCAGACCGTTATCTGCTCTCTAAAATATTTTTTCAGCGGAAATATTTCCGCTGTGTCCCCCTCCGCCATGACGGGGTCCGACATCAGAAAATTGCGCTGAAGATGCTCGGGGTGCGCCTTTGCGTATTCGTTGACGGAACGCACCATGCAAAGCGTTGAATATATCGGTATGCCGGAGGAAATTATCTCGTCCGAAAGCGTCGTGCCGTCGCTGTCGCGTATGCAGTCCGCCCCCCACTTACGGCAGAGCTCAAGCGTCAGCTTCTCGTATCCAGCCTCGCCCGGCAGTGTAAAACCGCCTCTCTTCGTCTCCATTTTAGCTTTTACCTCCGCTTTTCGCGCTCCCGGTGAGGCGGCGGACGCCGTCTCGCCCTTTTCTTTGATTTTATCACTTAAACGCTCCGTTTTCAAGCCCACAGCCACCTATCTTTCGTGAAATCTCATCTCCCCGCGCACCGTTTTTGCAAAAGCGCTCAGTTCTTCTTTCTTTGCGAGCCGAAATCACGGGAAATTCTTTTATGCCGCACTTTGAAATATGTTTTTGCGGCAAGCCCTATAATAGGCGAAAACAAAATATTTTCCGAGGTGCGCGCTCGCCATTCTTTTGCCCGCCGACCGCTGTAAAATACGCACATAAAGTTCGTCTTCACATGAAAGGAAAAATATGCAGACTCTCAAAATAGAAGAAGTGTGCGGCACGCGCGCGGTCGTCGACATACCGATAGAAAAGCTCATTCCGAACCCCTCACAGCCGCGCCGCGACTTCGACCGCGAAAGGCTCTCCGCCTTGCGGGACAGTATAATAAGGTACGGCATTCTCCAGCCGATATCCGTCAGGCGCGCTGAGGGCGGGATGTTTGAGATCGTCGCCGGCGAGCGCCGCTGGCGCGCCGCGACCGAGGCGGGATTTCTCTACGTCCCCGCCATAATCATCGATACGGACGAAAGGGAGTCGGCGGAGCTCGCTATTATAGAAAATCTTCAGCGCGAGGATCTCAATATTTTTGAGCAGGCGAGCGCAATTTCTTCCTTAATTAATATATACCATATCACACAGGACGAAGCGGCGGAGAAGCTCTCGGTCAGTCAGTCCTATATCGCCAACAAACTGCGCCTTCTTCGTCTGACCGACGAGGAGCGCAAGCTCATTCTTGAAAACTCCCTCTCTGAGCGCCACGCCCGCGCTCTCCTTCGCATCCGCGACGAGGGCGAGCGGCTCACCGCGCTGCGGCACATCATCTCCTACGCGCTGAACGTCGCCTCCGCCGAGCGATATATAGAGGCGCTCTGCGAGAAATCGTCCCCCAAGCCGAAGCTCCGCTATTCGATACGGAACCTCAGCCTTTTCTACAACTCCGTCGAGCACGCCGCCGACATAATACGCCGCTCCGGCGTTCCCGTAAAGATAGAGCGCGACGAGGAGAGCGCGGACGGTG
The DNA here is from genome assembly GCA_947631245.1 of uncultured Clostridia bacterium. Classification (GTDB taxonomy): domain Bacteria; phylum Bacillota; class Clostridia; order Oscillospirales; family CAG-272; genus DTU064. The sequence goes on from CANRKP010000002.1 coordinate 80,805, forward strand.
TCACGATACGCATCCGCATCGGGAGCCTCGCCGACGGGGGAGCTCATGCGCCGTGACGGCGCATCAATGTTTCATGTGAAACATACCTTCTGTTCCACTTCCTCCGACATGAAATGTTTCACATGAAACATGTATTTAATCCCGCCGCCGCGAGCGGCGGTTTTTTTATTAAAATGAGGCTCGGCGCATTGACAAGCGTGTCGAATGCCGTTATAATAAATGTATGCGGGCGGAGGGACGTTTTTCGGCGTCAGCCGGACGGAATGCATTTTACCCGCCAATATACACGGCAGCGTGGTTTTATCTTTTCTGCACTAACGGAGGTGCGCGTGATGGCATACATAATTACATTTGCAAATCAGAAAGGCGGCGTCGGCAAGACGACTTCCGCCGTCAACGTCGCGGCGTGCCTTGCAAGCCGCAAAAAGCGCGTTCTTCTCGTTGATATGGACCCGCAGGGGAACACCACGAGCGGCACGGGAATAAGCAAAAGAGAGCTCCGCTCGACGATGTACGAGGTTTTGATAGGCCAGTGCGCGGCGGCGGACGCAATAGTGGAAACAAAACACGGGGGTCTGTCCGTTCTGCCGGCGAATATCAATCTCGCCGCCTCCGAATTTGACCTTGTGGACACGCCGGAGCGCCAGTGGCACTTTAAAAAAGCGCTCGCGCCCATCGTCGACGACTATGACGTCATAATCGCGGACTGCCCGCCGTCGCTCGGAATACTGACGATAAACTCGCTCGCGGCGTCAAACGGCGTGATAATCCCGATGCAGTGCGAATTTTTCGCGCTCGAGGGGCTTTCACAGCTCATGCTGACGATAAGAAAGATAAAACAGCTTTACAACAGGCAGCTTGAAATAACGGGAATTCTTCTCACGATGTATAACCCGCGGCTCAATCTCACAAACCAGATCGTCGGCGAGCTCAAGAAATATTACGCCGACAAGCTGTTCCGCACGCCGATACCGCGCAACGTCAAGCTGAGTGAAGCGCCGAGCTACGGCGAGCCTATAATATACCACGACAAGAATTCCAAGGGCGCGCAGTGCTATTTCGACGTCGCGGATGAAATAATTTCCCGCATTTTCTGAAATAATAAAGAGGCGGGAGACCGATTTTTAAAGTTTAAAAATATCCGACAGAAAATATAAAGAAAGCATGGTGAAAACGAAATATGGCAAAAAGAGAGCCGCTTGGACGCGGACTTGACGCCGTTTTTCTCGATAACTCCGCCGGAGGGGAGCTTTTCCCGGACGCAGACCGCGTTTACAAGCTGCGGCTCGCGTCCGTCGAGCCCCGCGCCGGTCAGCCGCGCAAATTCTTTGACGAAGAGGCGCTGCGGCAGCTCGCGGACTCAGTCTCGCAGCATGGCGTCCTTCAGCCGATACTCGTGACCGAGACCGCGCCCGGACGGTACAGCATCATAGCAGGCGAACGCAGGTGGCGCGCCGCAAAGCTCGCGGGACTTTCGGAGATACCGGCTATTGTATTGAGCGCGGACGAGATGACGTCCGCGGAGATATCGCTCATAGAAAACATACAGCGCGAGGACCTAAATTCATATGAAGAGGCGGAAGCGTACAGGGCGCTGATCTCGCAGTTCGGTCTGACGCAGGAGGAGCTCTCCTCCCGCATAGGTAAATCACGTCCCTACGTCACGAACAGTCTTCGCCTGCTCGAGCTGCCGGATTCGGTCGTTCCCTTCCTCCGCTCGGGAGACATAACGGCAGGTCACGCGAGGGCGCTTTTGTCCCTCACGGAAAAACTCGACATACCGATACTCGCGGAGCGCATCATGTCAGAGGGGCTGTCGGTCCGCGCCGCGGAGGCAGCCGCAAAATCAATGAACCGCAGGCGCGCCGCCGAAAAAGACGGCGAGGATAACGACGAAGCCCCGGATGCCGTCGACTATGTAAAAATACTCGAGGACAAGGCGCGCGAAGCCCTCGGCAGGCCCGTCACGATAAAGACGTCAGGCCGCCGCAAGTACGTTGCGCTCGGATACGAGGACAACGAAGATCTTGAAGAGCTGCTGACAGCGCTCTGCGGACAGACGGTAAAACTTTAAATCATTTTAAGGAGACATAAAAATGCTCGATATCAAATTCGTTCGGGAAAACCCCGATATAGTAAAGCAGAACATCAAAAACAAATTTCAGGACGAAAAGCTCCCGCTCGTCGACGAGGTCATAGAGCTCGACGCCAAGCGCCGCGAATATATCGGCGAGACGGAGACGCTGCGCGCCGAGCGCAACCGCATCTCAAAGGAGATAGGGGGGCTTATGGCAAAGGGGCTCCGCGAGGAGGCGGAGGCAGCAAAGCGCCGCGTCGGCGAGTTCGCGGAGAGGCTATCGGAGGTCGAGCGCCTCATGCAGGAGGCGGACGAGAAGATGACGGCAATTCTTATGCGTTTGCCTAACATCATAGACAAGTCCGTCCCGATAGGGAAAGACGACAGCGAAAACGTCGAGGTGCAGCGCTTCGGCGAGCCCGTTGTGCCCGATTTTGAGATACCGTATCACACAGACATAATGGAGTCGTTCTGCGGCATAGACCTTGACGCGGCGCACAGAGTCGCGGGCAACGGCTTTTACTATCTGATGGGAGATATCGCAAGGCTCCACTCCTCCGTCATTTCATACGCGCGTGACTTCATGATAGCGCGCGGCTTCACTTACTGCGTGCCGCCGTTCATGATACGCGGCAAGGTCGCAGCCGGCGTCATGAGCTTTTCGGAGATGGACGCGATGATGTACAAGATCGAGGGCGAGGATCTCTACCTCATCGGCACGAGCGAGCACTCGATGATAGGCCGCTTCATAGATCAGATCATCCCCGAAACGACACTGCCCTGCACGCTGACGAGCTATTCCCCCTGCTTCCGCAAGGAAAAGGGAGCGCACGGGCTCGAGGAGCGCGGCGTATACAGGATACACCAGTTCGAAAAGCAGGAGATGATAGTCATCTGCCGCCCCGAGGAATCGATGGACTGGTACAACAGGATGTGGCGTCACTCCGTCGACCTCTTCCGCTCGATGGACATCCCGGTGCGCCAGCTCGAATGCTGCTCCGGCGACCTCGCGGACTTGAAGGTAAAGTCCTGCGACATCGAGGCGTGGTCTCCGCGCCAGAAAAAATATTTCGAGGTGTGCTCCTGCTCGAACCTCGGAGACGCGCAGGCAAGGCGCCTCAAGATAAGGGTCAAGGGCGCGGACGGAAAGACTTATCTCCCGCACACGCTGAACAACACGGTCGCCGCGCCGCCGCGCATGCTGATAGCGCTGCTTGAAAATAACCTCTGCGCCGACGGAAGCGTAAAAATACCCGAGGTGCTCCGCCCCTACATGGGGACGGACGTCATTGTCCCGAAAAAATAGCCGACGGGCAAAGGGGGATATATGATTTATGTACGAGCATTTTGAACTTTACAATCCGTTCATCACAGTCGATCTCATCGTTTGGTCGCTTTTCGCGGGAATTGTCATAGCGTCGCTTCTCGCCGTCTACAACAAGCGCCTCATAGGGGGACTTGTGAAGACGCTGCTTTCGGAGGAATGCTTCTCTCCCGAAAAGGCGAAAACGATAGTGGAGCTCGGCTACGGAACGGACTGGATAATCAAAAACGCGCTGAGGACTGACAACGCCCTGCGCCGCCTCGTGATGAGGATAGATGAAGAAAAGGAGCCGGAGGCGGGAGCCGAGACGGCTGCCGACAAGCCGACAGCAAAGAAGCCCGAATTCCGGAAGCACGATAACATAGACTTTCTGACGGCGAGGTTCTATATCCCCGAGGAGCTGAAATACCGCGCCGAGGTGAGATATGCGAGTCGAGGCACCGATTTTTTCACGCTCATTATAGGCGTCGTCATCTGCGCCGCCGCCGCGTTCGCCGCCGTCATCGTCATCCCCGACTTAATACAGCTCATAGATAATTTTCTCGGAACGCTCTGAGCCCGGGAGCATAAACAAAAGTCATTCATACCTTTAAAGGAGACGTCTTTTTTCAATGGAAACCAAAAGAAGGCTGCCCAAGGCAGTGATAATTCTCCTCATAATCATAGCTTCCGCCGTCGCTGCGGTCGGCGTCGCGGCGCTCGCGCTGCACATCTACGGCTTCCGCTACATGCGCGTGCCCTCAAGCGACATGTCTCTTGAGGACGGCGAGCAGTACAACAAATTTCTCGGCGTCGTCGACAAGAGCGGGAACCTATACCGCGGCAGAATAATATACGCGAACGGTCTTTCCGCGACTGTCGACCCGAATACGGGATTTGTCGAGTACAGTAACGGGGACAGGTACAAAGGGACGCTCAAGGACCTTGAAAGAGACGGTCACGGCAGGCTCGAATTCGAAAACGGCGACGTATACGAGGGCGACTTCGTTATGGGAGCCATAACGGGCTCGGGAGTTTATACATACAAAAACGGCGACGTATACGACGGCGACTTTGTCGACGGGAAAAAGAGCGGCGACGGGAAATATACCTGGGCTGACGGAAGCGTTTACGACGGGAGCTTTGAAAACGACAAGAAGAACGGCGCGGGGAAATACACCTGGGCTGACGGAAGCTCGTTTGAGGGCGAATACAGCTTCGACCTCAAAAACGGTACAGGAAAATATATCTACGCGAACGGAGACATTTACGAGGGCGGCTTCCGCGACGACGTGAGGTCGGGAGACGGAACTTACACATGGGCAAACGGCGACTCGTACACGGGGCAGTTCTCGTCTAATCTACCGAACGGAGAGGGTACATACACATGGGCAAAGGGCCGCTCGTACACTGGCCACTTCGTAAACGGCGTCATAGTCAGGGCAGCCGAGGGCGAGGGCGACACGCCCGACACAAACACGCCCGAGGGCGGCACGGATACCGAAGGATAAAAAGATACGCGACAGGCGACCTGAAGGTTCCGAACCTGATATCATCGTTGTCACAAGTGATAAAATAAAAGCAGACGAAAAGGTGCTTGCCGATATTACAAGCAGTGCGACAAATCGGGATTTGAGGCGGGATTATGGCATCGAGTAAAGAATATTTAGATTTTATTTTAGGGCAATTATCCGAACTGGATGAAATTACATGTCGGGCTTTGATGGGAGAATATATCATTTATTACCGCGGCAAAATCGTAGGCGGTATCTATGACGACAGGCTGCTTGTAAAGCCGGTAAAAGCAGCGATCAGCTATATGCCGACGGCCGCATATGAATTACCCTATGAGGGAGCAAAAGAGATGTTGTTGGTAGACAAAGTTGATGACAAAGAGTTTTTGACGGGTTTATTCAACGCCATGTATGAGGAACTGCCAACGCCAAAGCCGAAAAAGAAAAAATAGGCTTATTTCCGGTTATTTGTCAGACGGGTTTTAATATGCGCTATTCTATACGCAAAAAAGCAGACGAGAACCGTCTGCTTTTTTGCGTTATTTTTTCTGCCAGCCTTATTTATTTTCCCACGCAGAATTTTGAGAAGACTTCCGATATGACCTCCTCGGAGGCGTCCGCGCCGTCGAGCCGGCAGAGCGCCATGTGCGCGAGCGACAGCTCGGAGACGGCGATATCGACGGGGAGCCCGCGGCGGAGCGCGTCCGCCGCGGACGAAAGTGACACCGCCGCCGCTCCGACCTCTGCCGACTGCCTCGCGTTCATTATAAGCGCGTCGTGACCGAGCCTCAGCTCTCCGTCAGTGAAAGAAGCCTCAATTTTTTCAACAAGCTGAGGAAAACCCTTCTCCTCCGAGAGCGCGCACAAAACGGGGACGGCGCCGAATGACACGGCGAGCTCCGAATATTCATGGACGCGCTCTGACGGCGCGATGTCAATTTTATTTATGACCGCGAGCTTTACGGGAGCCGACGCTCCGAGGACGAAGCGGTCGTCATTGTCGGGCGGCACCGATGCGTCGTGAACAGTTATAAGAAGTTCCGAGGACATGATGCTCTCCCGCGCTCTCGAAACGCCTATCTTCTCCACGGGGTCAAGGCTTTCGCGTATGCCCGCCGTGTCAGAAAGGCGAAGGAGCACGCGTCCCGCAGACGCCTCCGACGTGAGAACGTCGCGCGTTGTGCCGGGGATATCGGTGACGATCGCGGCGGGCCGCCCTAAAAATAGGTTGTAGAGCGTGCTCTTCCCCGCGTTTGGTCTGCCGCAGATAACGGTGTTTATCCCGACCGAGACGGCGCGCGCTGTCCTGTATGTGGCGCGGAGCGCCTCCGTTTCAGAAAGCAAAGCCTCCGTTTCGGAAAGCAGCTCCGCCTCGTCTATATCCGAAAGGTCCTCCTCGGGGTAATCGAGGCGGACGGACGTGCGGGCGAGAAGCTCCAATATCTTCCCTCTCAGACCCGAAACGCTCTCCGAAAGGCGCGCGCGGGACGCGGGGGACGCGAGCGCAAGCTGTGAGCCCGTCTTTGCGTGGATGAGGTCGCCGGTCGCCTCGGCCTCCGCGAGTGTCAGCTTGCCGGAGACGAACGCACGGCGCGTAAACTCCCCCGGTCCCGCCGCGCGCGCGCCTGCGGCAAGGACGGCGGAGAGCACGCGCTCGGTTATCAAAATTCCCCCGTGGCACGTTATCTCGACGGTGTCCTCGCCCGTAAACGAGCGCGGACCGTAAAAGACGGTCGCCATGCCGTCGTCAATCGCCTCGCCGCCATCAAATATCCTGCCGTAATATGCTCTCGAATGCTCCGCGTCCGTGAGCTTTTTGCCGGACGTGGGAAAAAACACCTTCGACGCAGCGGCGACGGCGCCGTCTCCCGATATCCTTATGAGCGCGACGCCGCCGACGCCCGCTGGCGTCGAAACTGCCGCTATCGTGTCGTTATGAATCATTTCTCTTTGCCTTTCGGATAAAAAATCTTCCGTGCCGTATGGAGATAAAAGAAAAATGCCGCGTCGCGGCATTTTTTTCGCGACGCGGCATTTTATGCATTTTCTTTTTTCAAAAGAGGGGCTATCGCTTCCCTTTTTTCAGTTTTCTTCTTCCTCTGCGGCTGCCTTCTCGGGCTTATCGAGCGTTATAACTATGCGGCGCTCGGCGTCGACACCGATCGAGTGCGTCGTGACGCCCTCTATATTCTGGACCTCCGAGTGGATTATGCGGCGCTCGTAGGGGTTCATGGGCTCGAGCGTGACGGGGCGCTTGTATTTGAGCACGCGCGCGGACATCCTGCGGGCGAGCGAGCGAAGCGTTTCGGCGCGCTTTTCGCGGTAGCCCTCGACGTCGAGCGTGACGCGGCGCTTCGGCTTATCGGACGTTCCCTTCGCGTATGCGAGGTTCGCGAGGTACTGGAGCGCGTCGAGCGTTTCGCCGTGATGACCTATGAGGACGCCGACGCCCTCTCCGTCGACCGTGAGCTTCATTTCGCCCTCTTCCCCGTCGGCGGCGCTGACCTTTGCGTTGAGTCCCATCGCGCTGACGAGAGAGGAAACGAGCTTGAGCGCGGGATTTTCCTCGGGCAACTCATACGATACCTTTATCACGGCGTCTGAGGAACCGAGCCCGAAAAGACCCTTCTTCGGGAGCTCTATTATGTCGTATTCGAGTTCAACACCGTCAAGACCTATCTGCTCTCTCGCGTTTGAGAGGGCCTCGTCTATGGTCTTGCCGGTGACCGTTATTTCCTTTTTCATTTTCCGTATCCTTTCTGAAATATGAGGGCGCGTTATTCGTCGCCGTCGGAACTGTCCGCGCTGTCAGTGCCGTCCTCGCCGTCACCGTTCTTGCCGCCCTTACCGCCTTTGCTTTCTTTGCCGTCCTTGAGCGGGGCGGGAGCTATCGGACCGTCGGGCTTTTTGGGTTTTTCCTTCGGCGCGGGCGCAGGCTCGTCATCGTCGTCGTCGAAATCTATCCTGTGCAGGGAGCGCGGCTTCGGTTTGTTCGGGTCGCGCTCGGATTTAGTCTTCTTCGTCTTGCCGAGGTATTCCTTCTCCGCCTCGCGGAGCTGTTCTTCGGTAAATCTCGGTATCGGATAAACCTTCGAGAGGACGAACTGCTGAACTATCGCGAGGATGTTGCGGTACATCCAGTAGATGCCTATCGCCGTAGGGACGATGAAGGCGAAATATGTGCACATAACGGGGCTCAAAAGCTCCATTATCTTCATCGACGCCTGGGACTGACCGTCCGCCGCCGGCTGGGGCTGATAGGAGAGCTTTTTCGTCAGCTTCATCGAGCCGTACATGAACACGAACGTCAGAAACGGCACGAGCAGATATATGCTCAGAAAATTCGAGGACGGAACGACGGAGAGGTCAAAACGTCCGCCGAACATGCGGAAGTTGGGCATTCCCGTCACGGTCTCCTCGGTGATATACTTTCCGAACCCTCCTATGGCGGAGGCGCCGTGATCCTTGAGGTAAGATATGACGCTTATCTCTTCATATCCGGGCGTCAGCGTCTCGCCGAGAGCCACGAGTCTTTCGCGCAGCGCCATGATGACGTTCGCGGGAAGACGCGTGATATAAGTCAGCGGCTGACGAACGACGGCGAAAAGCGCGAAAATGATCGGCAGCTGTATGAGAAGCGGCAGGCATCCGCTCGCGGGATTGAAGTTCTCCTGCTGGTAGAGGGACATTATCTCGTCGTTCATCTTGCGCTGCGTCACGGCGTCCGTTCTGCCCGCGTACTTTTTGCGTATCGCGTTTTCCTTCGGACGCAGGGCAGCCTGCCTGTTCATGTTCTTCTGCTGCTTTATGCCGAACGGTACCAGGATGATCTGCATCACAAGGGCAAACAGGAAGAGCGCCGCGGCGTAATTCTTCGTTATCGCGTAGCAGACGCGGATTATAAATCCCATCGGGACAAGGAGGATATCGAAAAGCGAAAATCCCGAGCCCGTTTCCTCAAAAACATAATCCCCGTCGGCATCCGTCTCGTAGGGCGCAGTCTCGGCGGCAGCTTCCGTTTCTGGAACGTCCGTCTCCGCCGCGTATGCGGGCACAAGCGTCGCTATAACGAGAAAGACCGCCGTCAGAAGTATAAGCAGCACGCGTGGTGAAAGATTTTTCTTTTGTTTTTCCATTAGTGATCTTTTCTTTTTCGATTGTGTGGCCGTAACAAAAATGTCCGCGCGGCCGGCCGGCTCCGCACGGTAACGGGTCAAGCCCGTAAGCCTTCAGTCGATTTTGTGTCTGCCTCGCCTCTTCGGCACCGGGTCATAGCCTCCCTTTGAAAAAGGATTGCAGCGCAGGACCCTCCATACCGAAAGCAGCGTACCTATTATGAGCCCCCACTCCGATAGCGCCTCGATCGCGTACTGCGAGCACGTCGGCGAAAACCGGCACGACGGCGCGCGCTTATGTGGGGAAACGTATTTCTGATACTGCCGAAGAAGAAAAATAAAAGGAGCGGAAAATATTTTCATGATTCCGGATTTCGGTTCGCTTCTGTCACGCCGAGCTTTTCCGAAAGAGATAAAAGCTCCGGCAGAATATCTGAAGACTTTGCCTCGGCTGCGGCGTCTCTCGCAACGATGATGACGTCGAGCCCGCCGGAAAACGCGCATTTTTCCGCCGCCCCGCACCATGCGGCGCGCAGCACGCGCTTTATGCGGTTTCTGACGACGGCGCCTCCGCGTCCCTTCGTGACCGTCAGTCCGAGCCTTGTGACAGGCTTGCCGTGAGCAGTTTTTGCGGCGTCTTTATCCGACGTCTTTATAACATAGACGACGATATATTTTCCCGCGGCTTTCTTCCCTTTTTTGTACGCTCTCTGAAACGCTCTGTTTTCACAGACCGGATAGATCTTCATATTGCTTCCGTTTTTATGATTTCTTTAAAATAAACCGAAAACCCTCCGAATGTCGGAGTTGTCGTCCGGCACCGGCGGGTTTGAAATACGGCGCTGCCGCCCACAGGCTCTCCTCAATAGGAAAGACGGGCTCTGCCCTTGTCGCGTCTTCTCTTCAAGACTTTGCGTCCGTTGGCGGTCTTCATTCTCTTCATAAAACCGTGCTCCTTCTGTCTCTGGAGCTTCTTGGGCTGATAAGTTCTCTTCATAGTCTGCCATACCTCCTTTTTTCGTGATTTCGGAAGCTATGTTAGCGTTTTTTTCCTATCGGGCATAACACAGCTACTATTATATACATAAAGGTTTCGGATTGTCAAGTGCCTTTTAACAAAATAAAAGTCGAAAGGATAAAACGGGTCGGTTTTTTTCGCCGTACTCAAAACCGCTCCCCGTGAGGGGCAAAAAATCGCTCTTCGGTCTTGTAAAAGACGAGTATATATGATATAATATGAGATAAAGTTAAATTTATTATGGGGTCGTGTCCCCAAACGGAAAATGAAGAACGACGAAAACATAAAGACGATTTGGGAACCGGTGAAGGCGAGACTTGCGGAAATTTTCTCGAAGGACGCCTACAATCTGTGGATACCGGTGCTCGAGCTTATCGATATAAACGAAAACCGCGCGACGCTTTCGTGCAGCAACGATTTCAAGTACGGCATAATTATGAAGCGGCACAGAGAAACGATAGAGCGCGCGTTTGAGGACGTCCTCGGGTACAAAATAGACGTAGACATCGTACTCGTGCCGGAAGAGGACAGTCGGGACAATATCGAAAAAAAGCATGATAGACCGGAGCGGAAGGAAACTCCGCGCACAGACCTCGGTTACGTTTTCAATCCCGAATACACGTTTGACAATTTCATAGTCGGCGGCTCGAACAAATTCGCGCACGCCGCGTGCGTCGCCGTCGCGAACAATCCGGGCGAGGTATACAACCCCCTCTTCATTTACGGACCGAGCGGGCTCGGGAAGACGCATCTGATGTACGCCGTCGCGAACGAGGTGAGGCGGCTCGACCCGTCGAAGCGGATAATATACGTCACATGCGAGGAGTTCACAAACGAGCTGATCGAGGCGCTCGCGAAGAAAAATCCGCTCGTCAACTCCGCGCTCCGCGAAAAATACAGGCAGGCGGACGTCCTTTTGATAGACGACGTTCAGTTTATAGGCGGGAAGGAGTCGACGCAGGAGGAATTTTTCCACACGTTCAACGAGCTTTTCGAGAGCCATAAGCAGATAATCTTCACGTCCGACCGTCCGCCGAAGGAAATAAACAGGCTCGAGGACAGGATAAAGACGAGGTTCGAATGGGGACTTCTCGCCGACATACAGCCGCCGGATATGGAGCTGCGCTCCGCCATAATAATGAAAAAGGCGGAGACGATGGGGATATCGCTATCGCCGGAGGTCGTCGAGTACCTTTCGGAAAAGCTCAAGCGGAACATAAGACAGATAGAGGGCTCGCTTAAGCGCCTCGGCGCGCAGAGCTTCGTTTCCGGTGAGCCGATAACGACGGAGATGGCGGCAAGGTGCCTGTCGGACATAGTTTCCGAGGAGCTCCCGCTCTCGGTGAAGATACAGAAGGTGCTTCACGAGGTGTCGGTAAAATACGGCATTGACGAAAACGACATAAAGAGCCCGAAGCGGACAAAGGAGCTTGTCTGGGCGCGACATGTCGCTGTTTATATCCTCAGGAAAAAGACGAATATGTCCCTGCCGGAGATAGGCGCCGAGCTCGGAGGCAGACATCATACGACGATACTCTCCTCATACAACACGGTCGAAAACGAAATAAAGGAGAACCCGCCGTTTGCGGCCGAAATAAACGAGCTTATGAATGAAATTGATATTTGACACTCGCATATTATCCACAATCTGTTGAAAACCCTGTGGAAAAGTTGAGAGAGCGATAAGAACACGGAACAAAGAAGACCGATTTTTCCCTTACACGGCGAAAACAAAAAACGGATGAAAATTTTTCATCAGCGCCTGTTGATAACGCTCTTAGACGCAAAAAACCGAGCTTTTTTGAAAATATTCGATTTTTTTCGAAGGATCTTATATGAAACTTTGCCACAGCTTACCGACAGAAAAAACCCGGGTTTCCATATCGGAAAAATTCTTTTTGCAAAAGAGGTTTTCGCGGTTTTCAAACGTTTCCTCACCACTACTGCTGCTACTGCTGTTTATTATAATAATATAATTCAAGCACACAAAAAAGCAAAAGACGGGTTTTCAACAGCCTTTAAACGAGCACAAATAAAGAAAAAATAAAAAAGGAGGGCTGACGGAAGAGAATTTACCGTCACCGAGACAAAGAGAGATGAAGATAGTTTTTGAAAAGGCGCCTTTGATAGCCGCCGTAACGCCGGCGATGAACGCGACATCAAACAAAAACACGCTTACAGCCATCGACGGGCTTTTATTTGACGCGAAGGACGGCGTTTGCGTCATAACGGCATACGACAATGAAAAGGGCATCCGCACATCGGTTGAAGCCGAGGTGAAGGAGGAAGGCTCATATATCATAAACGCGCAGAAATTCTACTCCATAATAAAGACGATGCCGAACGACGAGATAACGGTAACGGTAAACGACAGGATGAATGTCAAAATAGAGAGCGGAAAGAGCACGTTCGAGCTCCACGCGCTCCCCGGCTCGGACTTCCCGTCTCTCCCGACGCTGTCGGGCGAGCGCAGCTTCGAGCTGCCGCAGCACCTGATGAAGAAATTCATAAATCAGACGTCGTTTGCGATAGCGCAGAAGGATCAGAGGGCCATTTTCACGGGCGCGCATTTCCGCGTCTCCGGCGACGGGCTGACGGTCGTTTCCTGCGACAGCAACAGGCTCTCGAAATGCACTGCGGCGTGCGCCGTCACAAACGTGAAGGGCGACGACGCGGAGATGAAGTTCAACGTCCCGGGAAAGACTTTGGCGGAGCTCGGAAAGCTCATTTCCGACAGCGAGGACACCGTTTCCGTCGCACTGACGAGAAAACACGTAATCTTCACGATATCAAACGACGAAGAGGATGCTCGCACGGGCGATATCGTGTTCTTCTCCCGCCTTATCGACGGCGAATACATCGACTACGACAGGATAATTCCGAGCACGCAGAAGATATCGGTCAGTCTCGACAGATCGTTTTTCGCAGACTCTCTCGAGCGCGCCTCGCTTATGATAGAAGAAAAATCGGGCAGCGGCAGAGGATACGTCACATGCGATTTCTCCGGCGACAGGCTCGCGATCACGTCAGGCAGCATTTCGGGATCCCATTATGACGAGATACCGATAGAGAAGACGGGAGAGGATATAAAGATAGGCTTCAACTGCCGCTTCCTTCTCGACGCCGTGAGGGCCGCCGACTCAGACAGGATAAATATAGCGCTCTCGACGCCTTTGATGGGTGTCGCGATAACGGACGCTGGGGAGAGAGCGGACGACGAGGGAGATTATCTCTTCTTCGTGATGCCCGTCAGAATGAAGGACTGAGGAAAACTTGATCTGCAGTCGGATCGAATACAGGGACTTTAGAAATATTGAGAGCGCAAAGCTCGAGCTTTCGCCCGAGGTTACGATACTGTACGGAAAAAACGCGCAGGGAAAGACAAATATGCTCGAGGGCGTCTATCTTTTCGCACAGGGAAAAAGCCACAGGGCGGGAAGAGACAACGAGCTGATAAGGTTCGGGGCAAATGCGGCTTCCCTTTCGATGGAATATGAGTCGGGAGGAAGAAAAAACACTTTGCGGCTCGATATTTCCGAAGGAAGACACAAGACGCCGTACAAAAACGGCGTCAGGCTCGACAGGCTCTCGGAGATGATAGGGAATTTCCGCGCCGTGCTCTTTTCGCCGGAGCATCTTTCGATAGTGAAGTCGGGTCCGTCCGAAAGGCGCGTATTTCTCGATGTGGCGATATCACAGCTCCGCCCCGTCTATATGAGGACGCTGCAAAGGTACAATACAATCCTTATGCAGAGAAACGCGCTCCTTAAAAGCGCGAAGGCAGGCAGAGACTCAGCGTCTCTTGAAGCGTGGAGCACATCCCTTGCGGAATACGCGGCGAAAATCGCCGTAATCAGGGCGGAATATACCGAAAAGCTCTCGCATATCGTCTCCGAGCTTTACGCCGACATGACGGGCGGACGTGAAGAGGCAAAGCTGCAATATCACGGTACTTCGAGGATCGGCGGCGACTACGGCTCCGAACAGCGAGTGAGAGAGATATATCGCCGCCAGCTGACGGAAAACACGGAGCGGGAGATATTTCTCGGCTCGACGCAGTACGGGATACATAAAGACGACGTCGATATAACGCTGAACGGAAAGGACGCGAAGTTCTTCGCGTCTCAGGGGCAGCAGAGGTCGATAGTCCTGACGATGAAGCTCGCAGAGGGTGAATATTCGAAGCGGGAAACGGGGGAATATCCCGTATTTCTGCTCGACGATATTTTATCCGAGCTCGATCCGGCGCGCCGTTCTTATATCGTGTCCGGCATAAGAGACAGGCAGGTGATAATAACCTCGTGCGACACGTCCGTGAAGCGGCGTTTGCGCGACGGGGTATGCTACTGCGTTAAGTCGGGAGTGCCGACGCTTATTTCAAAAGAACAGGTGTAAAATGTATATACACACAGGCAGCGGAAGGTTAATTCAGGCTGAAAACATAATAGGGATATTCGATATGGATACCTCCACGGTGTCAGAGATCACGAAAGAATTTCTCACCGCCTCGCAGCGCGAGGGGAGGGTCATCCTCACGTCCTACGAGCTGCCGAAGAGCTTTATACTCACTGCGGACGACATGGTCACACTGTCGCAGCTTTCACCGCCCTCGCTTTCGGGAAGGGTGGTAAGGCATGATATACCTCATGAAATGCCGCAGGAATAAAGCATGAATATTGATACTGAAACGTTTTGTGCCGCGGGTACGCGGTCATCATCAGAGGAGAGGTCATAGAACAAATGTCGGATGAAATGAACATGACGAATGTGACGGCCGCGGACGGCGTTTACGACGACGAACAGATACAGGTGCTCGAGGGGCTCGAGGCAGTCCGCAAGCGACCCGGAATGTATATAGGCACGACGTCGTCGCGCGGTTTTCATCATCTTGTCAATGAGATAGTGGACAATTCTATAGACGAGGCGCTCGCCGGCGCGTGCGACAAGATCGTCGTGACGCTTTACCCGGACGGGAGCGTTTCGGTCCGCGACAACGGGCGCGGCGTGCCCGCGGGCATCCATCACAAAATGGGCATACCGACGCTTGAGGTCGTCTTTACGATACTTCACGCAGGCGGAAAGTTCGGCGGCGCCGGATATAAGATCGCGGGAGGTCTTCACGGCGTCGGCGCGTCCGTCGTGAACGCGCTCTCCGAATGGATGGAGGTCGACAACAGGGTCGGCGGAAAGATATACACGGAAAGGTTTGAAAGGGGTCACGTTGTAAGACCGTTTGCCTGCGTCGGCGACACGACGGAGGACGACCACGGGCTTTTCGTCCGCTTCAAGCCGGATCCCGACATATTCGAGGAATCTGTATTCGATTTCGATATTCTTCTCCAGCGCATAAGAGAGCAGGCGTTTTTGAACGCGGGGCTCGCGATAATACTGCGCGACGAAAGAGGGGACGAGCCCGTCGAGGAGAGATGCTGCTACGAGGGCGGCATCAAGAGCTTTGTAGAATACCTCGACTCAGACAGGGGCGTCGACCCGATACACAGCGACGTCATTTATATGAAGGACGAGAAGGCGGAGCGCAATATGTCTGCCGAGGTCGCCTTAAGATACAACGACGGGCTGAACGAGATGATAATCACGTTCGCCAATAACATGACGACGATAGAGGGCGGCACGCACGAAACCGGATTCAAATCGGCGCTGACGAAGGTGTTCAACGATTACGCGCGCCGGATGAAGATACTGAAGGACTCGGACAAGAACCTCGCGGGCGAGGACGTAAGGGAAGGACTTACCGCGATAGTGTCCGTCAAGCTGACTGACGCACAGTTCGAGAGCCAGACGAAGGCGAAGCTCGGAAATTCCGAGGTGAGGACATTCGTCGACGGGCTCGTCTCGAAAAAGCTCGCGGAATATCTCGAGGAGAACCCGCAGACGGCGAAGGTCATTCTCGACAAGGCGCTCACGGCGTCAAGGGCGAGAGAGGCGGCGAGAAAAGCGCGCGAGGCAGTGAGAAAAACTGGTCTTGAGGTGACGACGCTGCCGGGCAAGCTCGCCGACTGCCACGAGAGAAGGACCGATCTGACGGAGCTGTTCCTCGTCGAGGGAGACTCGGCGGGAGGCAGCGCGAAGTCGGGACGGAGCTCGCAGTTCCAGGCGATACTCCCGCTCCGCGGAAAGATCCTGAACGTTGAGCGCAGCCGTCTTGACAAGGTGTACGGCAACGTATCCATAATCCCTATAATACAGGCGCTCGGCTGCGGTATCGGGGACGATTTCGACATAACGAAGCTGAGGTACGGAAAGATCATCATAATGGCAGATGCCGACGTCGACGGCTCGCACATCCGCGTGCTTTTGCTGACGTTCTTCTTCCGCCACATGAGAAAGCTCATCGAGGACGGGCACGTCTACTTCGCGCACCCGCCGCTCTATAAGCTGACGAGAGGAAAAAAGACGCGGTACGCGTACTCCGACGAGGAGAGGGACGCGATAATCGCAGAGATGGGGTCGGGCACCGAAATAAGCCGTTACAAAGGTCTCGGCGAGATGAACAGCAACCTTCTCTGGGAGACGACGATGAACCCCGAGACGAGGACGATACTGCGCGTTTCGATAGAAGACGCCGTCGCATGCGACAAGATATTCTCAGTTCTTATGGGAGACAAGGTCGAGCCGCGCCGCGACTTCATAACCGCGAACGCAAAATACGCCGACGCGGACATGCTCGACATTTAAAAAGAAGCATAAAGCTATGAAAGAGACCGGCGCAGAAAATTATGAGCGCTTCGGAATTTTGACAATATGAAAAAGAACGAAACCGAAAATATTGAATTCCCCGAACAGAAGATAGTGGATATCGAAATGCATGAGGAGGTCAAGCGCTCCTACATTGCATATTCGATGAGCGTCATAACGAGCCGCGCATTGCCCGACGTGAGAGACGGGCTCAAGCCCGTTCAGCGCAGGATACTGTACTCCATGTACGAGGAAAAGCACACATACGACAGACCGACGCACAAATCGGCGAAGATAGTCGGCGCCGTGATGGGCAACTACCATCCGCACGGCGACTCCTCCGTTTACCTTGCGATGGTACGCATGGCGCAGCCGTTTTCGTACAGATACCCGCTCGTTTTCGGAGACGGAAACTTCGGCTCCGTCGACGGCGACCCGCCGGCGGCGATGCGATACACGGAGGCGAAGCTCGAGCGCCTTTCAAACGAAATGGTCGCGGATATTGACAAGGACGTCGTCGATTTCCGCCCGAACTACGACAATACCTTAAAGGAGCCCGTTGTTCTTCCGTCCCGCTTCCCGAACCTGCTCGTCAACGGCAGTATGGGAATTGCCGTCGGAATGGCAACGAATATCCCGACGCACAATTTAGCAGAGGTCATAGACGGGACGCTCTACATAATGGACCATCCCGACGCCGGGACGACGGACCTCATGAGATATATAAAGGGACCCGATTTCCCGACGGGGGCGATAATATACGGCACCTCCGGCATCCTTGAGGCATACGAGACGGGACGCGGTCACATCACGGTCCGCTCGCGCACCGAGATAGACGAGGAGAACCACAGGATAATTGCGACCGAGATCCCTTACGGCGTCAACAAGAGCCAGCTCGTCGAGAGCATTTCTGACCTGCACCGCGAGAAGAGGATAGACGGCATCACGGGTCTTCGCGACGAGTCGGGACGCGACGGAATGAAGATAGTTATCGAGTACAGGCGCGACATAAATCCGCAGGTGCTCTTAAACCAGCTCTTCCACTACACTCAGCTCCAGGACACATGCGCCGTCAATATGGTGGCGCTCGTCAACGGCGAGCCGAAAACGTGCACGCTCAAGGAGATCCTTCGCGAATACATACTCCATCAGGAGTCCGTAGTCACGCGCAGGCTGAATTTCGACCTTGAGAGGGCGCGCCGTGAAGCCCACATTTACGAGGGATACAAGATAGCGATAGACCATATCGACGAGGTCATAGCCATAATCAAGGGGTCCGCCTCCATACCGGACGCAAAGGCGAACCTCATGGATACGTTCGGCTTCTCCGACGCGCAGGCTCAGGCGATAGTGGAAATGACGCTTGGCAGGCTGTCGGGACTCGAACGCAAAAAGATAGAGGACAGGCTCGCAAAGCTCTATGAGGAAATAGAGCGGATAGTGTCGATACTTGCCGACGAGGAAAAGCTCAAGGCGCTCATAAAGGAAGAAATGACCGCGATAAGAGACAAATACTCTGACGCGCGTCTGACCGAGATCGTACCTGTCGAAAACGAGATACTCGCGGAGGATCTTATAGACCGCCACGACTGCATCATCACGATAACGCACGACGGCTATATCAAGCGCCAGCGCGCCGACACATACACGGCGCAGAGACGAGGCGGAAAAGGCATTATAGCGATGACGACGAAGGAGGAGGACTACATCGAGCGCGTAATCTCCGTCGGCAGCCACAGCGACCTTCTGATGTTCACCGACAGCGGGAAGGTATACGCGAAGCGCGCGTATCTGATCCCCGAGTTCGGGCGCGCCACAAAGGGAACGAATATTGCAAACGTCATCGAGCTCGAGCCCGGCGACTCCGTGACGGCGTTCGTCGCCGTCGAGAGCTACGACGAGGATAAATACCTCACGATGGTGACGAAGATGGGGACCGTCAAGCGCACGAGCCTGTCGGAATTCGAATATCAGAGGCGCGGCGGAAAGCGCGCGATCACGCTCGACGAGGGCGACGAGCTCATATTTGTCGGCTGCACCGACGGAACGAAGGACATCATAATCGCGTCCGTGTCCGGCAGAGCCGTCAGATTCAACGAGGCGGGCGTCAGGTGCCAGGGCAGGACGTCGCACGGCGTCCGCGGCATAAGGCTCAGAGGCGGCGAACGCGTCGTCGGCGTCGCCGTTGTGGACGAGGACAAGACGCTTCTGACCGTGACGGAAAACGGCTTCGGCAAGCGGACGGAATTCAGCCTCTTCAACGCGAAGAACCGCGGCGGCGTCGGCATCTTCTGCCACAACGTCACGGAAAAGACGGGGAATCTTGTCGGGCTTGCCGCCGTCGGCGATGACGACGACATAATGCTCATCACGGAGGGCGGCATCATGATAAGGATACCTTCCCGCGAGATAAGCACATACGGGCGCACGGCGTCCGGCGTCATACTGATGCGGACGGGAGGCGGCGCAAAGGTCGGCGGCTTCGCAGTTGTCGCGTCCGCAAAGGATGAGGAAAAAGAGACGGACGGCAGCGCGGAGGACGGCGAGGATTATGCCGAGGACGAAACGGACACGGCGTCCGAGGAGGATATATGAAGTCCGCGCGTGTGAGATTTCTCTGTGCGCTGCTCGCGGCAATGTCATTTTTGACCGTGTTCTCCGGCTGCTCAGGCGGACCCGATGAGGCGGAGGCAAAAGAGATAGTGGCAGAGCTCGTCGAGGCGTCCCTGCCCCTGAACGTGATATATTACGGCGACGGGATGAAGGTCGAGGAGCCGGAAGAAGGCATGGCGGCGCTCTACGCAAATGTCGCCGACGGCGAGCCTTATCTGACGGAAGCTGAGCTTAGGGAGGCGACGCTGCTCGTCTTCACCGAAAATTTCGCGAACACGATAATTTTCAGGACGTTTCTCGAGGGCTACAGCAGCGACGACGCGTCAGGCGTCGTGTTCGCAAGGTATATAGAGAACGGGGACAGGCTCCAGCGGCGGCTCGACTCCGAGCAGCTCATAGAGTCCGGCAAAGAGCGGACATACGATCTTGACGATATAGAAATAACGCGCTCGCGCAAAGACGAGATAAGGGCGACGCTCCATTCCTACGTCGCGGGCAAAAGAGACGCCGACGTTGAGGTGACCGTCCGCCTTGAAGAAAGAGAGGCGGAGGGCACCGCATCCGAGACGGGGATGTCATCGGAGGGAAATCTCGTTTGGAGGCTCGACAGCCCGACATATTGAAATTTTTTCAAAAAAAGTGTTGATTTTTTTCCGAGAGACTGATATAATAGAGCAAACAAACATTTGTTCGGTCTAAACCGGAGAACGGAGAAAAGAAAAGAATGGCAAAGACAAAGAAGACGGCGACAGTAAAGGCGGCTCCCGCGGACGATAAGGAAAAGGCGCTCGCGGCGGCGCTTTCGCAGATAACGAAGGATTACGGCAGCGGAGCTATAATGAAGCTCGGCGAGACGCAGAATATGAACGTCAGTGCGTCCCCGTCTGGGTCGCTGACGCTCGACCTCGCGCTCGGCATCGGAGGATACCCCAAGGGAAGGATAATAGAGATATACGGGCCCGAGTCGTCGGGCAAAACGACGCTCGCGCTCCACGCGATAGCGGAGGTTCAGAAGGCGGGCGGCGAGGCGGCGTTCATCGACGCGGAGCACGCGCTCGACCCCGTTTATTCCGCGGCGCTCGGCGTCGACATAGATCAGCTTCTCGTCTCTCAGCCCGACAGCGGCGAGCAGGCGCTCTCGATAGCGGAGGCGCTCGTGCTTTCCGGCGCCATAGACATCGTCGTAATCGACTCGGTGGCGGCGCTCGTCCCGCAGCAGGAGATCGAGGGAGAGATGGGGACCGCGACGGTCGGGCTTCAGGCGCGCCTTATGTCGCAGGCGCTGAGGAAGCTCTCGGGCTCGATAGCGAAAACGAACTGCATCGTCATCTTCATAAACCAGCTTCGCGAGAAGATAAACGTCATGTACGGCAATCCCGAGACGACGACGGGAGGCAGGGCGCTGAAGTTCTACGCCTCCGTCCGCCTCGACGTCAGAAAGATAGAGACGCTCAAGAGCGGTTCCGAGATATACGGCAGCAGGACGAGGGTCAAGGTTGTGAAAAACAAGGTCGCGCCCCCGTTCCGCACGGCGGAGTTCGATATGCTGTACGGCAAGGGCATCTCGAAGGCGAGCGAGATAATAGACCTCGGCGTCGACGCGGGCATAATAGGAAAGAGCGGCTCCTGGTTCTCATACGGCGACTCAAGGCTTGCTCAGGGCAGAGACGCCGTCCGCCGCCTGCTTGAAGAGGACAAGGCTCTCGCGGACGAGATAGAGGCTAAGATAAAGGAAAAATTCCTCTCCGGCGACGGCGACGGGGACAAGGAGGAGCTCGACCCCGATTCTCTCGACGACGAGCTTGACATTAGGCTCCTCGACATCGACGGAGAAGACATTTGAGCGTAATAATAAAAACTGCCGGAAAGGGGGAGCTCCCGTTTGAGGTGAGGCTCCTTTTGGCAGACGCGGAAACGAGAGCTGAGCTCCCGCTTTCGGTGCCCGCCTCGTTTTTCCGTGAGCGCGGATGGGGTGCGGGCAGGCTCATAGGCGACACGGACGCCGAAGAAGCCGTTGCGGCAGCCCGCATTTTCGAATGCATATGCGCGGGCGTGCGCCTGCTCTCGTATTCGGACAATCCGAAGCGGGGGCTCGTCAGAAAGCTGTGTGCGAAGGGATACGACAGGGGCGACGCGGAGGCGGCTGCCGCCGAGCTTGAGGCGCTCGGATACATAAACGAGGACGCACAGATAAAAAGGCGCGGGGAGGCAATGGCGGAGCGGAAGCTGCGCGGGCTGCGCCGCGTGAAGAGCGAGCTTTGCGCGCTCGGATACGATAGGGACAAGGTCACGTTTTGGGCTGACGGCTGCGGGCTCAACTTCGGAGAGATATGCGCCCGCGCGATAGAGAAAAAGGGCGGGATCCCAGACAGAAAAGATCCCGACGGCAGGCGGAAGCTCATGTCGTATTTATACAGGCAGGGCTTTTCCTCCGAGGACATTGCAAACGCCGCTAAGCTCCTGTCGGGCAAAAATACGAAAGAATAAAAGGGAGCCCGGGTGAGCCGGGGATAGGGAAAATGCCGACAAAAATTGGTTTTGTTTCGCTCGGATGCGCGAAAAACCTCATGGACACCGAGGTAATGCTGAAGCTGCTCTCCGACGCGGGCTACGAAATAACGCCCGAGGATACGGAGGCGGACATAATAGTTATCAACACCTGTGCGTTTCTCGAGTCGTCGCGCCGCGAGGCGATAGACAACATCCTCGACGTCGCATGGCTCAAGGAGAACCGTTCGCTGAAAGGCATCATCGTGACGGGGTGTCTGCCCGAGAGGTACAAAGAAGAAATAATGAAGGAAATGCCGGAGGTGGACGCCGTTCTCGGCGTCGGCTCCGTGCACGATATCGTCGAGGCGGTGCGCGCGGTCGAGAGAGGCGAAAAATTCTCGCGGTACGGGGACAAAAACGAGGCGCCGCTCGGCGGCGAGCGCGTCGTCACGACCGAGGCTTACGCATACATCAAAATAGCGGAAGGGTGCGACAATCACTGCTCGTACTGCGCGATACCGTCAATAAGGGGGCGCCACCGCTCGCGGACGATGGAGGACATAATCTCGGAGGCGAAGTCGCTCGAGGGGCTTGGAATCGGTGAGCTGATCCTCGTCGCACAGGACACGACGAGATACGGCATCGACATATACGGAGAATACAAGCTCGCGGAGCTTCTTCACAGGCTGTCGGAGGAGACGAAGATACCGTGGTTCCGCATCATGTACTGCTACCCGGACAAAATAACTGACGAGCTTATTGCGGAGATCAGAAACAACCGCCGCGTTGTAAAATACATAGACCTGCCGATACAGCACGTCTCGGAGACGGTGCTTCGCCGCATGAACAGGCACGGCGGCGCCGCCTGCGTCAAGGACGCCGTAAAGAGGCTGAGAGACGGCGTGCCCGGCATCACGATAAGGACGACGGCGATCGTAGGCTTCCCCGGCGAGACCGAGGAGGAATTCAACGAGCTGTGCGATTATATCTCGGAGGCGAAATTCGACAGGTTCGGCGCGTTCAAATATTCGCGCGAGGAGGGAACTCCCGCATATGATTTTGAAGATCAGATAGACGAGCAGACAAAGCAGGACCGCTACGACAGGATAATGGCGGTACAGCTTGGGATATCGGCGGCGAAGAACGAAAAGAAGGTTGGAAAAACGCTTGAGGTATTGTACGAGGGCTACGACTATGTCGCCGAGTCCTGCTACGGCAGGGGAGAGGCGGACGCGCCCGACGTCGACGGAAAGGTGTATTTCACCTGCCCCGAGAACAAAAGACCGCGCGAGGGCGAGCACATAAAGGTAAAAATTACCGACACCCTCGATTACGACCTCTGCGGCCGCCTCGTCAAATGATATTAAGGAGAATGTCTTATGAACCTTCCGAATAAGCTGACTTTACTGAGGGTACTTCTCGTGCCCGTGTTCATCATCGTGATGTCGCTCGGGGGCGTCATTCCGTTCCCGTGGGGCAACGTCATCGCCGCCGCCGTTTTCCTCGGCACGGCGCTTACCGATATGCTCGACGGAAAGATAGCGAGAAAATACAATCTGATAACCGATTTCGGAAAGATCATGGACCCGGTCGCCGACAAGTTCATGGTTTTCTCGGCGCTCATTGTCCTTATTTCTCATGAGGAGTTCGCCTATATGCAGGCGCCGCTCCTTTGGGTGACGCTCATCGTCATCTTCCGCGAGCTCGTCGTGACCTCGATACGTATGGTGGTGTCCGAAAAGGCGAAGGGTGTGTCTCTCGCGGCAAATTGGCTCGGAAAGGTCAAGACCGTGTCGCAGATAACGTTCATAATGACGGCGCTGCTCGAGCCCGTCCTCTTCGGCTGGTTTCTGACGTTTATCTCAGAATATCATATCCTGACGTTCGCCACCGGCGCGTTCATGACAGTCATGACGGTGTGGAGCGGCATCAACTACATCATAGGATACGGAAAGTATTTGACGCTGAAGTAAAATAGATGGGAGTTAATCCGGGAGAAGTAACCTTTTGACAAAATGTGCTTTTCCGCTCTGCGGAAAAACACGAAAATGCCGCATTGCGGCATTTTCTTTTCTCCCCCCGAATCCCCCTCTTCAAAATTTTTTATGACTTGGGTTTTTGGCAGAAGTACAAAAAATTTTACGAAAATCAATAAATAACACTTGACAAACGAATATCGGCGTGGTATACTGGTGGCATCAAGGCGAAAGGAAGAAATAAAAATATGTCACAGTCAACGCTTTCAAAGTGCATGAAAACGATCATTGCTGGAATGTGGGTCTTCGGTGCGGCGCTTTATTTTGTCGTCATACCGATGTTAGGTCACGATATTGTCGACGATTACCCCGAGTTTTCGGGCAGATTTGTCCCGTGGCTCGTTTTTATTTGGTGCACGGCAATTCCGTGCGCGGCGGTGCTCGTCCTTGGCTGGCGAATCTCGTCTAATATCGGGGCTGACAGGTCGTTTTCAAGGGAAAACGCGAAGCTGCTCAAATGGATATCGTATCTCGCCGCGGGCGACGCCGCGTTTTTCTTCGTCGGCAACATCGTGCTTCTGCTCCTCTCGATGAGCCATCCGAGCGTGGCGCTCGGCTCGCTCTTTGTCGTGTTTGCGGGAGTTGCAATAGCGATGGCGGCGGCAGCGCTCTCGCACCTCGTGCTGAAGGCGGCGGCGATAGAGGAAGAAAACGACCTCACGATATGAAATGAAAAAATCAAAAACCGAACGGGCAAACGCGGAAAGGAATGAAAAATGGAAGGCGAAATAATTTTCAATATTGACGTGATGCTCGCGAAGCGCAAGATGAGCGTGACGGAGCTCTCCGAGCGCGTCGGGATAACGCTGACGAATATGTCTATCTTGAAAACAGGCAAGGCGAAGGCGATAAGGGTATCGACGCTCCGAAAGCTGTGCGAAGTCCTCGACTGCCAGCCCGGCGACCTGCTCGAATACAGGCCCGGAGACGAAAAGTTTGGAAAATAAATTTTTTAAACTTCACGCAGCTTAAGAATGGAATTGTCATAAAGATGAAACATAAGACGTTAGGCGTTGTTATGAGGGCAGCCTCATGGGTCTATTTTGCGCTGTGGTGCTTTTTGCTCGTAAGCAGCGCTGCGGGGGCGCTCTTTTACAAGGCTCCGGAGGGAGCGGGCGGTTTGGAGGCCGCCGACGGGAAGATTTACGGCGCGTTCTTTTTACTGTCCGTATTCGGTATCATAAGCGCGGCGCTGCTGCCGCTCAGCGTGGGAATGCTCTGCAAAAGCGGCGGGAGGCGCGCGGTAAAAAGGCTCTCCGTCGCCGCCGCCGCGGCGGACAACGTAATTTACCTCGTATTTTTCTGCCTTCTGATTTTAGTGGACCGCGATTGGGTAGGCTGGATCATACCGGTATGGATAATAGATTTGCTTTTATGTATCGTTCTGCTCGCATGTTCCGAAGTTCGAGAAAAATAAAAAAATCGGCGCGCTTTTTGCCGCGCCGTGAAGCATATAATATAATCGACAAGTGCGGAGAAATCTCTGCACTTGTCAATTTTTTATGATCTGTGAGTATCTCCGCGGGTATGACGCGGGGGTGGGGGCGGTTTTTTTCATTATAACGATCGAGCGCGAGAGCTCCTCGCCTGCGCCGGCGTCGGTCAGGGTGAGAAGCTTTGTTTCTTCATGCGAGAGGGAGAGGGCGCGGCATATCTTTTCGGCGGCGCGAAGCTCCTCTTCCGTCGCAGACGGGTCGCCCTTCATCGCGAGCAGTCGGCAGCCGGTCTTTATAAAGCCGGCGGCGAGCTCGGAAAGAACGGAGAGGCGGGAGACGGCGCGCGCCGTGACGATATCAAATGCCTCACGGTATGCGGGGTCGTGCGCGAGCTCTTCGGCGCGCCCGGAGATGGCGGCGAGGTTTGAAAGCGCGAGCTTTGAGGCGGCGGCATTGATGAACGATGCTTTTTTCGCCGTCGCGTCGAGCGCAGTTACGGTCACATCGGGGCGAATGAGCGCGAGCGGAAGCGCGGGGAATCCCGCGCCGCTGCCGATATCGAGCACGCGCGCCCCCTCGGGGACGAGAGGGATAACGGTCATCGAGTCGCAGAGGTGACGCAGCATGAGCGCGCGCTCCTCGCGTATCGCGGTAAGGTTGTATTTTTCGTTTTCCGCGAGCAGAAAATCCGCGAAATCCGAAAGCTTCCGAGCCTCGGGCTCCCCGCACGGCAGCGAATTTTCGCGGCAAATATCAAGAAAGAGGGCAGTATCCAAAATATCCTCCAAAATCGCATTTTATAAGGTAAGCCAAAGGTAACTTCCTGTAATTATAGTTTAGAAAGGAGCGGACTTTTTAGAAAGACGAAAAAGCCCACGTTCTCAAAGGGTTTTCCATTTATCAAAATCAGTAAGGCATCCCAAAGTCCCTTGTCATTCCAAGCCAACCCCCTGTAATAAAAAGTTTAGAAAAGGGGGTCCGGGGGGAAAACCTTGCTCAAAGGTTTTCCCCCCGATTAAACTCCTACTTCTCCAAATAAATCAGCAAGACGGAGACATCGGCGGGGGTGACGCCGTCGAGGCGGGATGCCTCGCCGACGGAGAGGGGGCGGTGGGCGGAGAGCTTTTCGACGGCTTCTCGCGAGAGACCGCCGATCGAGGCATAGTCGGTATCGGGAGGTATGAGGGTGTTTTCGCGCGCGCGGGCGCGGCGAACCTCCGCTTCCTGTTTTTTAATGTATCCCGCGTACTTTACGGTCGTCTCGACAGTCCTTATTTCGGCGGCGGTGAGCGGAGGGCGCTCCGGATCAAGGGGTGAGAGTGAGGCGTAATCGAGCTCGGGACGGCGCAAAAGCTCGGAGAGCGGGAGCCCCGCCGAGATCGGTGTTGAGCCGAGGGAGGCAAGACGTGCGTTCACCTCGTCAGTCGGGGCGACGCCGGTGTGGTCGAGGCGCGAGAGCTCGCGGGCGATGTTGTCCATCTTCTTTTTGTGCGCCTCCCACCTGTCCTCGGGGATGAGACCCGCGCCGTGCGCGAGCTCCGTCAGCCTCTCGTCCGCGTTGTCCTGCCTCATGTAGAGGCGGTATTCGGAGCGCGATGTCATTATGCGGTACGGCTCGCGGACGGTTTTTGTAATGAGATCGTCTATCATGATGCCGATGTAGGAGGTCGAGCGCCCGATTATGAGAGGCGGACGGCGGCTTGCGTAAAGCGCCGCGTTCGCACCGGCGACAAGCCCCTGCGCGGCTGCCTCCTCGTAACCCGAGGTGCCGTTTGACTGACCGGCGGAGTAAAGCCCGTTTATATCCCTGACGCCGAGCGCCGCGGTCAGCGCGGACGGGTCGACGCAGTCGTATTCGATCGCGTACGCGTTTCGCGTGATGTGGGCGTTTTCAAATCCGGGCAGTGTGGAGAGCATACGAGCCTGAACGTCCGCGGGCAGGGACGTCGAAAACCCGCCTATGTAGAGCTCGTCGCTGTCCTTCCCCATCGGCTCGACGAAGAGCTGATGGCGCTCCTTGTCCGCAAAGCGGACGAGCTTGTCCTCGATGCTCGGGCAGTAGCGAGGTCCGCGGCCCGTAATGTTGCCGGAATACATGGCGGAGCGGAAGAGATTTTCGCGGATGACGCGGTGAGTGTTTTCGTTCGTGTATACGATGTGACACGGAAGCTGCTGTACGCCGTCAAGGTAGCCCTCGTCCGTATAATACGAAAACGGCACCGGCGAGCGCTCGCCCTCCTGCCGCTCAAGGGCTGAAAAGTCGACGGATCTTGCGGAGACGCGGACGGGAGTGCCCGTCTTGAAGCGAAGTAGCGGGATGCCGAGGGCGCGGAGCGAATCCGAAAGGCGGGCGGCGGGCAGCGAGCCGTCAGGACCCGCTGGATAGTGGATGCCTCCGACGTGAACGACGCCGGAGAGGTAAGTCCCCGTGGCGATGACGGCGGCGCGGCACTCCCAGCGGACGCCGAGCGAGGTGACGACGGCGGCGACGGCGGGTTTCCCGTCGGCGCCCGGGGCGACCTCTATCGAGGCGATCTCCGCCTGACAGAGGCGGAGCCCGTCCTGCTTTGTAAGAAGCTCCGTCATAACGGCTTTGTATTTTGCCCTGTCCGCCTGAACGCGCTTTGAGCGGACGGCGGAGCCGCGGCTCTCGTTGAGTGTGCGGCTCGCAAGCGTCGAGAGGTCGGCGGCGCGGCCCATCATGCCTCCGAGCGCGTCGAGCTCATAGACGAGATGCCCCTTGCCCGTCCCGCCGATAGAGGGGTTGCAGGGCATATTGGCGATATTGTCAAGGGAGAGGGTAAAAAGCACGGTGTCGCACCCGAGGCGGGCGGCGGCAAACGCCGCCTCAACTCCGGCGTGACCTGCCCCTATGACGGCAATTTCAGTCTTTGGCATGATTTTTCGGTACCGAGGGCTTCGGGAAACGCCCCCGGTGAAAGTGCCGGGGGCGTGCTTTTGCCCATATTCCTTTTTGATTTATTTCGACATTTTGTAAAGGACGTGCCAGCTGCCGTCATACGCGGCAATGACGCCGGAGGACACGTTCGAGATATAGGAATATCTCCCGAACGGGATAACGAAATTCCCCGCCGTGTCGACGAGCGCCGTCTGTCCGTTCTTTTTGACTACGGCAAGCCCCTCGTAATAGGGCTCAGCGTCAGATAGATCGGGGTCGACGACCCACACGCCGGTGTAATCCATGAAGCCGACGCCGTTATTGCTGCGAAGCAGCATCATTCCGTTTGAATACGCCTCGACGCGGTAGCCGAGAGGAGTTTCGAAGCGCTTGCCGCTCTTGTCTATCATTACGGTCTCGTCCGACAGTATCTGCATTTTCCCCTCTTTGTCGAACGGAGACGCCTCTATCGTCATGATGCGCGCGCGGGAGAGTCCGTGCTCGAAAAAGTAAAAGCCGATAGACTCGGGTCCGTTTGTGAGCGGGGGCATGAAAAATTCGATAACGTTGCGCTTTATGTTGGAATCGCGGTAGCGCCTCGTGGACGGTATGCTCGTTGCGTCGCCTCGCGTAATATAAGAAAGGAGCCCTGAATGGTCAACTACGGCGGCAAGCGACTCCGAAAAGCCGAACGCCTGAGAATAGTAATAGTCGCCGAGCAGATTTCCGCTCCTGTCGCTGAGCGCGAAGCGATAGTATTCGGTCGGAACGACGTAGTAGGCGGTATCACTGCCCTCTATCGGGATCTCCTCGTTGATGATGGCGAGGTTTGAGGCAAACGTGCGGTCGTTCTCGCGCGACAGACCGTAGTCGGGAGTGTAGTCAAACAGCGCGCCGCGGTTGTCCCTCTCGGGAATATAGTCCGCGAGCGCGAACCTGCGGGAGGAGGCGTCGAGATAATAGTAAGCGCCGCCTGAAATGAAGAGAGGTCTGCCCGACGCGTCGCGGCAGTATGCGGGGGCGACATCTTTTTCTTTATAGCTGCCGACGGCGGTCCCCTGCGAGGTGTAGATGTTCACGACGCCAGAGGATTTTGACTCGACCATGATGTAGCCCATGTAGAGCGATATGGCGGGCGCGTTTACGGTGTAGGGGGTGTATACGATCTGATACGCGGTATTGTCTCCGGGGGAGACATAGGATACGCGGTTTTTCTCGACTGTGTGCGACGAGAAAAATCCGGGCGCGCCGACATTTACGGACGCCTCGGCAAGCACAAACGAGCCGCCGGGGACGTAGTCGGAGTACGAGAGCGAATATCCGCCGAGAGAATCGACAGACGGCGGCGTGAATGGCGCGGGAGCGTCGGTCTCGGGTGTCACCGGCGGTTCTGTCGCCGCATCAGTCGCGGGTGGGTCAGTCGCGGGTGCGTTCGTCGTTGGCGCGTCGGCACCGGGAGCCGTCACATCATCGGAGGCAGCCGTGTCGGAGACGGGCGCGCTGTCCTCGGTGTCGCCGCGGACTATGAAGGAGATGTCAAACCAGCCGTCGACGTAAAGATATATTATAAAGCAGAAAAGGAGGAGCGACAAAAGCGCCGGTATCCTCGACACAAGGCTTTTCAGCATAAAAGCGCCTTTCATTTATGATACTTTCCGCCCGCAATGATGGAGAATGAGCGGTATATTATCTCGTACAGTATCGGCTGCATGAGCCCGTGAGGGAACGTAAAATCGGAGACTGAGAGCAAGAGGTCAGCGGCGTTTTTGACTTTGCCGTCGAGCCCGTATGAGCTGCCGATGATAAAGGTGACCTCGGACGCCCCTCCGTCAGCGGCACGGCGCAGACATTCTGCGAATGAGGGCGAGTCGAACCGTTTTCCCTCGACACAGAGAGCTATTTTGTATGCCCCGCGCGGTATCGCGCGCAGTACAGCCTCGCCTTCGGCGGCGAGCGCGGATGTGATCTCGGCAGGCGACGGCGACGCCGACAGCTTCTTTGCCGGGAGCTCCGTCGTCTTGAGCCTGCATACGCCGGAGAGGCGCTTTTTGTATTCGGCAACTATCTCGCGGTGCGCGGCTTCCTTCAGCGGACCTATCGTTATTATGTGTATCGTATACAATTATATGATCCTCCGCGGCGCGTCGGGCGGCGCCGTCGTGAGAGCGGCGTCGATGCCGGCAGACGCGAGCGCCTCCCCGACCGTGAAATATGCGATATCGGGGGAATTGTTCTCGCGCGAGAGATGGAAAAGCACGAACGAACGCACCCCGCTTTTTCCGAGGCGGACGGCGAAAGACGCCGCGTCGTCGTTTGAAAGGTGCCCCGTCGGGGAAAGGATGCGCTCCTTCAAAAAGAACGGGTAGCTGCCGTGCATGAGCATGTCGACGTCGTGGTTTGATTCGAGAACGACGTGACTGCATCCGGAGAGGGCGTCCGCCATCGCGTCCGTGACGCAGCCGGTGTCCGTCAGCACGCCGAGCTTCAGAGGGGAGCCGTCAAAGCTGACGGTGTAGCCTACCGCCATCGCGCTGTCGTGGCTCGAGAGAAAACTCCTGACCGTCATCTTACCGACGCGCTCGGTGAAGAGCGGCGGATGACAGACCGCGGATACGGCGAGCCCCGGGAACGGGGACGCGTAGAGCGAGTCCTCCGTTATGTGGACGGGGATGCGGTATTTCCGCGCCGCGACGTCGAGGGCGGAGATGTGGTCCCGGTGCTCGTGCGTCACAAAGACGGCGCGAACCGAGGATAGCTCGCCTCCGACCGATTCAACGGCGCGGGAGAGCGCCGCCTGAGTCTTTCCGCCGTCGATGAGGATCGCGTCGCCGTCGGCGCGTATGTATATGCTGTTGCCGGTGCTGCCGGAGTAAAGGGTGTATGCCTCGATGTCCACGGTATCAGAAATTTGAAAGCCAGTTTTTTATGGCGGGGAAATAGTAGACCTCTATTATCTCGAAGATGAATACGAACAGGAGCGCGAGAAGCGGAATGAGAAGATATTTCGCCGTCTTCTTGCGCTTTTTGTCCGCCTCCATAAACGCGGTCTTTTCCGCTATCGACATGGTATCGGGGAGCTCGTCCGCAGTCACGGGCTTATTGGAAAAGCCGCGCTGGAGAACGACGACGGCGATGAAGATCGCGCAGCCCGCCGCCATGTATGTCCACATGAGGACGGAAAACCAAACGAAGGCTATCCTTCCGCTCCCGACGAGAGACACTACGATGCGGTATATTCCGAAGATGACGGCGATGGCGAGCGCCGAGAGCCAGAAAAGCGCGACGTTAGGTTTTTTCTTCTCTCCGCTCATAAAACGCGGACCGCGCCGAGCGCGCGTATGCGGAGCACCATGCATGCGTCCTCGCCGAAGACGGAATCAAGCAGCCTGCGGTAGCCTTCGACGTGTTCGTTCGGGACGAACGCCTGTATCGTTCCGGCAAAGCCGCCGCCGTGAACGCGCCATGCGGCGCGCTTATCGGAGAGATATGATTCTGAAACGGCGAGCGCAAGCGAGAGACCTTGCTCGGAGACGTTTTTCGTCGTATATACGTTCTGGAGGTACTTGTAGCTCGAGTCTCCCGAGGCGAGTATATTGCGAAGGAAGGCGTCAAGGTTGTCCTTCTTCAGGAGCGCGACTGTCTTTTCGACGCGCTCGTCCTCCCTTTTCTCGTGGAATGCGCGCAGGATCGCACGATCCCCGACTTTCCCGCGAAGAGTGCGCGCGGAGCCTATTATGTCGTCGAGGGACACGGAACGAAGCACGGGCTGAGAAAATTCCGCGGCGACAGCCTTCATTTCGGCGGGGACGGAGGCGTAATCCTCATTGAGGTCGGCGTGGTTGCCGCCCGTCGCGGTGATGCAGAGCGAGTAGCCGTGATTTGTGAGCGAAAAATCAAGACCTTCGGTGACGGGATGCGACGGATCCATGAAATCTATCGTTATAAGTCCGCCCCAAGCGCACGCCATCTGATCCATGAGCCCGCACGGCTTGCCGAAGAAGACGTTCTCCGCGTACTGAGAGATAGTGGCGATAGCGGTTGCGGAAACTTTTCCGTCGTTGTAGAAATGCGAGAGGATGTTGCCTACCATGTCCTCGAATGCGGCGGATGAGGAAAGACCCGAACCGCCGAGCACATCGGAGGTCGTGTACGCATCGTAGCCGCCGACGTTGAAGCCGTTGGCGCGGAACCCGTCGGCGACGCCGGCGATTATGGCGTCAGACTTGAAGAAGCGGTTTTCGTCAGGCGTGCGGAACTTGGAGAAGTCGACGACGTCCTCGGGGAAGCCCGCGCTCTTTATGCGGATGACGGAGTCGTCGCGCTTCGACGCGACGGCGATGCAGTCGAGAGTGATCGACGCGGCGATGACGCGGCCGTGCTGGTGGTCGGTGTGGTTGCCCATGATCTCGCTTCTGCCGGGAACGGAGAAAAGCGAAACGTCGCGGTCTGTGCCGTAGTTCTCCTCGAACGCCGAAACGGCGTCATGCCATCTCTGCCTCTGGACGGAAACGGCGGGGTCGGATACGGGGAGCTCGCGAAGGGCGGCGAATTTTTCGTCAAGTCCGCCGCGCGCGATAAGAGCTTTGAGTTCTGTCGTTTTCATTTTGTCACCATGCCTTTTATGTAATGTTGTATTTGTTTTCGGTATTTTGTGCGCCCTAGGCTTAAAGACGGATCCTCTTTGCCGCCGAGGCAATTGCGGCATCCTCGTCTATATCGAAGATCACGCCGTCGAGGACTGTTTTCCCGTCGGCGACCTCGAATTTTTGCGGGAGGCGGTCTTTGGTAAATGTGATTATTATGTCCGAGCGGATGCCGAGGATGCCGTTCTCGGGACCAGTCATTCCGAGGTCGGTGACATAGCCCGTGCCGCCCGGAAGTATTCTTGCATCCGCCGTCGGAATGTGGGTGTGCGTGCCCCATACGGCGGCAACGCGAAGCTCGCGCAGCCCGTCAAGGTACCTCGCGAACGCGAGCTTTTCTCCGGTCGCCTCGGCGTGGATGTCGACGACGGCGAAGTCATATGCGCCGGCGTTTGTTCTGAGGATGTGCTCCGCGGACAAAAACGGCGAGGCGACCTCCTCTTTCATGTATGATGTGCCTGACACGTTGATGACGAGCACGCGAAATCCCGAAACGGGGACGATGCAGCTGCCGACGCCGGGGGTGTCGGGAGGAAAATTGGCGGGACGGAGCACGCGGTCGGTCGAGTCGAGATAATCGAGGACGGAGGTATTGTCGAGGATGTGGTTGCCTGTCGTGATGACGTCGGCGCCCGCGGAGAAAATGTCCTTTGCGAGCGGCGGCGTCAGCCCGCGTCCGCCGGCGGCGTTCTCACCGTTGACGACGACAAGGTCGGGGGCGTATTTGCGGGATATTTCCGATAACATATGGCGAAGCTCGCGCACGGCGCGCTCGCCGACGACGTCTCCGACTGCGAGTATTCTCATCTTTCCCCCAAATGATTTTAGGGGGAGCTTTGCAGCTCCCCCCTTTTTGTCTTTGCGAAAGAAGCCTTATTTCGCGTAATCGATCGCTCTGCTCTCGCGTATAATATGGACCTTGATCTGCCCGGGATATTCAAGCTCGGACTCGATGCGCTTCGCTATGTCGTGGGCGATTATCTTCATCTTGTCGTCGCTTATGACCTCCGGCTTGACCATTATGCGGATCTCGCGGCCTGCCTGAATGGCGAATGACTTCTCAACGCCGTCGAACTCGTTTGTGATCTCCTCGAGCTTCGTCAGGCGCTTGATGTAGTTTTCAAGGTTTTCGCGTCTCGCGCCGGGTCTTGCCGCCGAGATAGCGTCTGCGGCCTGAACGATAAGGGCGATCGTCGTCTTCGGCTCGACGTCGCCGTGATGGGCTTCGATGGCGTGGATAATGTCCTTGTTCTCGCGGTACTTCTTCGCCACCTCGACGCCGAGCTGGATGTGGGAGCCTTCGGCTTCCTGCGTCAGCGCCTTGCCTATGTCGTGGAGAAGTCCCGCGCGGCGGGCAAGCACGGGGTCTGCGCCAAGCTCGTCCGCAAGAATGCCGGAGAGCAGCGAGACCTCTATCGAGTGGACGAGCACGTTCTGACCGTAGCTCGTGCGGTATTTTAGTCTGCCGAGCAGCTTGATGAGCTCGGGGTTCAGCCCGTGGACGCCGGTGTCAAACGTGGCGCGCTCGCCTGCCTGACGTATCGCGGTGTCGACCTCGCGGCGGGCCTTTTCGACCGTCTCTTCAATGCGCGTCGGATGGATGCGCCCGTCGGAGATGAGCTTTTCGATTGCTATCCTTGCGACCTCGCGGCGCACGGGATCGAAGCTCGAAAGCGTTATTGCCTCGGGCGTGTCGTCGATTATGAGGTCGACGCCCGTGAGCGTTTCTATCGTGCGGATGTTGCGACCCTCGCGTCCTATGATGCGCCCCTTCATCTCGTCATTCGGCAGCGTGACGGAGGAGACGGTAACTTCGGAGACGTGGTCGGCTGCACAGCGCTGGATCGCAAGGGAGAGAATGTCTTTTGCCTTTTCCTCTGATTCCTCCTTGAAGCGGCGCTCGTATTCGTCGAGCTTCATCGCCGTTTCGTGCTGAATTTCGGATTCGAGACTGTCGAGAAGCTCGGCCTTTGCCTGCTCCACCGTCAGACCCGATATCCTTTCGAGCGCGCCCCTCTGCTCTGCTATCGCCTGCGACAGTTCCTCGTTTTTGAGGTCGAGGTCGTGCATCTTTTTGTTGAGCGACTCGGTCGTTTTTTCGTTCGCCTCGATCTTGCGGTCGAGAGACTCTTCTTTCTTAGCAATCCTGTTTTCGGCGTTCGTTATCTCGCGGCGGCGATCTTTTATCTCGCGGTCGGCGTCGTTCTTCTGCCTGAGGATCTCTTCCTTGGCTTCGACGAGCATTTCCTTGCGCTTCGTTTCGGAATCCTTTATAGCGTCGGAAACGATGCGCTTTGCCTCATCTTCCGCTTCGCTTATCTTGCGGTCCGCTATGCGGCGCACGCGGCTTCTGAAAAGCCATCCGCCCAAAACACCTATGATTATACCGATGACAGCACCTACGGCTGCATAGATGTATTCCATAACTATGATTGCACCTCCATTTCTTTTGACGTTTGCTTTAATGCAGTTTTTGTTTGTTGTTACATATGTATGACAAGGGTGCCGAAGTAAATACCCTATCGCATCGCATATCTATCATATTGTATACCAAAAAAGCGTCCGCTGTCAAGTGGCACATGCCAAAGACGGGAGATATATTTGATGTTACAATGTAAATTTATTGTGAACAGGACAAAAAATCCTTGCCGGCGGCGAAAAATTCGAGCAAAATAAGGTGACAAACAGGCGTCGGCGGTATATAATATACAATGTGAAAGGAAGAGGCGCGGCAGCGCGCGTCCGAAAATGAGCGAGGAGAGCGCAGAATGACAGGATTTGTTAAGACGGAACCGAGGAAGATAGAGGGGAACGTTTTTGAGATGATAGGAGACGAGTGGATGCTCGTCACCGCGTCCGACAAGGACGGGAAATTCAACACGATGACGGCAAGCTGGGGCGGCGTTGGCGTTTTGTGGGGTGAGCCCGTCGCGTTCGTTTTCGTCCGCCCGCAGAGGTATACGCACGAGTTTGTGGAGTCGGGAGATAAGGCGACGCTGTCGTTTTTCCGCGGCGGATACAAGAAGGAGCTCGGCTACTGCGGCAAGGTGAGCGGGCGCGATACGGACAAGATCGCGGACACGGGGCTCACGCCGGTGAAGACGGATGAGGGCGCCGTCGGCTTTGCGGAAGCGGAGCTTGTGCTTTCGTGCAGAAAGCTCTATACAGACAAACTTCGCGAGGCGGGTTTTCACGACGAGGCGATTCGCGCCGCAAGCTACCCGAGCAGAGATTATCATACGGTGTGCGTCTATAAGATAGAGGGCGTATACGAGAAAAAAGAGGAAAAATAAACATAAATATATGAGCGGAAGAGCGAAAAATCCTCAAAAAAGCTATTGCAAAAGGATTTTTGTTGTGATATAATGCAGTACGGCTCCCAAAAGGGGGCTGAATAGGGGTATAGCTCAGCTGGTAGAGTACCGGTCTCCAAAACCGTGGGTCGCGGGTTCGAATCCTCCTGCCCCTGACTAAAACGCACTGAAATCAGTCGATTTCAGTGCGTTTTTCGTTATTGATTTGTGCGACCTGTCACAGTGGAAGGTCGGCGGAATTGGTGCAAAAGCGCCGATTGCAGCGTGGTGACAGCGAGAAAAGGCGTGGATATAGTCTTACTGGAGCGACCTTTTTCTTGGATATTCCTTATACAAGCGACCGTCCAGCATACTG
>CANRKP010000003.1 GCA_947631245.1 uncultured Clostridia bacterium
TTCGTGACGGCAACGCCCTTCGGCTGCGGGATGCCGAGCTCTAAGAGCACGCGCTCGAACGCGTCTCTGTTTTCCGCTTTCTCTATCGCGTCGCAGTCCGTGCCTATGATGCGGACGCCGCGCTCCGCAAGCGGCTCGGCGAGATTTACCGCCGTCTGTCCGCCGAGAGACGCTATGACGCCCTCGGGCCGCTCGAGCTCCACGATGTTCATGACGTCCTCGGGCGTCAGCGGCTCGAAGTAGAGCTTATCCGACGTCGTGTAGTCTGTCGACACCGTCTCGGGGTTGTTGTTTATTATTATCGCCTCGTAGCCCGAAGCCTTTATCGTCCTCACGGCGTGAACTGTCGAATAGTCGAACTCGACGCCCTGCCCTATCCTTATCGGACCCGAACCGAGGACCACTATCTTCTTTTTGTCCGAGACGACGGACTCGTTTTCGTCCTCGTATGTCGAATAAAAGTACGGAACGTAGCTCTCAAATTCCGAGGCGCAAGTGTCTATCATCTTGTATACGGGAAAAATTCCGAACCTGCGCCTCGCCTCGAACACGTCGAGCTCGGAAACGCCCGCGGCGTCCGCTATGGCGCGGTCGGAAAAGCCCATGCGCTTTGCGGCGTAGAGCGTCTCTTTTTCGAGCTTCGCGCCCGAAAGCGCCCGCTCCGCGGAGATGATATTTGAAAACTTGTCGGTGAAAAATCTGTCTATACCCGTAGCCTTCGACAAAGTCTCAGGGGAGACGCCGCGGCGAAGGAGCTCCGCCATCGCGTATATCCTGTCGTCGGTGCCCTCGCGGATGTAATCCGAGAGCGCCTCCGTCTCCCAGCCGTCGAATTTATGCATGCGAAGACCGTATGTTCCGATCTCGAGAGAACGTATCGCCTTTTGTATGCTCTCCTCAAACGTCCTCCCGACGCTCATGACCTCGCCGGTCGCCTTCATCTGCGTGCCGAGCTTCTGATTTGCGTCCGTGAATTTGTCGAACGGGAAGCGCGGCATCTTCGTCACGACGTAGTCGAGCGCGGGCTCAAACGACGCGGGCGTGTTCGCGAGCATTATCTCGTCGAGCCTCATGCCGAGCGCAATTTTTGCCGACACGCGGGCGATAGGATATCCGCTCGCCTTCGACGCGAGCGCCGACGAGCGCGAGACGCGCGGGTTCACCTCGATTAGATAATAACGGAACGAGTTCGGGTCGAGCGCGAACTGCACGTTGCAGCCGCCCTCGATGCCGAGCGCGCGGATTATCTTCAGCGCGCTGTTTCTCAGCATGTGGTATTCCTTGTTCGTCAGCGTCTGCGACGGGCAGACGACTATGGAGTCGCCGGTGTGTATCCCGACGGGGTCGAGGTTCTCCATGTTGCAGACGGTGATTGCGGTGTCGTTTCCGTCTCTTATGACCTCGTATTCTATCTCTTTATATCCCTTGACGGACTTCTCGACGAGCACCTGACCGACAGGCGAGAGCGCAAGGGCGTTTTTCATTATGGCGCAGAGCTCTTCCTCATTGTCCGCAAAGCCGCCGCCCGTGCCGCCGAGCGTGAACGCGGGGCGCAGAACGACCGGATATCCTATCCTCTCCGCCGCCTTTATGCCCTCATCTATTGAGTGCGCGATCTCAGACGGCAGAACTGGCTCCCCGATCGAAACGCAGAGCTCGCGGAACAGCTCCCTGTCCTCGGCGCGCTCGATGGAGCTGCTCGGCGTGCCGAGCAGCTCGACGCCGCATTCGTGAAGTATCCCTTTCTTTTCAAGCTGGACGGCGAGATTCAGTCCCGTCTGCCCGCCGATTCCGGGGACGATCGCGTCCGGGCGCTCGCGGCGCAGGATGCGCGCGACGAACTCGAGCGTCAGGGGCTCCATATACACCTTGTCCGCGATAGTAGTATCCGTCATTATCGTCGCGGGGTTCGAGTTTGCCAATATGACCTCGTATCCCTCCTCGCGGAGCGCGAGGCACGCCTGCGTGCCCGCGTAGTCGAACTCCGCCGCCTGACCTATCACGATGGGGCCTGAGCCTATAACGAGTATTTTGTGCAGATCCGATCTTTTAGGCACGTCTTCTCGCCTCCATCAACGATATGAAGCTGTCGAACAGATGACCGCTGTCCTCGGGTCCGGGCGCGCTCTCCGGATGATACTGAACGCTGAAAACGCCGTCGCGCGCGCACTCGACGCCCTCGACCGTCCCGTCAAGTATGTTGACGTGCGTGACCGAAAGGTCGGTCCCCTCAAGGCTGCCGGCGTCGACGGCGAACGAGTGGTTCTGCGACGTCATCTCTATCTTCCCCGTCCGCAGGTCGCGCACCGGGTGGTTCCCTCCTCTGTGCCCGAACTTCAGCTTGTACGTTCTGCCGCCGTATGCGAGGCTTATCATCTGATGCCCGAGGCATATGCCGAACATAGGGTGCTTCCCCCTCAGCGCGCGCACGAGCCCGACTACGGGCATAACGTCCGTCGGGTCGCCGGGACCGTTCGAAAAGAAGATGCCGTCCGGCTTCAGCGTCTCGACCTCGGCGGGCTTTGTGTCAAACGGAACGACCGTGACGCGGCAGCCTTTTCGGCACAGGCAGCGCACGATGTTCTCCTTCATCCCGCAGTCGACGGCGACAACGTGGAATCTCGCGTCGGGCGCGCCGTATACCTCGATATTTTTTCTGCTGACCCTTGAAACGGCGTCATGCGGCGGGGCGTACGCGCGTATCTTTTCGACCGCCTCCTCCGTCGGGACGTCCGCCCCGGTAAGGATCCCCATCCGGCTGCCCCTGTCGCGTATCGAGCGGACGAGGCGGCGCGTGTCGATGCCGGAAATTCCCGGGATGCCGTATTTTTTCATCAGCTCGCCGAGCGTCATTACCGAGCGCCAGTTCGACGGCAGGTCGTTATACTCCCTGACCGCAAGTCCCCCGATGGTGGGCGTCCTCGTCTCAAAATCGTCTTCTGCGATCCCGTAGTTGCCGATCAGAGGGTACGCGAAAACGACCGTCTGATAAGTATACGACGGGTCGGACACTATCTCCTGATATCCGACGGGGGAGGTGTTGAACACGACCTCCGTGACCGCGTCTCTCCCGTCTCCGAAGCCGACGCCGGGGTATTCGTCCCCGTCCTCGAGCACGAGCTTTCTGTCGATTGTCTCTTTCACTTTAACCTCTTGACCGAAGTTTCGTTTTTTTTCACACAATTATAGCACCGGCACGCAGTTTTGACAAGCGGCGCACAGACAAAAAATGAGAAAATGATTTCTCATATATTTGGTGACTTTTCAAAAGCGCCGCAAAAAGGACGCGCCGTCGGTGCGGCGCGTCCGTGCCGGGGCGCCCCGCAAGAGCGGTGTGCCCTATAGCTGACGGGAGGCGAACTTCACCGCTCCACGCGGGCGCTTTTCGGCGCCCACGTGGAGTGCTTTGCAGTTTTCGGCGTCGTATCATCGTTCGGGCAAGGAAATGCCCGCAGGCAATACTGGTTGTATTGGCAAGGGCATTGACGCAGCACGGGCGTTGATACGTCGTCGAAAACCGGTGTGGGTTCGCCTTCCGGCAGCTATTATATGTACGCCGCGGGAGACGGAGATGATGCTGCGACTTACGCTGACGCTCTCCCGCGGCGGACATATCATAATTCGTTATTCGACGTCCTAAAGGGCGTCGCAGCGGGCTGCGCGAGCTCTTTGCTATTCCACGTCCTGTAATGCGTCGTAGCCTTCCTCCCCTGTACGGACCTTGACGACGTTTTCGACGTCGTAGACGAAGATCTTTCCGTCTCCGATGTGACCCGTGTAGAGCACTCTCTTCGCCGTCTCAATGACAGTTCTGACGGGCACCTTCGAGACGACGATATCGACCTGCACCTTCGGCATGAGGTTCGTCTCGACCGCGACGCCGCGGTAGTATTCGGGCTTACCCTTCTGCTGACCGTAGCCCATGACGTGCGAGACAGTCATGCCCGTGATGCCTATCTTCGACATCGCCTCCTTGAGCGCGTAGAGCTTCTCCTCCTTGAAGACGATCTCCACCTTCGTGAACTTCGGAGCACCTTCGTCAAACGACGGCACACGCTTCACGGGGACGGCCTCCGCCTCGGGCGTGTCTCCCGAAACGACGACAGGAGGTGTCGACATGGGACCGAAGTCCGCGTATTTGTCGACGGCGGGCGCGAAATCCGCGTATGCGGACGGCAGACCGTGCTCCGTCACGTCGAGACCGAGCATCTCCTCCTCAGGCGTGACCCTGATGCCGTGCAGCTTCTTTATAAGCTGGAATGTGATTATCATCATAACGACCGCATACGCCGCGACCGAAACGAAGCCTAGCAGCTGGAGCCCCGTTTGCTTGAAGCTGCCGGTGTAGAAGAGACCCGAGAGCCCCGCCGGGGCGTCGGGATTTGCGAGCAGACCGACCGCTATCGTGCCCCACGCGCCGTTGCACATATGAACGCCGACGGCGCCGACGGGGTCGTCGATATGGAGCTTGAGGTCGAGCACCTCGACGGCAACGACGATCAGTATGCCGGAAACTATTCCGACGACGGCGGCGCCGACCGCGTCGAGCGCGTCACATCCCGCCGTTATGCCGACGAGCCCCGCGAGCGAGGCGTTGAGGCACATCGAAACGTCCGGTTTGCCGTTCTTTATCCATGTGAAAATCATCGTCGTGCACGTCGCGACCGACGGCGCGATCGTCGTCGTGAGGAAGATGGAGGCAAGCTCCGACGGCGTCGTCGCCGCGGCTCCGTTGAAGCCGTACCAGCCGAGCCAAAGGATGAATACGCCGAGCGCGCCGAGCGGGATCGAATGACCCGGGAACGCGTTGACCTTTATGACCTTGCCGTTTTCGTCGCGCACATATTTCCCTATGCGCGGTCCAAGTATTATCGCGCCGACGAGCGCCGCGATGCCGCCGACCATGTGGATGGCGCAGGAGCCTGCGTAATCGTGGAAGCCGAGCTGAGAGAGCCAGCCGCCGCCCCATATCCAGTGCGCCTCAATAGGATAAACGATGAGAGATATCACCGCCGAGTATATGCAGTATGCGGAGAACTTCGTCCTCTCCGCCATGGCTCCGGAGACTATCGTCGCCGTAGTCGCGCAGAAGACGAGGTTGAAAACGAACGTCGACGCGCCCGTGAAGCCCTCCGAGGGGCTCGCGATGAACGCCTTGAAGTTCGCGAAAAGATCCATGTTCGGAAGTCCTATAAGCCCGAACAGCGTGTCCTCTCCCATCATCAGCGTGTAGCCGAGAAGCGAGAACACGACGGTGCCTATACAGAAGTCCATCAGGTTCTTCATTATGATGTTGCCCGCGTTCTTCGCACGGGTGAAGCCCGTCTCCACCATCGCGAAGCCCGCCTGCATCCAAAAGACGAGCGCCGCACCGATGAGATACCAAAATTCGATTGTCATACCTTGTTTCCTTTCTTAGCGGCGGCGGTCAGCCGAACAGGCGCCGCCTCGGCTCCCCCCGCCGTGTATGTGAAGTTGCATGAAAGAAAGGACGCCTCCGGTCACACAGTGACCGAAGACGCCCTTGCCTTCATGTGCAGGATTATACATCTCCGAGCATCGTTTGTCAAGCCCCTTTTTGAAATTTATAAAAATTTTTCTTGCAGTTTTGCGGACAAACCTAAATTTCCTCTTGACAATTTGAACTTTTAGGTATACACTACTTGCATACGACTGCGAAAAACGTGTTTTTTCGCGCGATATCCTCCGATATTTTCCTGCGTGTGATACCGTTGTCACGCGCGCGTATAATAACGGTAGGCAGCACTTTTACCCGGAGACTTAACGCAAATGAAAAAAGAGGGTCAGGTACGCATCCCGTCCGGATGCGCCATCTCCGCCGTCATCTCTAAAAGCGGCGAGCGCATGTCGGGCGGCAGCATCATCGAGAGCATGATACCGATGCACGACAGGTCAAACGGGCTCGGCGGCGGATTTGCCGCATACGGCATATACCCCGAGCACCGCGAGTTCTACGCTCTGCATCTGTTTTATGACGACGACGCCCGCCGTCACGACTGCGAGACATATCTGAAGGAGAGATTTGAAATAGTAGACGCCGAGCCGATACCGACGCGGACGATGAGGGAGATCACGGACGAGCCGCTGATATGGCGGTACTTCGTTTTCCCGCGCCGCTCCGCGCTGCGCGCGCTTCAGATAGACGACAGGGAGTACGTCGTCCGCGTCGTGACGCATGTCAACTCCTCGGTCGAGGGGGCATACGTCTTTTCCTGCGGGAAGAACATGGGCGTATTCAAGGCCGTCGGCTTTCCCGAGGACGTCGGGCGCTTCTACCGTCTCGAGGAATACGAGGCGTACTCGTGGACGGCGCACGGCAGATATCCGACGAACACCCCGGGCTGGTGGGGCGGCGCGCATCCGTTTTCCCTGCTCGACTATTCGATAGTACATAACGGCGAGATATCGTCCTACGACGCGAACCGCCGCTTTATAGAGATGTTCGGCTACAAGTGCACGCTCAAGACCGACACCGAGGTCATCACCTATATCCTCGACTACCTGCTGCGCCGTCAGGGGCTGACGCTGACAGAGGCGGCGTCCGTCATCGCCGCCCCGTTTTGGGACACGATATCGCGCAAGCCGGAGGAGGAGCGGCGCACGCTGACGTATCTGCGTACCGTTTATTCGAGCCTGCTCGTCACGGGACCTTTCTCAATAATTCTCGGCTTCGAGGGCGGAATCATGGCGCTGAACGACAGGCTTAAGCTGCGCTCTATGGTCGTCGGCGAATACGGCGACCGCGTCTACGTCGCGAGCGAAGAGGCGGCGATACGAAAAATGGAGCCCGACGCCGAAAACATATGGGCTCCCGCCGGCGGCGAACCCGTCATAGTCCGTGTCAGGGAGGGCAAATTCTGATGGCAGACCTTTTCATATATCCGGAATTTGAGGTCGTTCGCAACAAGGACCGCTGCATCGCCTGCCGCGTCTGCGAGAGGCAGTGCTCGAACGGTGTCCACTCCTACGACGAAGAATGCGGCGTCATGGTCTCGGATGAGGCGCGCTGCGTCGACTGCCAGCGCTGCGTCTCCCTCTGCCCGACGCGCGCCCTGAAAATTGTTAAGTCAGACTGCACGTTCCGCGAGAACGCGAACTGGCAGGCGAACACGATAAAGGAGATCTACAAGCAGGCGAACAGCGGCGGCGTGCTCCTCTCCTCTATGGGAAATCCGAAGCCGCTCCCCGTATATTGGGACAGGATACTCATCAACGCCTCGCAGGTCACAAACCCCTCGATAGACCCGCTGCGCGAGCCTATGGAGACGCGCGTGTTCCTCGGCAAAAAGCCGCGCGCGATCGAGCGCGGCGAGGACGGAAAACTGAAGGACAACCTGACGCCTCAGCTCGAGCTCTCGATGCCCGTCATGTTCTCCGCGATGAGCTACGGCTCCATCTCCTACAACGCCCACAAGAGCCTCGCCGAGGCAGCGTCACGGCTCGGGATCTACTACAACACCGGCGAGGGCGGACTTCACGAGGACTTCTACGTCTACGGACCGAACACGGTAGTTCAGGTCGCCTCCGGACGCTTCGGCGTCCACGCCGACTACCTTGACGCCGGAGCCGCAATCGAGATAAAGATGGGTCAGGGCGCGAAGCCCGGCATCGGCGGACACCTGCCCGGGACAAAGATCGTCGGCGACGTCTCGCGGACGAGAATGATACCCGAGGGCAGCGACGCGATATCGCCCGCCCCGCATCACGATATTTACTCGATAGAGGACCTGCGCCAGCTCGTCTATTCTCTGAAAGAGGCGACGCAGTACAAAAAGCCCGTCATCGTCAAGGTCGCCGCCGTACACAATATCGCCGCGATCGCCTCCGGCATCGCGCGCAGCGGCGCCGACATAATCGCCATAGACGGCTTCCGCGGCGGCACGGGCGCCGCGCCCACTCGCATCCGCGACAACGTCGGCATACCGATAGAGCTCGCGCTCGCCGCTTGCGACACGAGGCTCCGCGAGGAGGGCATCAGAAACGACGTCTCCCTCGTCGTCGGCGGCAGCATCCGCTCCGCCTCCGACGTCGTAAAGGCGATAGCGCTCGGAGCTGACGCATGCTACATAGCGACGGCGGCGCTTCTTGCGCTCGGCTGCCACCTCTGCCGCACATGTCAGACAGGTCTATGCAACTGGGGCATCGCGACGCAGAGACCCGAGCTCGTCAAGCGGCTGAACCCCAAGCTCGGAGCCGAGAGGCTTTACAACCTCATGACGGCATGGAGGCACGAGATAATGGAACTGCTCGGCGGCATGGGCATAAACTCGATAGAGACGCTCCGCGGCAACAGACTTATGCTGCGCGGGGTCAATATGACTGAAAAGGAGCTGGAAATTCTGGGGATTTCC
The DNA here is from genome assembly GCA_947631245.1 of uncultured Clostridia bacterium. Lineage (GTDB taxonomy): Bacteria > Bacillota > Clostridia > Oscillospirales > CAG-272 > DTU064. Next base: position 8,373 of record CANRKP010000003.1, read on the forward strand.
CACGCGGGCGAATGAAAAGAGTAGTAGTCAACGAAAAGTGGTGCCTCGGCTGCCACCTCTGTGAATACAACTGCGCCTTCGCAAATTCCGGGCTGAAGGATATGGCGAAGGCGCTGAAGGGGAAGCCTCTGTTCCCCCGCATCCGCGTCCTCGACGGGGGCGACGGCATCACGTTTGCCGTGAGCTGCCGTCACTGCACGGACCCGATCTGCGTCAAAAGCTGCATATCGGGCGCGCTCGCATTCCGCGACGGCGCGGTCACGATAGACAAGGAGCGCTGCGTCGGCTGCTTCACCTGCATCCTCGTCTGCCCCTACGGCGCGATTTCGAGAGACGCCGGCGGCGCGGTACAGAAATGCGAGCTCTGCCTCAAAAACGGCACGGGCGCGCCCGCCTGCGTTCGCGGGTGCCCGAACGGCGCGCTCACTTATGAAGAGTGAGGAATTTTACACCCATTATTACATCCGGAAAGTCTATGCTTGATATGAAAAAAACGTATGTTATCATAGGAGGCGGCGTCGCCGCGGTCGGGTGTGCGGAAGGCATACGCACGACAGATAAAAGCTCCCGCGTCGTAATAATCGCCGACGAGGGGCACGCCCCATACTTCCGCCCCCTCATCTCATATTATCTCGAGGGAAAAACCGACCTTGACAGGATGAGATACCGCCCCGAGGGCTTCTATTCCGAAAACGGCATCGAGTTCATAAACGGTAAGGCGTCCGACATCGATGTAAAAGCGCACACGGTCACCCTTGACGTCGGGCGGAAGATAAAGTACGACGCCGTCTGCGTCGCCGCGGGGTCGTCCCCGTTCGTACCTCCGATGGAGGGGCTTGACAAGGTCGAGAAAAAATTCGGCTTTATGACCGAGGACGACGCTCTTGCACTCGGGGACGCGCTTTCCCCCGACTGCCGCGTCCTCATCGTCGGCGCCGGTCTTATCGGGCTGAAATGCGCCGAAGGGATCGTCTCGCGCTGCGGCTCCGTCACCGTCTGCGACCTTGCGCCGCGCGTGCTCTCGAGCATTCTCGACGGCGAGGCGGCGTCTCTTATGCAGGCGCGCCTCGAGGAGCACGGGATCAAATTCCTGCTCTCGGACACCGCCTCCTCGTTCGGACCGCACACCGCCTTCATGAAAAGCGGAAAGACGGTCGATTTCGACGTGCTCGTGCTCGCGGTCGGCGTGCGCGCGAACGTCTCATTGGTCAAGGACGCGGGCGGCAGCGTCGGCAGGGGCATCACCGTCGACTGCCGCATGAAAACCTCCCTCCCCGACGTCTACGCCGCGGGCGACTGCACGGAGACGGAGGACGCCTCCGGCGGAGGCGTCCGCGTCATGGCGATAATGCCGAACGCCGCATTCGGCGGAAGGTGCGCCGGCGTAAACATGGCGGGCGGGGACGCTGTCTTCGATTGCGCGATACCCATGAACGCGATAGGGTTCTTCGGTCTGCACGCGCTGACGGCGGGCACATACGAGGGCGAGCTTCACGAGGCGCGCGGGGACGGGACGCTCAGGCGTTTCTACGTTAAGGACGGGTTTCTCTCGGGCTTCATGCTCATCGGCGAGGACGAGTTCACGGGAGCGGGCATATACACCTCTCTTATAAGAAACCGCATCCCGCTCGACACGCTCGATTTTGAAACGCTCATGCAGGCGCCGTCCGTCGCGTCGTTCTCTCCCGGTTACAGGAGCCTCAATATCGAAGGATGGAAAAACGCATAAAGGAGGGCACGGAAAAATGACATCGAACTCATATCCGCGCATAAACGCGGCCAAATTCGACCACGCCGGCATCAACCGCAAAATCCGTGAGGCGGGCGGGGTCTGCGAGATATACGGCTGCCTCGGCGAGCGCTTCATAGGCGCGGGGCTCGAGGCTGGCGACATCAAAATAGACGGCGTCCCCGGCAACGCGCTCGGCGCGTATCTGAACGGCGCGCACATCACGGTTTTCGGCGACGCGCAGGACGCCGTCGGCGACACGATGAACGACGGCGAGATAATCGTGCACGGCAGCATAGGAGACGCCGCCGGCTACGCGATGAGAGGCGGGCGCATCTTCGTCCGCGGCGACGCCGGATACCGCGCGGGCATACATATGAAGGAGTACAAATCAAAGCGGCCCGTGCTCGTCATCGGCGGCAAATGCGGCAGCTTTCTCGGCGAATATCAGGCGGGCGGCATCATCATAGTGCTCGGTCTCACCGAAAACGAAAAGCCCATAGTCTCAAATTTTCCCGGGACGGGCATGCACGGCGGGATGATGCTCCTTCGCTCCGACTGCCGCGACATCCGCTTTCCCAAAAACGTGACGGCGCGCCCCGCGAGCCCCGGCGACATGGCGGAGGTCGAGGAGATAATCGACGACTACTGCCGCATTTTCAAAATAGACAAAAAGGCCCTTCTCGACGCCCCCTTCACAAAGGTCGTCCCCGACAGCAAAAACCCGTATAAACAGATGTACGTCGCAAATTGATATAGCATAAAAAAAGGCGGGACTGCCGCACACGGCGTTTTATAACGCACGCGCGGCAGTCCCGCTTTTTTGTTTTTTATTTTCTTACGCTTCTTTCTCTTCCCCGCTCTCCTCCGTCGGGCGGATGAACATCAGGATGAACACGGAGAGCAGCAGCGCGCACGCGCCGAGCACGGAGCGCACGCCGAACTCATTCGCCGCGAACATGCCTACTATCGCTCCGATGATAAAGAACGCTATAATGCCGAAATACTCAAGGCTCGTGACGAGCGCGCCCGCGTCCCTTCCCACGATCGCGGCGAAAAGCCTGTCGGACGCCGAGCGAAGGTTGCCCGTGCACATCGTCGTCGTGTACGCGTGACCGTGGAACTCGCGGAAGCTGTCTACCTGGACGGAACAGACGAACGCGACGGCGGCGTTCACGACGTTGTCGGCAACTCCCGCCGGCACGAGCGAGATGACAGAGAGCACAAGAAACTCAAACGCCACCGCGATTTGCCGCCAGTGGAACCATGTGCGCCGCCCCGCCGCGTACCTTATGAATTCCGTCACGAGCACGCCGACGGCAAACGCCGCTATCGGCAGGCTGTAAACGAGCGCCCGCGAGAAGTCCCCCTTTGCGATATTGATGCCGAGAAGCACTATGTTCCCCGTCTGCGCGTTGGCAAAGACGCCGCCGCGGCATATGTAAGTGTAAACGTCGAGATACCCGCCGGCGGCGGCGAGGAGCACTCCGACCCGATAGGAATCCGAGAGCTGGCGCGCCTTTTTCGGCGCGGTCTCAGTCTTTTTTTGAGGCAAGGTATTCTGCACGTCCCGTCTCATAAAGGTTTCTGCCCTCGCTGTCTATTATAACTACCGTCGGGAAATCCTCGACGTAAAGCTCCCTCAGAGCCTCGGCTCCGAGATCTTCGTATGCGATAAGATCGCATTTTTTTATGCACTTCGCGAGCAGTGCGCCCGCGCCTCCGATCGCGCCGAAGTAGACGCCGGAGTATTTTTTCATCGCCTCGACGACCTCGGGCAGCCTCGCGCCCTTGCCTATCATCCCGCGCGCCCCGACTGACATCATCGTCGGCGCGTATGCGTCCATTCTTCCACTCGTCGTCGGTCCCGCGGAGCCTATGACATGCCCCGGCTTCGCGGGCGTCGGTCCGACGTAGTATATCGTCGCGTCCGTAGGGTCGAACGGCAGGCTCTCGCCCCTCGCGAGCGCCTCGCACATCCGCTTGTGCCCCGCGTCCCTCGACGTGTAAACGGTCCCCGTCAGATAAACGGTGTCCCCGCACCTCAAGGTCTTTGCAAGCTCCTCCGTCAGCGGCAGCGTGATATGCTTTTCCACGGTTATATCACCTCCGAGCAGTGCCTTGTCACATGGCAGTTGATGTTTATCGCGCACGGCATGCCGGCGATATGCGTCGGCATCGTCTCGATGTTGAGCCCGATCGCGGTCGTTTTCCCTCCGAAGCCCTGCGGACCTATGCCGAGGCTGTTGACGCGCGCCAGCATCTCGCGCTCGAGGTCCGCGTAATACGGGTCGGGATTTCTGACGTCGAGCGGCCTCAAAAGCGCCTTTTTCGCCAAAAGCGCCGCCTTGTCGAACGTGCCCCCTATGCCGACGCCGACTACCATCGGCGGGCAGGGATTCGGTCCCGCCGCCTCGACCGTCTCGAGGATGAAGCTCTTTATTCCCTCTATCCCCGCAGACGGCTTGAACATACGGACGGCGCTCATGTTCTCGCTCCCGAAGCCCTTCGGGGCGACCGTCACCTTGATGTTTTCGCCCGGGACTATCTCCGTATACAGCATCGCGGGCGTGTTGTCGCCCGTGTTGCCGCGCCTTACGGGGTCGCGGACGACGGATTTGCGGAGATATCCGCTCCCGTACCCGCGGCGGACGCCCTCGTCGACGGCCTCCGAAAGCGGCGCGCCCGTAATGTGGACGTCCTGCCCTATCTCGAGGAACACGCACGCCATGCCCGTGTCCTGACATATCGGTACTGACTCCGCCTCAGCAATTCCGAAATTTTCTATTATCCTGTCGAGCACGCCGCACGCGGTGTCCCAGTCTTCCTCCGCGCGGCACTTTTTTATCGCCGCCTTCACGTCGGCGGGCAGCTCATAGTTCGCCTTTATCGAAAGGCGGCAAACGGCGTCCGTTATAAGAGACGCGTCTATCTCACGCATAACTGTTCCCCCGTATAAAAAATCAAAGGAATATCCCGATGAATTGGCACGCGAGCACTACCATCACGAGCGCCACCGGATACGTCGCCGCGTAAGCGGAGGCGACGTCGTCCGTCTCCGTCACACGGATGAGCGTCCCGAGCGCGGGCGTGCTCGTCATGCCGCCGCATATCGAGCCGAGGTTGTTGAAAACGCTCAGCTTCAAAACCTTTGCCGCGAAGAAGTAGCCGAGCAGCATCGGTATTAATGTCATCAGCGCACCGTAAACGAACAAAAGCGCGCCGTGCTCCTTCAGTATGTCTATAAAGCCGGCTCCCGCCTGCGTGCCCGCGCCGAGCAGAAACAGCGCAAGTCCGAACTCTCTAAGGCACTGGAGCACGCTTTTCTCGACCTTAACGCTCAGCCTTCCGATGTGACCGAAATGCCCGAGGATGAGACCGGCTATGAGAGGTCCGCCCGATGTGCCGAGCGAGAACACGCCGCCGCCCGGCAGCGTTATCTCTATCTTCGCGAGCACGATGCCGAGAACGATCGCGAGCGAGAACGGGAAAAAGCCCATGCTGTCGGCGTAGAAGAGCTTTGCCTTTCCCTTTTTGCGGAATTCCTCGTTTTTGACCATCGCGGCGGCGCGGAAATTCTCGCGCTCGGCAGCCATGTCGGTCTTCAGTATTTTCGGCACGAGCTGCACGAACAGAACGACGCCGACGACGCCGAACGGATACGCGATACCGTACCCGACGGACGCCGCGTCAGACCCCGTCGACTCAAGCGCCGCGGCAAGACCCGGCGTGCTCGTCAGCGCGCCCGCCATAATGCCGACCGAAAGGTCCGTCGGTATGCCGCAGAGCAGTATGATGAGAACGCACGTCAAAGCTCCCGACGCGATTATTATGACGCCGAGCAGTATATACGAGGCGGCGTTCAGCTTGAAATTGCGAAAGAAATTCGGACCCGCGATAAATCCCACGGCGGTGACGAAGCATATGAGCCCGAACTCGCGGACGAGCGACGGTATTTCAACTCCGAAATGCCCGAAAACGAGCGCCACAAGCAGTATCCCCGCCGTGCCGAGCTCGATGCCGCAGATGCGGATGCTCCCGACAAGATAACCGATAACGGCGATAAGGAACACCATCATCAATGTGTTTGAAAACAGGTTTTCTTTTATCCAGTCGATAATAAGCATAAGCTCATCGCCGCCTCAGACGGCTGTCTCCCTCTCGTGCCTTGCGTAATCGGGCAAAAGCTGCGGCGAGACGCCGCCGGTCTCAACGCCGGCGTCCTCGAGCGCGCGCGCGTAGCGCCTTATGTGCTCAAGGCTCGGCTCACCTATCGTTATCTCCTTTGCCCTTGCAGCCGCCGCGCGTCCCGCGCCGCGTCCGAAGACTATGATATCGAGCAGAGAATTGCCCATGAGGCGGTTTCTACCGTGTATGCCGCCGACGGCCTCGCCCGCGACGAGCAGATTGTCGACCGCCTTCGTAAAGCCGTCCCCGCCTATCTCAAGACCGCCGTTCTGATAGTGCAGCGTCGGATAAACGAGTATCGGCACGCGGCGCATATCTATGTCGTAATTCATATACATACGCAGCATCGCCGGTATGCGCCTCTCTATCGTGCCCTCGCCGCCGAGCTCCTCTATCATCGGCGTGTCGAGCCAGACGCCGCTGCCAAGCGGAGTCACAACTCCGAGCCCGCGCTCGGTGCATTCGCGGATTATCGCCGCCGCCGCAACGTCTCTCGTCTCGAGCGGGTGCATGAAAGCCTCGCCTTCAGCATTGACGAGCATCGCGCCGAGCGAGCGCACCTTCTCCGTCACGAGCGCGCCGTATATCTGAGACGGATATGCGACCCCCGTCGGATGGTACTGTATCGTGTCCTGATAGAGAAGCGGCGCGCCGACGCGATATCCGAGGATCAGCCCGTCCGCGGTCGCGCCGTAATGGTTCGACGTCGGAAAATTCTGATAGTGCAGCCTCCCCGCGCCTCCCGTGGCGATCACCACCGTCTTCGCGCGGGCGACGAGCAGATCTCCCGTCTCCATGTTGAGGAGCACCGCTCCCGCAACTCTCCCGCCGCCGTCAGTCAGAAGCTCGACAGCGGATGTGAATTCGACGACGGGTATTTTTCTGTTGTATACCTCGTCGCGCAGAGTACGCATTATCTCGGCTCCCGAGTAGTCCTTGCAGGCGTGCATGCGCTTGCGCGAGGTGCCGCCTCCGTGCGTCGTTATCATGCGCCCCGTCTCGTCCTTGTCGAACATGACGCCGAGGTCCGAGAGCCACTTTATCGCGTCGGGCGCTTCCATGACGAGACGGCGCAGAAGCTCCGGTCTCGCGGCGAAGTGACCGCCGCCGAACGCGTCTATATAGTGCTGCACGGGGGAGTCGTTCTCCTTGTCGGCGGCCTGTATGCCGCCCTCCGCCATCATCGTGTTCGCGTCGCCGAGGCGCAGCTTCGTCACTATCATGACGTCGGCGCCGGCGGCGTTCGCCTCGAGTGCGGCGGACGCGCCCGCGCCGCCGCCGCCGATGACGAGCACGTCGACGTCGTAATCTGTCTTTTTCAGGTCGGGCTCGCGTCCGAGCAGGCGGCTGTTCGAGTGCAGGAGCCTGACGAGCTCCGTCGGCGCCTTCTGACCCGCGTTCGGACCGACCTTTATCGTGTCAAATCCGTCCTCGCGGTAGTCGGGGTGGAATTTTTTGAGAAGCAGGTCCTTCTCCTCCGCCGACATACGCGCGGGTTCTTTTCCGATGCGGGCGGGCCTTGTCGCCTCGACCTTTTTTACGGACTCTAACATTTCGGGTGTAAACATAGTCGAAAGATCCCCTTCCTGCCCCGGATTATTTCTCGATGTCGCGCTCGTTGTAGAGCTCTTTCATCTCTTCTATCGGCTTCTGCATGACGGCCTCTATCAGGCTGTCGAACTTGCCCTCGTGTATCTCCTCCACGCGGGCGTTAAGATGCTCGGCTTCGGGCTCGATGTACTTTCCCGTCAGTCTGCGCGCGAGCAGACCCACCATCGGATGCGAGATGCCCGCCGGGCAGCGGACGGAACAGCAGCCGCAGCCGACGCAGTCAAACGACTCCTCGGCGCACTTTTTAAGATTCCCTCTCTGCGCGTACGCTATGTACTGCATGACGTGCAGCCCCTGCGGGCACGCCTTCGTGCAGGCGTTGCAGCCGATGCAGCTGTATATCTCGGGGTAAAGCTCCATCATCACCCGCTCGTCGGGGCGGAGCTCGTTTACGTCGTATGTCCTCTTGTCTGTCGGAAAGTAGGGTATGCTCGCAACGTACATCCCGTCCTCGACCTGCGTCTGGCAGGCAAGGCACGTTCTGAGTTCATTTTTCCCCTTTATGCGGTAAATAGTCGCGCACGCGCCGCAAAATCCGTGGCGGCAGCCGCAGCCGCGCTTGAGCGTATAACCCGCGTACTCCATCGCCGTCATTATCGTCAGCGACGACGGCACGCTGTATTTCTTCCCGAAGAAATATACGTCTACCATGTTTTCCATGTCTTATGCGTAGATCTCCTTTTGTCAATATTCGTCCGGCAGCTCGTCTATCTCGTCAAATCTGAACACGGGACCGTCGCGGCAGACGTATTTCGAGCCGATGTTGCATCTCCCGCACTTGCCGATGCCGCATTTCATTCGCAGTTCGAGCGTCGTGTAGACCTGCTCTTTGCCGAACCCCATCTCGCCGAGCGTCGAGAGCACGAATTTTATCATGACGGGCGGTCCGCAGACGAGCGCCGTCCTGTCGGCGTCAAAGCCGAGCTCGCCGAGGAACGCGGGCACAAAACCGACGTGACCATCCCACCCCTCCTGCTCTCTGTCGATAGTCAGGTGTACGCCGACGCCGGGCGCCTTCGCCCAAACTTCCCTTATCTCGTCGAGCCTGACGAGGTCGTCCGCCGAGCGCGCGCCGTATACGATGTCGACCGAGCCGTAGTCGGCGCGGTTGTCAAGGACGTAATTTATGACGGAGCGCAGAGGCGCAAGCCCTATGCCGCCCGCGACGAAGAGCAGATTTTTGCCCTTAAGCGCATCCTCTACGGGAAAATGGTTCCCGTAAGGACCGCGCACCGTTATCTCGTCCCCGGGGGAGAGGCTGTGTAGCATATCAGTCAGCACGCCGCAGCGCTTTATACTGAATTCCTGATATTCACGCTGCGTCGGCGACGATGTTATCGAAAACATCCCCTCTCCGACGCCGGGCACGCACACCATCGCGCACTGCCCCGGCATATGCTCGAAGAGCTTGCCGCCCTCGGGCGAGACGACGCGGAACGTCTTGACGTCCGGCGTCTCCGTCCTTATATCGGTTATAACTCCGACGCGCGGTATCAGAGCGTCGTTTCCGTTTCCAAATCCGCACATCACTCGTCTCCTCCGTCTTTACTAAACGCCTTTATGACCTTCACTATGTTCAGCGACGACGGGCAGGAGTCGACGCACCTTCCGCAGCCGACGCAGGAGAACGTCCCCTCGTTGTTTTCGGGAAAGTACACGAGCTTGTGCATGAAGCGCTGGCGGAAGCGCTGGAGCTGCGTCGTGCGATTGTTGCCGCCCGCCATCAGCGTGAAATCCGAATACATGCACGAATCCCAGCAGCGGTACCGCTGCACGCCGTTTTTGGTCTTATAATCCTTTATGTCGTAGCACTGGCACGTCGGGCAGACGAACGTGCACGTCCCGCACGCAAGGCACGGGCGGTAGAGCTTTTCCCAAAGCGGCGAGTCGAACTTCCGCTTTGTCTCCCCGCTCCCCCAACCTTCGAGCGACAGCAACGAATACGGCAGCTTTTCCGTGATCGCGCGTATTTTTGCCTGCTCTTCCTCTATTGCCGCCTCCGCCCCGTCCGCCTCGGTCAGATATTCCGAAAGCGAAGAGATGAGCCGCGTGCCCTTTTCCGTCTGCGGCTTCAAAAGCAGCCGCTCTCCCGAGAACCACGCCGCAACGTCCGCGTCGGGCGAGGCGGCATCTATGCCGAATGCACGGCAGAAGCACGACTCCTCGGGCTCCCCGCACGCAATCGAAACTATCGTTCCAAGCTCCCTTCTCGCCGCGTAGAACGTGTCGACGGGCTCAGACAGGAACACCCTGTCGAGCACGCGCAGTCCCGCGGCGTCGCAGGCGCGCATGCCGAAAACGACGAACTCGCGGCGGCAGAGCTCCTCGGGGTCGATTTTGAGCTTTCCCTCCTCGGTGCGGCAGGTATAGAGAGTTTCAAACTGAGGGAAAAACGCGTCCTTCGGGGACTTCGCCGTCTTTGTTACGTCGAGCCTGACGTCCTCTCCCTCTTCCCAAACGGAAAAGTTGACCTTCCCGCCCGACATAACGGGCAAATAGAGCTCTCGTTCGGCAGCGAGCGCCGAAAAAAGCTTCTCCAGCCTGTCCTTTGATATTCCGTATATTCCTCCCATCATATCATCTCCCGGACGTCACGTCCCCGGGCTCCGCGTCGCCGAAGTCAAAGTCCGTCAGCGGGCACTTTGCCTCCGCGTCCTCGCCTGCGGTATACTCGCCGTAGAACGTGTTTATGTCCTTTATGAATTTGCGGTTGAAGAGGTGGAGGGGTATATTTTCGGGACATACCCGGCTGCACTCGCCGCAGTCGGTGCAGCGTCCCGCCACATGGAACGCGCGGATTATGTGGAACATCTTCTCCTCGAACGGGTCGACGTTCGCCTTCTGCGCGCTGTCGAAATTATTGCTGTCGAACACGCACTTGCGGCAGCTGCACGCGGGGCAGACGTTGCGGCACGCATTGCAGCGGATGCAGCGGGAAAGCTCGCGCCTGAAAAACTCAAATCTTTCGCGCGGAGCCATTGCCTCGAGCTTTTCCACCTCCGAAAAGCGGTCGCCGTCCGTCGTATCGCGAGACTCGCCTATTATCTCGTCGTAAATTTTGTGCTCCTTGCCGCGGCAGACGTGGCAGCGGGAAAGCATCGCGTCGGCGTATTTGCACGATTTGTCGCCGTAAACGGTCTTTATCAAAAGCGTGTCGCCGTCGCCGTCGCATTCCGTCCCCGAAATTGAGAGGATGCCCTTTATTCCCAATGCGCGTATCTTGTCGATATCGAGCTTGCCGCGGCAGCCGACGCCGATTATGTACGTCTTTTCTCTGTCGACGCGGTGCTCCTTTATAAGCTGGTTATAGCTGTATGTGTCGCATGGCTTTAGGCAGACGGCAGTTTTCCCCTCGAGGCGCGCCGCCTCTATCATCATCTTCGAGAGATTGGCGCCGCAGAAGCCGTCGTAGACGAAATCCGAAAGCTCCTCCGCGCTCCCGAAGAACGCGGGCTCCGGGTCAAACGAGGTCTCCCCGCGCCTCCAGCCGAGCACGCGCGCGACGGTCCCGTCCGAGAGCAGCTCGCAGAGCCTCTTTTTCAGTTCCTGCATCTGAGATCCCCCAATCTGACGTTTTCGCCGAGCGAGCGTATCTTTGCCGTGAACTCGTTCATCGTCGCCGAGAACTTCGCGCCCTCCGCCGCAGACACCCATTCGACCCTCGTGCGTCCGTTCTCGACGCCGATGAAGTCGAGCATGGAGAACAGCAGCGCCATGCGCCTTCTCGTGTAGTAATTTCCCGTCGTATAGTGGCAGTCTCCGGGATGGCAGCCGCAGATTATGACGCCGTCCGCCCCGCGCTCGAACGCGCGCAGTATGAACATCGGGTTCACGCGGCACGAGCAGGGCACGCGGATTATTTTGACGTCCGCGGGATACGACAGCCGGCTGCTGCCGGCGAGGTCCGCGCCCGCGTAGCTGCACCAGTTGCAGCAGAACGCGACTATCATCGGCTTCCATTCCTTATTTTCCGCCGCGTGAGCAGTCTTTTCTATCTGCATATCGCATCGACCTCCGCCGTTATCTGTCTGTTCGAGAAGCCGAAGAGGTCCATCGCCCCGGACGGGCACGCGACAGTGCACGCGCCGCACCCCTGGCAGAGCGCGCCGTTCACGACGGCGACGCGGCGCACCTCGCGCACGCCTATGCCTCTGACCTCGCGGTCCTCGTATGAGATTGCGCCGTATGGGCACACGTTCGCGCACGCCGAGCAGCCGTTGCACATAAGCTCGTCTGCCTTCGCGGTGCACGGGTTCGTGAGCAGCTTATCCTTCGAGAGAAGTCCGATGACCTTCACCGCCGCCGCTCCCGCCTGCGAGACCGTCTCCGGAATATCCTTCGGTCCCTGGCAGACGCCGGAGAGGAATATCCCCGCCGTCGGCGACTCCACGGGGCGCAGCTTCGGGTGCGCCTCCGTCAGAAAGCCGTTCGTGTCTATGCTCGCCGTCAGCATCGTCGCGAGCTTTCTCGCCGTCGGGTCGGGCTCGATCGCAGCCGCGAGCACTACCATGTCGGCATTTATGAGCACCTGCCTGCCGTCTATTATGTCGGCGCCCTGCACGAGCAGCGTGCCGTCCGGCTGCGGGAGCACCTTTCCGACCTGACCTTTTATATAGTTGACGTGGTATTCCTCGACGGCGCGGCGGTAAAACTCGTCAAAATTCTTGCCCGGCGTGCGGACGTCGATATAGAACACGGTGACGTTCGTGTCGGGATATTTGTCCCTTATGAGCATCGCGTGCTTCGCCGTATACATGCAGCATATCTTCGAGCAGTAGCTCTTGCCCCTCTTGTCGGCGCACCTGCTGCCTACGCACTGGATAAAGACTATGTTCTTCGGAGGCTTCCCGTCGGAAAGGCGTTCGAGATGTCCCCCCGTCGGTCCCGCCGCGTTCATGATGCGCTCGAGCTCGAGCGACGTTATTACGTCGGGGCTCTTTTTGTACGCGTATTCGTCGTATTTGTCGAGCGATATCATGTCAAAGCCGGTCGCGGCGACGATGGCTCCGTACTTCTCCGTTATTATCTCGTCGCGCATTTCGTAGTCGATGGCTCCCGCCGGGCAGACCTTCGAGCATACGCCGCATTTTCCCGTTTTGAATTTGATGCAGTGCTCCCTGTCGATAACGGGCACGTTCGGCACCGCCTGCGCGAAAGGAGTGTATATCGCGCTCCTCTTCGAGAGCCCGCGGTTGAACTCGCTCTTCGCCGTCTTTGACGGGCACTTTTCTTGACAAACGCCGCAGCCCGTGCACTTATCGATGTCGACGGATCTTGCCTTTTTGCGTATGTCGACCGTGAAGTCGCCGACAAAGCCCGTGACCTTTTCGACCTCGCTGTATGTGAATATCCTTATCTTCTCATGCGCCGCCGCCTCAACCATCTTCGGCGTAAGTATGCACGCCGAGCAGTCGAGCGTCGGGAACGTCTTGTCGAGCTGCGCCATTCTGCCGCCGATGCTCGGCGTCTTTTCGACGATGTCGACCTCGTATCCCGCCTCGGCTATGTCGAGCGCCGTCTGTATCCCCGCTATGCCGCCGCCTATGACGAGCGCGCGCTTCGTCACGCGGCTCTCGCCGGATTTGAGCGGCACGTTCAGGTTGACCTTCGCGACGGCAGCCCTCATTAAGACGACAGCCTTTTCGGTCGCCGTCTCCATGTCCTTATGTATCCACGAGCACTGCTCGCGGATATTCGCTATCTCGAGCATATAGGGGTTGAGACCAGCGCCCTCCGCGCACTTGCGGAACGTCGCCTCGTGCATTCTCGGCGAGCACGAGCAGACGACGACGCCCGTCAGCCCCTCCCTTTTTATCGCGTCCGCTATCTTCATCTGCCCCGCCTCGGAGCACATATACTGGTAGTCCTCGGCAAAGACGACGCCCGGCTCGAGCCGCGCGCATTCGACAACGCGCTTGACGTCGACCGTCGCCGCTATGTTGCTGCCGCAGTGACAGACAAAAACTCCTATCCTCTGCATAATAGACTACCTCCTGTATCGGCGGTATGCGCTGACGAGAAGCTGGGAGGGCGTATCCGGGTCGCACATCTCCGGCACCTCCTCAGTCGTCAAAAATCCGCCTCCCCTCTCGCGCGCGGCAAGCTGCCTTGCGGCGTCTATGAGCCTGCCGGGCTCAACGCTCCTCGGGCAGCGCTCTATGCACGCAAAGCATGAAAGGCATTTTTCAAGGGAGCGCGACTTCGTGAGCGCCTCAATTTCTCCCCTTATGACGAACGAAACGAACTGATGCGGCTTTATATCCATCTCGGCATATGACGGGCACGTTGCCGTGCATTTGCCGCACTTCATGCATTTATATGGGTCGACGCCGCTGATATCTCGTATCAGCTCCGCCTGTTTTTCCGCTTTTGTCATCTCGGTTTTGTTTACGGGTTCCTTTCCTTCACGAATCTTTGGCGACGCCGAGCGCCTCCGCCAAAAGCTCCGTGAAATAATATACCGGCAGCGCGGCTTTGCTCTTTTTCAGATTGTAAAGGCAGAGCGGGCACGCCGTTATGAGCATTTCCGTGCCGAAGCCCGAGGCGCTCGCCTCGACCTTGTCCGCCATGCCGCGCGAAAGCTCGCGATCCTTCAGCGAGACGTACCCGCCGCAGCACTCGTTTCTGTAAGGGTATATGACGGGCTCCGCCCCGATGGCGCGGATAAAATCCTCAAGTATCGTCGGGTCCTCGGGGTCGTCGAACGCCATGACCCCGCTCGGGCGGAGCAGAAGGCAGCCGTAATACGCCCCTATTTTTTTGCCCTTGAGCGGATTTTTCACCTGCTTTTTCACGTTTTCGAACCCGACGACGTCGCGAAGCACCTCAAGGTAGTGCAAAACGTTCGTCTCGCCGCGGTAGGGCTCGTCGAGCGCAAGGTAGTTGTTCGCGCTCGTCCTTATTTCCTCGACGTTTTTCATATCGTCGTTCACGCGCTTTATCACATGGTGGCACGCGGAGCAGAGCGTGACGAGGTCCCTGCCCTCCGACCTCGCCGCGGCAAGCGCGCGCACGGAGGACAGCTTCGTCGCCGTCTCGTCGCGCCCGAGGGGATAGACCCCGCCGCAGCACTGCCACTCCGGCAGCTCGCAAAGCTCAAATCCGAGCAGCGGGGCGCATTCGCGCGCGTATCTGTCAAGGGACGACGCCTTGTTTTTCAAGGTGCATCCCGGAAAATAGCTGTACTTCATTCCTTGTTCTTTCTTTTTTCGGAACGGGATCTTACGTCAGATCCTTATGCCGTTTATGACCTGCTTCAGCGCGTCCGCGCTCATGCGGAGCTGTTCGACCTCGCGCGGGCTCATTCTCATCGGGACCTTGCCCTTTATGCCCTGCGGACCGACGAGCGTCAGCGTGCTCAGGCACACGTCCTCGATGCCGTATTCGCCGTGCATCATTGACGAGAGCACCGCTATCGAATCTGACGACGCGAGCAGGACCGAGCAGAGGTTGCAGACCGCCGCCGAAACCGCGTAGAACGTCGCGCCCTTGTTGGCGATTATCGTGCCGCCCGACGTGCGGACGTATTCGAGCATCTCCTCCTTGTTGACGTCCTCTATCTCGCGCCCGAAGGAGCGCATCAGCTTGATGTAGTCCGCGAGGCTGACGCCCGAGACGAACACTCCCGACCACGGGATGAACGACGTGTCGCCGTGCTCGCCGAAGACATAGGCGTGTATGTTCTTCTGCGCGATATTGAGCCTCTCGGAGAGCCCGCAGCGCAGGCGCGCCGTGTCGAGCATCGTCCCCGAGCCTATGACCTGCCGCTCGGGCAGTCCCGATATTTTCGTAAAGACGTACGTCATGACGTCGACGGGGTTGCTCACCATTATGTAGAGCGCGTTCGGCGCTTCCTTGACGATGAGGGGCGTTATGCTTTTCAGTATGTCGACGTTCGTCTGCGCGAGGTCGAGCCTTGACTGACCCGGCTTGCGCGCGACGCCCGACGTTATTATGACTATGTCGGAGTCCTTCGCGTCGCAGTAATCTCCTGCGACGATGGAGATCGGGTCGCGGAAGCAGGTGCCCTGCTCTATGTCCATGACCTCCCCGTCGACTTTTTCCTTGTTTATGTCGATAAGAACGAGCTCAGACGCCATGTCGTTCTGCGACAGCGTATACGCGATCGTCGAGCCGACGCTTCCGGCTCCTATAATCGTGATCTTTGCGCTCATGTGTTTCTCCTTTTTTCGCTTTTTGTAAGGCGGCTTTGCGTCTCAGAGCTCTTTTTTGCCCGTCAGATATTCGTCTATGGCTTTCGCCGCCGTCTTTCCGGCTCCCATCGCGGAGATGACGGTCGCGGCTCCCGTTACGGCGTCGCCTCCGGCGTACACGCCGACCCTCGACGTGAGCCCGTCCTCGTTTACCACGATCCCGCCGCGGCGGTTTACCTCGAGCCCCTCCGTCGTGTTCTTTATGAGCGGGTTCGGAGAGGTGCCTATCGCCATGACGACCGTGTCAACGTCGAGCGTGAATTCGCTCCCTTCCTTCGGCACGGGTCTGCGCCTGCCCGAGGCGTCGGGCTCTCCGAGTTCCATCTCTATGCACTCGATGCCGGTGACAAATCCGTTTTTCGGGTCGCGGGCGTTTTCGGGATTTTCGTATCCCAAAATTCGCGTCGGGTTAGTCAGAAGGCGGAAGATTATGCCCTCCTCCCGGGCGTGCTCCACCTCCTCGCGCCTTGCGGGCAGCTCCTCCATTGAGCGGCGGTAGACGATATACACTGTCTCGGCGCCGAGCCTCAGCGCGGTCCTCGCCGCGTCCATCGCGACGTTGCCTCCGCCGACGACGGCGACCCTCCCGCCCTTCATTATCGGGGTGCTCGGCTCGTCGAGGTACGCCTTCATGAGGTTGCTCCTCGTCAGAAATTCGTTTGCGGAATATACGCCCTTGTAGCCCTCTCCGGGTATGTTCATGAAATTCGGGAGCCCCGCGCCGGAGCCGATGAACACGGTCTCAAAGCCGTCCTCGAAAAGCTCATCGACCGTCAGCGTCTTGCCGATTATGACGTTCGTCTCGATTTTGACGCCGAGCTTCTCGAGCGTCTCCGTCTCCTTTTTGACAATTGCCTTCGGCAGGCGGAATTCCGGTATGCCGTAGACGAGCACGCCGCCCGCCGTGTGGAGAGCCTCGTAAACCGTGACCGCGTACCCCTTTTTCGCAAGGTCGCCGGCGCAGGTGAGCCCAGAGGGACCCGAGCCCACGACCGCAACGCGGTGCCCGTTCGGCTCGGGTACGGAAACATTCCCGGGGTCGTGATCGTTATGGTAGTCGGCGACGAATCTTTCAAGTCTTCCTATGCCTACGGGCTCGCCCTTCTTCCCGCGGACGCATCTTTCCTCGCACTGCGTCTCCTGCGGGCACACTCGCCCGCACACCGCGGGCAGTGACGACGACTCTGAGATGACGCGGTACGCGCCCTCAAAATCGCCCTCTTTGATTTTTCCTATAAATTCCGGTATCCTTATGTTTACGGGGCAGCCGGAGACGCAGGGCATATCGCGGCAGGAAAGGCAGCGCATAGCCTCGTCGAGCGCGGCTTCCTCCGAATACCCTTTTGCCACCTCGAGGAAATTGTGCGCGCGCACCTCCGGCGGCTGTGCCGGCATCGGGTTTTTGTCGGGTCTCATGTTCAGCTTCGCCATCTCAGTTCGCCCCCTTCAAGAGATTGCACGTCCGCTCGTGAGCGCGGCGCTCGAAATCGAAATACATCCGCCCGCGCGACGCGGCCTCGTCGAAATCTATCTCGTATCCGTCAAAGTCCGGTCCGTCCACGCAGGCGAACTTCGTCACCCGCTCGCCCCCGCGCACGAGTGTGACGCGGCAGCCGCCGCACATCCCCGTGCCGTCTATCATTATGGGGTTCATCGAGACCGTGACGGGCACGCCGAACGGCTTTGCCGTCAGCGTCACGAATTTCATCATCACGAGCGGTCCTATCGCTATTATCATGTCGAACCGCTCGCCCGCCTCGAGCATCTCGCGAAGCGGCACGGTTACGTTGCCCTCGCGCGCGTATGAGCCGTCGTCCGTCATGACGACGAGCCTGTCTGACGCCGAGCGAAACTCGTCCTCGAGTATCAGAAGGTCGCGGCTGCGGAAGCCTATTATGCTCGTGACCTCCGCGCCGAGCCTGTGAAATTCCTCTGCTACCGGCATCGCGATCGCGCAGCCGACGCCGCCGCCGATGATGCAGACCTTTTTTATCCCCTCGGTGCGCGTCGGCACGCCGAGCGGACCCGCGAAGTCGCTTATGTATTCGCCCTCGTTTTTGTGGTGCAGCACCTCCGTCGTGGCGCCCACCGTCTGAAAGATTATCTTCACCGTTCCTTCGTCGGCGTCTGTGCCCGCGACCGTCAGCGGGATGCGCTCGCCGTCATCGTCTACGCGAAGGATTATGAACTGGCCGGGCTTTGCCTTTTTCGCGACGAGCGGCGCCTCTATCTCCATTTCCGTTACGGTCGGATTGAGCGCTCTTTTCCTCACTATCTTATACATGGATCCTCGTTTCCTTTCGCTGTGGTCTCGTTTTTTCCGTGTCCCGACGCGCGTAAATCAAGGTTATAAAAAGGCGGCTGTTGTTTTTTCGGCCGCCAATCGTTTTTTGTCTTTGCGCGAAAGCTCGCAGCAGTTCGGGACGGGCACGGCGCACATTATACGGGAAGTCACAAAAAACGGCTTGACCGCACCCCCGTTTATGCTTATAATAATTATAAAAGTACGCGCGCGATTTGTCAAGGACAATAAGACCGGCAAAACGACTTTCAAATGCTAATAATGCTTATTTTTTTCGGTAAAAATGACGTTTTCGACCCGCGCATCCGCCAAAAACCGACACGGCGGCGGGATCGGGTCACGCGCCGTCAATAATAAAATATGCCGCGCGCGGTGAAAACTCCATCGCGAAAGCGGCAAAAAAACGATATCGGGGGGGAAAAGTGGCAGCACACGCTTATAAAAACAGGCATGACGGCGGAACCGGAGCCGGAGCCGTCCTTATAACGGGGGCGTCGCGCGGGATAGGACGCGCCTGCGCGCTCGAGTTTGCCGAGCGCGGGTTTGACCTCTCGCTCTGCTGCGTTAAAAACCGCGCACTGCTCGAGGAGGTCGCCGAGCAGGCGTCGGCGTTCGGCGTCCGTGTCGTGACGTCCGTCGCCGACGTGTCGGACTTTGCCGAGACGGAGCGGATGTACCTCCTGACGGCGGACGAGCTCGGCGACATCGACATTGTCGTAAACAACGCCGGCATATCCTACGTCGGGCTCCTTACCGACATGACGCCCGCCGAATGGGCCCATGTCATCTCCGTCAATCTCACGTCCGTATTCAACACCTGCCGCCTCGCCGTGCCCTCTATGGTGCGCCGACGTCACGGCAGCATCGTCAACGTGTCGTCGGTATGGGGCGTAAACGGCGCCTCTTGCGAGGCGGCATATTCCGCGTCGAAGGGCGGCGTCAACGCGCTGACGCAGGCGCTCGCAAAGGAGCTCGCGCCGAGCGGCGTCCGCGTGAACGCCGTCGCCTGCGGCGCCGTCGATACCGACATGAACGCCTGCTTTTCAAAGGAGGAGCTCGCCTCTCTCTGCGACGAGATCCCGGCGGGACGCCTTGCCTCGCCCGCCGAAGCGGCAAAGCTCATAGCAGACGTCGCCACCCGCCACGACTACATGACCGGCCAAATAATCCGCCTCGACGGCGGGTGGCTGTGAGTAGTGGAGGAGAATAATTGCGGGGGGAAACTTTTCGAGAAAAGTTTCCCCCCGCACCCCTCTTCAAAAGCTTTAAATTAGGGATTTTTTGTAAGAAAAGCTGTGGTCCACAGAGAGTGCTCTGCGGTTGTTTTATTTCATTGCCGGAATTTTCGCCGTCATTTCGTTCTCGCCGTCACAAATAAGGGAGAAAGTATATACAGGTTGGAAGAAGCCCTTCGAGTCTGTCTCGTATTCGAGCGAGCATGACGTGACCTCTGCATTTTCGGGCGACAGATATTCAAACATCATCCCGTCAAATCTCCCGCGTTCGAGGCGCGACAGCGCCTCCTCGGCCGAAATGATCTCCTCCTCGGCACAAAGCTCGCATTCGCACATATGGTCGGCGACGCTCTTCAGCCTCACGCCGCCGCCCGCTTCCTCGCACCTTATCCGCAGCCATCCGGCGACGCCGCCGTCCCCTCTCCTTTCGAGCCGGAACATATACGCGCCCGTGCCGACGTTTTCAAACGACGCCCCCTCCGGCACCTCTATCCCGTAAGACAAGAGAAGCGCCCGCGCTTCGTCCTCCGCGACGGAGGCGGCGTTCCCGCTGCCGGTGCCGTAGATTTCTATCCTTCTGCTCCCATCCGCGTAATACACATAGACTGACGCCGTCTTGTGGTCTGACACAAACACGCCGTCGTCGTAAACGCCGATATCGAGCTCGTCGATCTCCTCCTCGCCGACGCCGAGCCTTTCGAAAAAGCTCCGCGCCGCCTCGATGCATTCGTCCTGCCCCGCTCCCTTTGCGCGGTAGAGCGGCACACTCCCCTCCGTCTTGGGCAGTCGGCATGAGAGCTCCCACTTGACCCCGCGCGTGTCCGCGTAATATGACGGCGCGCACGCGAGGTTCCCATACGGCTTGATGAAGTAAACGGCGAACGCTGCCGCCGCCGCGAGCACCGAAAGCGCCGGCACCGAAAGCGCTGCCGCCGCGCGGCGCGCCCTGTGCTCCCTCTCCCCGCTGTCCGCAAACGACAAGACCGCCGTCACGACGCCGTAACCGATGAGCGCGCCGAGAAAATTCGCGAACAGGTCGTCGACGTCGAACGTCCCGCGGTGCGCGAACAGCTGCGTGAACTCTATCGCAAACGTCGAGGCGAAAAACACGCCTATCGCCGCATACCACCGCCTGAAAAATTTTGCCGCGAGCGGCAGAAGAGCCCCGAGCGGGAAAAACATCGCAACGTTCAAAAGCACGTTCGACCAGTTCTTGAACGAAAAATTGTTCCACGCCTCGCGCCACGCGCGGAACAGATGCAGGTTCGCCCGCCCCCCGTATGTCGACGGGCGCATGACGGTGAGATAAGCGACTGCCGCCACCCAACACAATAGCATCGCCGTCGAGACGGCGCGCCCGAGCGGGAATTTTTTCGCGTTCGGGTCTCCCCTCTTAACATATCCGTATATTCCCGCCGCGAGGAATATGACAAAGGCGCAGCCTGCCGCCGCAATTATCGCAAAGCCTAAAGCTCCCTTGAGCTCTGACAGTATAAATCTCAGAAATTCGTTCATGCTCCCCTTGCTCAAATGTACTACTTGAAATAGAACACTTATATCATACACCTTTGCCCCCGCCGTGTCAACCCCCGAGGGAAAAGTTTTTTGCGCCGCCCGAATTTGCCGCAAAAAAATCGGGAGGGGATTTTTCTTTCCCCTCCCGAATTTTCTATTTTTTCAATATTTCCTCAATTTTTGAAAGCTCCTCTTCCGAGAACGGCGCGCCTTTTGTCGCGGCGAAATTTGCCCTTATCTGCTCCGGACGGCTCGCGCCGACGAGAACGGACGTTATCTCCTCCCGCCTCAATACCCACGAAAGCGCCATTGCCGCAAGCGTCTGCCCGCGCGCCTCGGCGAGCTCTCCGAGCGCCTTCACCTTTGAAATAAGCTCCGGCGTTATCGAATCGCCGCGCAGAAATCTGTTTTTCGCCGCGCGGCTGTCGCCCGGAATGCCGTCAAGATACCTGTCTGACAAAACGCCCTGCGCGAGCGGCGAAAAGCATATGACGCCCGCGCCGACATCCCTGCATGTCTCGGGTATCCTTTCGCGCTCGATATGCCTGTCGAGCATACTGTACCGCACCTGATTTATGAGCAGCGGCGTGCGGTTTTCGCGCAGTATCTCCGCGATCCTCCGCGTCCGCTCGCTGTCATAATTCGATATGCCGACGTAGAGCGCCTTTCCCGAGCGCACGATGTCGGAAAGGGCCTCCGCCGTCTCCTCGAGCGGAGTTTCGTAATCGGGTCTGTGATGATAAAATATATCCACATACCCGAGCTTCATGCGGGAGAGCGACTGATCTATGCTCGCCGTAAGGTGCTTGCGCGAGCCGAAGTTTCCGTAAGGTCCCGGCCACATGTCGTAGCCCGCCTTCGTCGAGATTATCATCTCGTCGCGGTACGGCCTCATATCGCGCTCCATTATCCTGCCGAAGTTCTCCTCCGCCGCGCCGTACACGGGTCCGTAGTTGTTCGCGAGGTCAAAATGCGTTATCCCAAAATCAAACGCGGTATGCACCATGTCCTGCATATTGTCAAAGCTGTCCGCCGAGCCGAAATTATGCCACAGCCCAAGCGAAATTTCGGGCAATAAAAGTCCGCTCTTCCCGCAGCGGCGGTACCGCATCTCTTCGTATCGCTTCCCGTCCGCAGTATACATGCGACAGTCCCCCCGTTTTTAGTTTTTGAGGCTCTGTATCGGCGCCGGTATTCTGCCGCCGCGCTTCACGAACACGGAGGGCGAATATGTATTCACCTCCATGACGGGCGCGGTTCCGAGCAGCCCGCCGAACGAGAGCTCGTCGCCTACGGTTTTGCCGTATGCGGGGATGAGGCGCACGGCAGTCGTCTTGCTGTTGACGACGCCTATCGCCATTTCGTCCGCTATTATTCCCGATATGACCTCGGCGGGCGTGTCCCCCGGGATCGCTATCATGTCGAGCCCGACGGAGCAGACCGCCGTCATCGCCTCGAGCTTTTCTATCGTGAGCGCGCCGCAGGCGGCGGCGTCTATCATGCCCGCGTCCTCGGAGACGGGTATGAACGCGCCCGAAAGCCCGCCGACGTGCGAGCTCGCCATGACGCCGCCCTTTTTGACCGCGTCGTTCAGCATTGCGAGCGCCGCCGTCGTTCCGTGCGCGCCGCAGCGCTCGAGCCCTATCTCCTCGAGGATGTGAGCGACAGAATCTCCGACGGCGGGCGTCGGCGCGAGAGAAAGGTCAACGATGCCGAACGGCACGCCTAACATCTCTGCCGCCTCTGTCGCTATGAGCTGTCCGACGCGCGTTATCTTGAACGCCGTCTTCTTTATCGTCTCGGCGACTGCCGTCAGATCGCACTCGCCCGCGCGCCTTATCGCCGCCGCGACGACGCCGGGTCCCGAAACTCCGACGTTGATGACGTGCTCCGCCTCGCCCGTCCCGTGGAACGCGCCCGCCATGAACGGGTTGTCCTCAGGCACGTTCGCGAAGACGACGAGCTTCGCGCACCCGATCGAGGCGCTTTCGCGCGTGAGATACGAAGTCTCTTTTATGACCTCTCCCATGCGGCGCACGGCGTCCATGTTTATGCCCGCCTTCGTCGATGCGACGTTTACCGACGAGCAGACCTTCCCCGTCCCGGCGAGCGCCTCGGGGATGCTGTCTATGAGCAGCTTTGCCGAGTTGATCTCTCCCTTCTGCACCATCGCGCTGTATCCGCCGATAAAGTTGATGCCGAGCGCGTCCGCCGCGCGGTCGAGGGTTTTCGCAATAAGAACGCAGTCGTCGGTCGAATGGAGCCCGCCCGCCATGTAAGATATGGGCGTGACCGAGACGCGGCTGTTTATTATCGGTATTCCGTACCGCTTTTCGAGCGTGCGGGTGACCTCCGTGAGCCTGCCCGCGCTCCTTGTTATCTTGTCGTATATCTTGTCCGCGAGCCGTTTTGTGTCGTCGCTCTGGCAGTCGTAAAGGGAGATCCCCATCGTCACCGTTCTGATGTCGAGGTTCTCCTCCTTTATCATGTTGACGGTCTCGCGTATCGCGCCTACGTTAAGCATATGCGTCAGCTCCGTTTCAGATCTCGTGCATCGAGTTGAAGATGTTCTCGTGCATGACGTGTATCTCGAGGCTGCGCTCGCGCCCGTGCTTTTCCATCGCGTCGACGAAGTCGGAAAAGTCGCAGGTGAGGTGCGCTATATCCACTATCATTATCATGACGAAATACTCTGCGAGCACCGACTGCGTTATCTCGCTGATGTTGACGCCGTACCGCGCGCACTCGGCGGAGATTCCCGCTATTATCCCTATGCTGTCGCAGCCGACGACGGTTATTACCGCTTTCATTCGTTTTTTGTTTCCTTTCACCGCGCCGTCTTCGGCGCGTCTACACAATCATACCACACCGCGAGGAAAAAAACAAGGCACACCCTTTATTCTTCTCCGTACACGGAGAAATACTTCGTTTTGTTCTCCCCGAACATGAAATCCGCTGTCGACTGCGAGGCGTAGACCGCGCGCGTGTCCTCGCCGAGCCCGTATCCCGCGCCGCTCTTGTATACGGGACCGTGGATGCCGAAGATGACGGTATCGGCGCCGCGGCACATCTCGGCGGCACTTTCGTATATCCCGCTCTCGTGAACCGAGGCGCCGATGTACGTCACGCGCATGTCCTCCGTATCGAACACGGCGGCGAGCACCGGATGCGTCGACCGCGATATCACCGTCCTCGGAAACGTGCCGACCGTGACCGAGCCGAACGTCTCCGCGTCCCCGCGCGAGTACGTCAGAACACCGGCGCCGCAGTCTTTTGCGAGCTCCGAGAGCTCGTCGTATATCTGCCTCTCGTCCTCTGTCTCGGGCTCGGGCAGCCACAACTCGCGGACGTATTCGCGCCCGAAGAGCTTCGAGAGCGTCGATATGTGGCGGCGGTGCAGGTGGGTGAGCATATAGACCGCGATCCGCTCGGCGCCCGACTCCTTCCCTTTCTCGACGGCGAGCGACGTCGGCGTCCACGAGCCGTCTGAAATATCGCATATGAGGAGCCGCATCCCATCCGTGACGGCAAAGGCGTCGTTCTTCCCGTAATTCACATAGGCGACCGCGTCGTTTTTGAACGTGTGCGCGTGCACGGTCGCGGCGGCGCAGACGACGAAAAACGAGAGCGCCGCAAGCGATACGGAACACACGGCGCCGCGCCGTCCGAGCACGAGGGCGGCAAAAAGGCATCCCGCCGTGAAAAAGCACACTCCGAGCGCCGCATCGGAAAGCGGTATTCCCGCGCCGTCTATGCGCGACAGAAGAGACGCCACACTCTCCGTGACGCGGCAGAGCGCGCCGCACACGGTCGACAGCGGCGAGCATATAAACGGCACACCCGCCGTCAGAACTATAACGGGCGAAAGATACAGTATCCCCGTCACCGGCAGCGTCAGAAGCAGCGTCGAGAGGGGCGAGAGCAGAGACACGCGACCGAATTCGAGCCACATCGTCGGCAGCGTAAACAACAGCGCCGCAAACGAAACCGCGAGCGAGGACGCCGCCCACCCGATGAAAGACGCAGAGATTTTTCCGGGCTTCCCGCGCGACGAAAGCCCCGCGAGCGCGCGCTTCAATGCGCCCGAAACAAAAATTTTGTTTGCAAAAAGGCATCCGAGCATGGCGGTCACAGACAGTAAAAGCCCGACATCCCCCGCCGACGCCGGCGAGACGACCATTATGACCGCCGCGGCGACGAAGAGAGACGTCACGCTGTCGGGCGTCCGCCTCACGAAATACGCGGCGTAGAAGAGGATGAGCATCAGCCCCGCCCTCGTGACGGACGCCGAAAAGCCCGTCAGCGCCATATAAAGCACGGTGAGAAGTATTAAGACCGCGTTCTTCCGCTTCCTGTTCAAAAACGTGCCAAGCAGCCTGTCGGCGGCGCCGATCAGCACCGTCAGATGAAGACCCGAGACCGCGAGCAGATGGACCGCGCCTATGTATTTGAAATCACGGTACAGCGAGTCCCCTATTCCGTCCCTGTCGCCGACAAGGAGCGCCTGCGGCAGCCCGCCGCCTCCCTTCCCGTCGACCGCGCCGCCGAGAATTTCCGATATTCTTTCCCTCGCCTTGGCAAAGAATATCTCCGTTTTCCCAAGGAGCCCCGGCGCGTCCCCTGTGCCCGCCTTTATCATTTCGGGATTCTGCACCGTCACTTTCACGCGCACGCCGCGCGGCGTGTAGTAAGCCCTCTCGTCAAAGCTGCCGTCGACACCGAGCGCGGAATAGACAACGTCCGCGGTGAACACGTCGCCGACGGCGAGCCCCGCGTCAAACTCCGCCTCGAGCAGCGCGCCCGCGCGACCGGTCCCGCGCTCCGTTTTCGTCAGCGTCACCGTATACGACGAGCCGAAGCCCGTTTCATAAACGACGCCCGTCACATATCCCGAAACTCTCCCGTCCTCCCCGTCGAGCGCATCGTATGAGGCAAAGACGATGTCGAAGAACAAAAACGAGACCGACAGCGCCGCCGCAACTGCAAGCGCGAGCGAGGCGGCGCGCGGGCGCAGCTTTTTCACGCGCTCCGGCACGGGAAAAGCCGCCGCGGCGAAAAATATCGCGGCGGCGGCAGCCGTCAGAAGCAAAAGGATGATCTTTTCTCTTCCGTTCAAATTGTAAGCGAGCGCCGAGACCGCGGCAAAGAGCGCGCAGAACGCCGCGAGCGGACGCGCCTCAAACAGCCGCATTTCTTGCGAGCCTTTTCTTATGCGCCGTCCTCAATGCCGATATCGCGCAAACGACAGCGAAAATGACAAGGTCTACGGCAACGACGGACGCCCCCACCGGCAGCGAAAGCACGCAAGAGACGGCAAATCCGACAAGAAAGCCGAGCACCGAGACTGTGCCCGAGACGGCGAGCACGCCCGCGAAGCTGCGGCAGAGCCGCATTGCCGTCAGCGCCGGAAAAACAACCAGCGCCGATATCATCAGCGAGCCTATCATCTTCATCCCGACGACGACCGTCACGGCGACGAGCGCCGCGACGGCGAGCTTGTACGCCCAGACGTTTATGCCCGACGCGAAAGAGAACACGTCGTCAAACGTAACGGAAAAAATCTTCGCATAAAACAGAAGAAAAAACGCGGCGACGGCGGCGGCGAGCAGAAGTGAGAGCCAAAGGTCCCTGTCCGTTATCGTCAATATCGACGCGGAGCCGAAAAGGCTCGAACACATATCCGCCGTGTACCCCGTCGTGAAGCTGAATATCAGAACGCCCGCCGTCATCATTCCCGTCGATATGACGGCGACGGCGGCGTCGCCGCCGAGCGCGCCGCTCTCCGACAGCCACATGAGCAAAAGCGCCGTCGCCATCACTATCGGTATCGAGACCTCGGTTTTGAGGTCGCCCGCCCCGCAGAGCGTCGCCGCGGCGAGCGCGCCGAAGCCCGCGTGCGCGAGCCCGTCGCCTATCATCGACATGCGGCGGAGCACCATCGTGACGCCGAGCACGGACGCCGAGAGCGACACCGCAGCGCCTACGATGAGCGCGCGGACTATTATTCGTGATATGACAGGGTCGGAAAGAAGCTCAAATATCATCTTCATATTGCGTTTTTGCCTTTTTATTCTCCCGCCTTCCCGCGGAAGTAAGGGGAGGAGATATATTCCTGCCGCGTGCCGAAAAACGTCTTGTCGCGTCCTATATAAAGGACGTGCCCCGCCTCGCTCGACAGCGCGTCCATATCGTGGGACACCATTATGACAGTCACCCCGTCGTCGCGGTTGAGGCTGCCGACGGTCGCGTAAAGCTCTGCCGCCGCCTCTGGGTCAAGCCCCGTCGCGGGCTCGTCGAGCAAAAGAAGCGTCCGCGTCGCGCAGAGCGCCCGCGCGAGCAGCACTCGCTGCTGCTGACCGCCCGAAAGCTCGCGGTAGCTCTTTTTTTCGATGTCGTGTATGTGGAGCCGCATCATCGCCGCGTGCGCCCGCTCCCTGTCGGCGCGCGTGTAGAACGGATGAAATCCCGACGACACGCAGCCCGAGGTCACGACCTCGCGCACAGACGCCGGAAAATCGCGCTGCACCTCCGTTTTCTGCGGGAGATATCCGATGCCGCGCCGCGTCAGCCCGTCGCCGTATCTTATCGTGCCGGAGAGCGGGGAGATGAGCCCCAAAAGCCCCTTGACGAGCGTCGACTTGCCGGAGCCGTTCTCGCCGATTATGAAAAGGTAGTCCCCCTTCGATACGGTCATGTCGACCCCGCGGACGGCGACGTCCCCGCCGTAGCCGAGCGTCACCCCGCGGCATTCTATCAGCGCCATTACGAAAGCACCTCCGAAAGATTTTCCGCATTTTCCGCGAACAGGTCAGGAAGCGTCACGCCCGCCTCGAAGTCCTCGCGCGACACGTTGTGGCACGAGTGGAGCAGCAGCTCGCCGCACCCCGCAGCGTCCGCTATCGCGTCCGCGGTCTTATGCTCGGAAAATTCGATATAGAAAACATATGGTATGCCGTCCTCTCTTACGAGCTCTATAAGCCCCGCGACCTTTGAAACGGACGGCTCCTGACCGACGGAGCAGCCGCCGAGCGCCTCGGCGTGCGCGATGCCGTAATCCTCAAAAAGGCTGTCGAACGGGAACCTGTCTGCAATAACGACCGTTTTGCCGTTTGCCGCAGCCGCTTTCGCGATATCCTCAAGCTGCCCGTCGGCAATTGCGAGCTTTTTTTCGTACTCGTCGGCGCGTGCGTGGTATCCGTCCTCGCCGTCGGGGTCGAGGCGCACGAGCGCCTCTTCTATATAGCGGAGCATCACGATGTCATTTTTCGGCGACGTCCAAATGTGCTCGTCGTCCGTCTCTTTATCTCCGAGCGCGTCGAGAAGAGAAAACGACTCGACGCCCGAGCCCGATACGGTATCCGCCAGCGACTGCGCCCACGGGTCTATGTCGCCGCCCGCGTAAATGAATAGGTCGGCTCCCGATACGGCGGCGACGTCCGCGACCGAGGGCTCGTATGTGTGCGCCTCGGAGCCGGGCGGGACGAGCATTAACATCTCGACGCGATCTCCGCCGACCGCCCGCGCCATGTCGTACTGCGGAAATATCGTCGTGACGACGCGCAGCTTATCCCCGCCGCAGCTTTGATTTCCGCCCGCCGCGCGCCCACAGGAGACGAGCGAAAGCGCGAGCGCCGCAAAAAACATGATCCGCGCGAAGAATGTGAAAAGACCTTTTCTCATCCGTTTTCCTTCTTCGCTTCGCATTCGCCGCATATCCCGTATATCGTCGTGTGTACGGCGTCGACGCGGAAGCCGTGCTCCTTTTCGATATGCTCCACCATCTCGCCGATGACGTGGCATTCGGTGTGGAACACGCGCCCGCAGGAAAGGCAGCGGAGATGGAAATGAGACTCGCAGCTCTCCCCCTCGACGTACTGGTACATCGCGCCGGCGCCGTCGCCGGAGACGTATTTTTTCACTTTTCCTTCTTCGACGAACCGCGCAAGCGCGCGGTAAACGGTCGCCTCGCCGACAGAAAGCCCGCTCTCCGCGATAAGCTCGCGCACCGTGAAGCAGCTGTCCGGATGCGAGCTCATATAATCAAGGATCCCCGCCCTCTGCTTTGTCGAGTAACCCATATAAAAACTGCCTCCGAAGCCTTATTTTGAGGCGGCAAAAATGAAACTGAAAATGATTGTCGCTCTCAATTTACAATATATTATCACACAATTTTTGTTTTTTCAAGCGGTATTCGTGAAAAAAGCAAAAAAAGAGAACGCCGCTCCGTGAAAAGCGGCGTTTTGACGCCCGACCGGGGCGGCGTTTTTTCAAAATCTCATTTCAGAAATCCTATGCTGCGGATTATGTACGGCTCGACCGCGCGACCGCGGCATATCTGCACGAAAGTGATGATGCGGCAGACGACGAGCGCCACCGAAAATACCGCATATGCTATCGGGACTATTATCGTCCAAAAGAGCACAACGGAGGCGATGAGCGCGAGCATCCCCACGACCTCGAATTTGATCGCCTGCCTGACATGGAACGACACGAATTTCGACGACGGGCACGCGAGCAGCGCGATTATTATTCCGACTGCTCCGAGCAGATAGCAAAGCATTGCGTATACCTTGTTGTCCGATACGTCCTTGCCGTCAAACTCCGCCGTGTGATCATAAGGGTCGAAGGCGGGTGCCTGGGGCTGATACTGCGGCATCGGAGGGATCTGACCCTGCGGTATCTGAGGTCTAGGCGGCATCGGCGGCGTCGGGGGCGTCTGAGGCATAGTATATGGCGGCGTCTGAGGCATCTTTTGTTCGGGCGGCGTCTGAGGCGCGGACGGCGCATTTTCTGCACGGGATACATTTTCGACATTCGTCCCGCAGTTCCGGCAGAGAACTTCGCCGTCGTCTATGGGACCGCCGCAGTTAGGACATGTTTTCATTTTTTACCTCTCGTTATTATTTTTTCTTACCACACATCCGCGACAGCGCGACGGCACCGCACGAATGCGTGATGTTCTGCCTTTATTTTATCACACATACGTCGAAATGTAAACAAATCCTCCGCAAAAAAAATGTGCTCTGTGCGCCCGCTTCAGTCCCTCCGTCCACTTTCTCCGTCGCAAACGCGTTTCTCATTTTCTTTTTTCTCATTAAGCCTTATCGAAAACGCCCTCTCCTCCGCATACGACATCATGGAGTTCCGCCTTATCAGAATATAAGCCAAAAACGCCCCCGCGCACACGCCCGCCGAAAGAATTTCAAGTAAGCGCGCGGCGGCAAAGGCAATGGTAAGCACGAACACAAGCCCGCACACGTTTTCGAAAATATTGTCCCGCAGCCACTTTCTCTTGAAGTACTTGAGCCTGTCCTCCGCCGTGAATGTGACCAGCGCACCGCTGCCGCTGACATTTGCATTGCCGTCCTCATCCGTGGCGGCATTCTCCCTTTCTTCTGCCGCGCCGCCGCTTTTTTCATTATTTTCGGCAATTGTAATAACTTGATTAGTCGTTTGTCTTTTTCCCGCTATTATCTCGTCCGCCGTCACGCCGAGTTCAAGCGACAACAGCTCCAGCGCCTCGACCCCGGGAAGATACACTCCCGTCTCCCATCTCGAGACTGTCTTGCCCGAGACGCCGATGCGCTCGCCGAGCTCCTCCTGCGTCAGACCGAGACGCCGCCTCTGCTCGGCAAGGAAATTCCCCATGCTTCGTTTTCGTCCGCTGTCCATAAAAAACCGCACCCCCGCTTGATTTTATGCTTGAATTATACTGTCTTAGAAAGCGAAAGTCCACCCCAAAAACAGCGAATTTCATATATTTACTCTATTTTGTCACTAAAATAATCTTCCCGTAAAATGCCTCTCTCAACAATGTCTACCCGTTCGCCGGTCCCGAGCAGTCGGAACGCTTTTCTGCGCGTCCCCTCATATTTTAAGCCGCATTTCTCCATAACGCGAGACGAGCCGACGTTTTCCGCGGCGTGAATGCCGTTTATGCGATAGAAGCCGACTTCCTCAAAGCAGTAGCGCAAAACTTCCGTGAGCGCTTCGGTCATAAATCCCTTGCCCCACCACGCCTTGCCTATACAGTATCCGATGCCGCCCGTCTCCTGATACTCGTCGACGATTCCCACCTCGATATCGCCGATCAGGATGTTTCCGTCCTTCAATACAACAGCCCAATGATAGCAGTCGGGTCGTTTGCATTCTTCCTCGCGCGCCTTCAAAAGCGCGCGGGTGACGGAAATGTCGCCGTGGGGCGTCCACGTCAGATATTTGGTAACGTCAGGATCGTTCATCCAGTTGGCGAAGGCTTCTTCGGCGTCGCTTTCCTTCCACGGACGCAGGATAAGGCGCTGCGTCTGCAATTCCCTTGTGCCCTTGTGCTCCATTTTACCGCTCCTTGTCAAGTGCTTTTTTCAAACAGTCCTTTTTGCTGTCGGAAATTCGGTAACGCGCTATATCCTCTCCGCGAAAATATCTCCCATTTCGGTGCATGACACAAGTCGGCAGCCGTCGTCTTTCCCCGCCGCCATTATGTCCTGCGTGCGGAAGCCCTCGTCTATCGCTTTCGCGACCGCATTCTCTACGGCGTCCGCCTCCTTTTCCATGCCGAACGAATACCGCAGCATCATCGCCGCCGACAAAACCGTCCCCGTCGGGTTCGCGATATTCTTCCCCGCAATGTCGGGCGCGGAGCCGTGTATCGGCTCGTACATTCCGCGTGTGCCCGACGAGAGCGACGCCGACGGCATCATCCCTATCGAGCCCGTCAGCATCGACGCCTCGTCCGAGAGGATGTCGCCGAACATGTTCTCCGTCACGATGACGTCAAACCGCGTCGGGTCCTTTATCAACTTCATCGCCGCGTTGTCTACGAGTATGTCCGAATATTCAACCTCCGGGTACTGCTCGCGTAGCATATGCATCGTGCGCCGCCACAGCCGCGACGTGTCGAGAATATTCGCCTTGTCGACGGAGGCGAGCCTGCGCCCCCTCTTCATCGCGGTCTCGAACGCGACTCTCCCTATCCTCTCTATCTCGTGCTCGGAATATGTCATGACATCCGTCGCCGTAAGCTCGCCGTCTTTCTCCTCCGTCTTCTTCTCGCCGAAGTAAATGCCGCCCGTAAGCTCGCGCACGATGACGAGATCTATCCCCTCGCCTATGATGCGGCACTTGAGCGGAGACGCGCCCGCAAGCTGCGGAAACAGCTTTGTCGGGCGGAGGTTCGCGAAAAGACCGAGCTGTTTTCTGACGGCAAGCAGTGCCTTTTCGGGCCTTATCTCCGCCGGGCAGTCGTCCCACTTCGGACCGCCGACGGCGCCCAGCAGGACGCTGTCCGAAGAAAGGCACGCCTGCATTCCTTCGTCCGTTATCGGCACGCCGTATTTGTCAATCGAGCAGCCGCCGATGTCGACGTAGGTGTATTCAAACGTGTGCCCGTAAACATCCCCGACGCGGTCGAGCACCTTGACTGCCTCTGCAACTATCTCGGGTCCTATCCCGTCGCCGGAAAGCACCGTTATCCGCTTTTTCATTTCTTCTCCCCCTCTCCCGAAACGGAGGCGAGCAGCCCGCCCGAGCGAATGATGTTCTGTATGAACGGCGGGAACGGCTCCGCCCTGTATGTCTCACCGGTCGTGATGTCCGTTATTATGCCGGTATCAAAATCTATCCCGACCTCGTCGCCCGCGCGTATGCCATCCGCCGCCGCGGCGCATTCGAGTATCGGCAAGCCGATATTTATCGCGTTGCGGTAGAAAATGCGCGCAAAGCTCTTCGCAATAACGCCTCCGACGCCGCAAGTCTTGATCGCGAGCGGCGCGTGCTCGCGCGAGGAGCCGCAGCCGAAATTTTCTCCGGCGACTATTATGTCCCCGTCCTTTACCGTGCCCGCGAACTCCGCGTCTATGTCCTCCATGCAGTGCTTCGCAAGCTCGTCAGCCGCCGAAGTGTTGAGATACCTCGCCGGTATTATTACGTCCGTGTCGACGTTGTCCCCGTATCTGAAAGCTCTGCCGCCTGTCTTCATTTTTTCCTGTCCTCCGGTCCCGTGATGTATCCCGCAAGCGCGCTCGAAGCGGCGACCGCGGGCGACGCGAGGTAGACCTCGCTCTTCGGATGTCCCATCCTGCCGACGAAGTTGCGGTTCGTCGTCGCCACGCACCTCTCGCCCTCGGCGAGGATGCCCATATATCCGCCGAGGCACGGACCGCACGTCGGCGTCGAGACGACGGCTCCCGCGTCGATGAAGTCCGTGACGTATCCCCTCACGACGCATTCCCTGTATATCGCCATCGTCGCGGGGATTATGATGCAGCGCACGCCGTCCGCGACCTTTTTCCCCTTCAGTATCGCGTGCGCCGTCTCCATGTCCTCCATGCGCCCGTTCGTGCAGCTGCCTATTACGACCTGATCTATCTTTATGTCCGAAAGCTCGGACGCGGGTCTCGTGTTCTCGGGCAGATGCGGGCACGCCACTGTGGGAACGATATCGCAAAGGTCGATTTTTATCACGCGCTCGTATTCCGCGCCGCCGTCCGCCTCGTATACGACGGGTTTTCTTGCGGCGCGCCCGTAAAGATAGGAAAGTGTTTTTTCGTCAACGGGGAAGATGCCGTTTTTCGCGCCCGCCTCGACCGCCATGTTGCAGACCGTGAATCTGTCGTCCATCGAAAGCGACCGAACGCCAGCGCCCGAAAACTCCATGCTCTTGTACCGCGCGCCGTCAACGCCTATCATGCCTATTATCGAAAGTATCAGATCCTTGCCTGAACAGCCTTCGGAAAGCGTGCCCTCAAGCTCGAATTTTATCGCCGTCGGCACGCGGAACCACGCCTTGCCGGTCGCCATCGCCGCCGCCATGTCGGTGCTGCCGACGCCGGTCGAAAACGCGCCGAGCGCGCCGTATGTGCAGGTGTGGCTGTCCGCGCCGATAACGCAGTCTCCCGCCGTGACAAGACCCTGCTCCGGCAGAAGCGCGTGCTCGATGCCCATTTTTCCGACGTCGAAAAAATGCGTGATGCCGTGCTCGCACGCAAAGCCGCGGCACAGCTTTGACTGCTCCGCCGCCTTTATATCCTTGTTCGGCACGAAATGGTCGAGCACGACGGCTATTTTATCCCTGTCGAAAACGTCCCCAAACCCCGCGCGGCGGAATTCGTTCACCGCGACGGGCGTCGTGATGTCGTTCCCGAGCACAAGGTCAAGACCCGCCTCGATGAGCTCACCCGGAAAGACGGCGTCTTTGCCGGCGTGCGCCGCGAGGATCTTCTGCGTCATTGTCATTCCGTTTCCCATACTGTGTACCTCCTCGTCTTTTAGTGCCGCGAGCGGTTGAGCGCCGAGAAGAGCGCGCTTATCGACGACGCAATGATGTCGTCGTTTATGCCCGCGCCCCAAACGCGCCTGCCGTCCTGAAGCTTTATGCTAAGATACGTTATCGCCTGCGACGACGAGCCGCGCGAGAGCGCGTGCTCCTCGTATGTCAGCTCGGAAAACATTATCCCGAGCTCCCGTTTTACCGCGTTGCTCACGGCGTCAAGTCTTCCGTTTCCCGACGCCTTTATGTCGCGCGCCTCCCCGTCAATTTCAACGGTGACGGTGACGTTTATTTCCGGCGTCCTTACGAAATGGTAGTCTATGAGCCGTATTTTGTCGTTTACGTTGACGTACTCCTTCGTGAATATGTCGAGTACGTCCTCGGGCGAAAGCTCCGAATGCTCGCGGTCCGAGACAGCCTTGACGGCGTATCCGACCTCTTCTCTCATTGCGAGCGGGAGCACATAACCGAAGTTCCGCTCGAGAATATATCCGATGCCGCCCTTGCCGGACTGCGAGTTTATCCTTATCACGTCCGTCTCGTACTCTCTTCCGACGTCGGCGGGGTCAAGCGGCAGATACGGCACGTTCCATACCCCGTCCCCATGCTCCGCGCGCCACTTCATTCCCTTCGCGATCGCGTCCTGATGAGAGCCCGAGAACGCGGCAAATACGAGCTTTCCCGAATACGGCTGCCTGTCGCCGACCTGCATCCGCGTCGCGCGCTCGTAAGCTCCGGCTATTTTCTGCATGTCGGAAAAGTCAAGCCCCGGGTCGACGCCCTGCGAATACATATTCAGCGCAAGCGTCACAAGATCGACGTTTCCCGTCCTCTCGCCGTTTCCGAAAAGCGTCCCCTCTATGCGCTCGGCTCCCGCAAGCAGCCCGAGCTCCGCGTCCGCGACGGCGCAGCCCCTGTCGTTGTGAGGGTGCAGGGAGATGACGACGGCGTTTCTGTATCCGATGTTGTCGGAGATGTATTCGACCTGATCCGCATAGACGTGAGGTGAGGACAGCTCCACCGTCACGGGCAGATTTATTATTGCCTTTCTTTCTTCCGTCGGACGCCAAACGTCGAGAACGGCGTCGCACACCTCGAGCGCAAACTCAGGCTCCGTCCCCGTGAACGACTCGGGCGAATACTCGTATCTGTAATCGACCCCCATGTCCTCCGCGATACTGCGGAAAAGGCGCGCGCCGTCCGTCGCTATCTTCTTGATCTCCGCCTTCTCCATCCCAAAGACCTGCTCGCGCTGCGCCCTCGACGTCGGATTGTAGAGGTGTACGATCGCGTTTTTGCAGCCGCGCAGCGCCTCAAACGTCTTTCTTATTATGTGCTCGCGGCTCTGCGTCAGAACCTGCACTGTCACGTCGTCCGGTATCATGCCGTTTTCTATGAGCGTGCGGAGAAACGCGTATTCCGTATCCGACGCCGCAGGGAAACCGACCTCAATCTCCTTGAAGCCGACGCCGACGAGCAGCCGGAAAAAGTCTATCTTTTCGCCGAGCGACATCGGTATCGTCAGGGACTGGTTTCCGTCGCGCAGGTCGACAGAGCACCACACGGGCGCTTTATCTATGTACGTCTTCTCCGCCCACCCGCGGCGCGGGCTTTTGACGGGGAAAAACTGCCGCGTATATTTTTCTTTGCAGTTCGTCACTTTCTTCCTCTTGCAGTCATTTTTACGATTTGTTTTCTTCGACGGTCCCGCCGCGGCTTTGCTTTTCTATAACGCTCTCTATAAACTGCTCCGCGGCTCGCGGCGAACGGCTCCCCTTTGCGAGCGCGAACGCCTCCGCCTCCTCGTCGAGCCCCGGCACGCCGTCGACGCCCGCGCGCTGTGCCAAGGCGTGCACGATTTTCAAGTAAAGTTTTTTGTCGGGACGTCCGAAATATACGACAAGTCCGAAGCGGTCTGAGAGCGACATCAGCTCCTGCACGGTCTCGCCGTGATGCACATCGTCGCCGTCCCTGTCCGAAAAGCTCTCCCTCACGATGTGACGCCTGTTCGACGTCGCGTAGATGACGGCGTTTTTCGCGCGCGCGGAGGCGGAGCCCTCGAGCGCCGCCTTCAGCATAGCGAAGCTGTCGTCGTTTTTGCCGAACGACAGGTCGTCTATAAAAATTATGAATTTGAGCGGGTTTTCCGCTATCCTCTCCATAACGGATGAGAGAGAGAGTATTTGGTCGCGGCGCAGCTCTATGAGGCGCACGCCGTCCTTGCGGAACATATTCGCGCTCGCCTTGACTGTCGACGATTTTCCCGTCCCCGCGTCGCCGAACAGGAGTATGTTAGACGCCTGCCTGCCCTCCGCGAGCGCGCGCGTGTTCGCGAATACCTCCGCCCTCTCCGCCTCGTATCCGACGAACGCTCCCGCGTCCGTTTCGTCTGACGCGCCGACGGGCACGATCCTCTCCCCGTCGAGGCGGAACATGCCGTGGCGGGAAAATATCCCATACCCGAGCTTGCCGACGTTTTTGACGCGCTCCGCGTACTCAAAAGAAAAGTCGATATGTTCGTTTTCGAACAGCGGCATCCTGACGCCGCCCGCCGCATTTTCCCATACCGGCGCGAGATCCTCCGGCGTCAGATCCGTCAGTGTAGACAAAAGCCGAAGATCCGCCTCCGCATTTTCGGCAAGCGCATTACTTGTCTTCTCTCCCCTGCCCGCGCGGATAATGTATTCGTTCTCGTACTCAAACACCGCCTCTTTCAGAAAATCCGAAAACGAGCAGTTGTTTTTCCCGAGCAGATATAAAAACTCGCCGTACAGCGGGACCGCCTCATCCCTGCCGCGGGAGGCAGCGTCGAGGAATTTTGAAAACGCCCTCATCACGTCATTTTCGAGCACGCCGCGAAACACGGAGATAGACGAAAGCGCGAGCGACAGCCGTCCAAGCTCCGCCGCTGTAAGACCCGTCTTATTCTTCATACTTGAATCTGTTTATTACGGCGCCCTTGTCAGCCGAGCTGACCTGCACCGAATAGCGGGCGAGCACGCCCCTTATGTCTTTCTTGAACTTTATCGGCGTAGACATCATGCGCTCTTCAAGCTCAGGCTCCGGCACGAGCAGCTCAATTTTATATTCCGGTATGTTTATCGATATGATGTCGCCCTCTTTGACAAATGCGATAAGCCCGCCTCTGACAGCCTCGGGAGAAATGTGCCCGATAGAGGCTCCCCTCGTCGCGCCGGAAAATCTTCCGTCCGTTATGAGAGCGACGTCTTTGTCAAGTCCCATGCCCGCGATGGCGGACGTCGGCGACAGCATCTCCCTCATACCGGGACCGCCGGCGGGACCCTCGTATCTGATGACGACAACGTCGCCCTTCACTATCTTCCCCGCGTATATCGCCGCGATCGCGTCTTCCTCGCTGTCAAAGACGCGGGCGGGGCCCTTGTGCACTAGCATCTCGGGCGCGACGGCGGAGCGCTTCACGACGCAGCCGTCCGGCGCGAGATTTCCGCGCAGCACTGCGATCCCTCCCGTCTTGCTGTACGGGTCGGAAACGGGCCTTATGACGCTGCTGTCGTAAACCTCCGCGCCCTTTATGTTCTCCCAAAGCGTCTTTCCCGTGCAGGTCAGAACGGTCGTGTCAAGCAGTCCCGCCTCCGCAAGCTCGCGGAGCACGGCGTAAACGCCGCCCGCCTCGTTCAGGTCCTCCATGTATACGGGTCCCGCGGGCGCGAGATGGCAGAGGTTCGGCGTGCGCTCGCTTATCTCATTCGCCATGTCGAGATCTATCTTTATCCCGCACTCGTTAGCGATGGCGGGCAGATGCAGCATGCTGTTAGTCGAGCAGCCGAGCGCCATATCCGCCGTCAGCGCGTTTCTGAACGCCGCCTCCGTCATTATGTCTCGCGGGCGGATGTTATTCTTCACGAGCTCCATTATCTGCATCCCCGCGTGCTTTGCGAGCTCGATGCGCGCCGAGTAAACGGCGGGCACCGTCCCGTTCCCGCGCAGCCCCATGCCGAGCGCCTCCGTCAGGCAGTTCATGGAGTTCGCGGTATACATCCCCGAGCAGGAGCCGCACGTCGGGCACGCGTGTTCTTCAAACTCGCAGAGCCCCGCGTCGTCGAGCTTTCCGGAGGAGTAAGCGCCGACTGCCTCGAACATGCTCGAAAGGCTCGTCTTTTTGCCGTTCACCCTGCCCGCGAGCATCGGTCCGCCGCTGACGAATATCGTCGGGATATTGACGCGTGCCGCCGCCATGAGCAGCCCCGGCACGTTCTTGTCGCAGTTCGGCACCATCACGAGCCCGTCAAAGCCGTGCGCGAGCACCATCGCCTCAGTCGAGTCCGCGATGAGTTCGCGGGTGACGAGGGAGTACCTCATGCCCGTATGTCCCATCGCTATCCCGTCGCAGACGGCGATCGCGGGGAACACGATAGGCGTCCCGCCCGCCATCGCAACGCCCGTTTTCACGGCGTCCGCTATCTTGTCGAGGTTCATGTGACCCGGCACTATCTCGTTATACGAGCTGACTATACCTATGAGGGGACGCTCCGTCTCCTCCTTTGTCAGCCCGAGCGCGTGGTAAAGGCTCCTGTGCGGCGCGTTGCCGAAGCCGTCTACTATCGTATCCTTTATCATGTTTCACCCTCCGTCCGCTATTATGTCCCCTCGCGGCGCTTTGTCTTGTCAGTTGTTTATGAGCTTGTCCTCGTCCGACCAGCTGTAGAGCTTTCTTATCTCGCGCCCGACGGTCTCGGACGGATGCTCTGCGGCGCGCTTTCTCATCGCGTTGAAGTGCACCTGCGCGCCCGCGTCGGACATATCGAGCAGAAATTCCTTCGCGAACGTCCCGTCCTGTATGTCGGAGAGTATCTTCTTCATCGTCTTCTTCGTCTCTTCCGTGATTATCTTCGGTCCCGTCACATAGTCCCCGTACTCGGCGGTGTTCGAGATGGAATATCTCATCCCCTCAAAGCCCGACTGATATATGAGGTCGACGATCAGCTTCATCTCGTGTATGCACTCGAAGTAAGCGTTTCTCGGGTCGTAGCCCGCCTCGACGAGCGTTTCGAACCCCGCCTGCATGAGGGCGCATACGCCGCCGCAGAGCACTGCCTGCTCGCCGAAAAGGTCGGTCTCCGTCTCGGTGCGGAACGTCGTCTCGAGCACGCCCGCTCTTGCGCCGCCGATCCCGAGCGCGTACGCGAGCGCGATCTCGAGCGCGTCTCCCGTCGCGTCCTGCTCGACGGCGACGAGGCACGGCACGCCCTTGCCCGCCTGGTATTCGCTCCTGACCGTGTGACCCGGTCCCTTAGGCGCTATCATTATGACGTTGACGTTCTTCGGCGGTTTTATGCAGCCGAAATGGATGTTGAAGCCGTGCGCGAACGCGAGCGTCTTGCCCTCGGTGAGGTGCGGCTCGATAGATTCGCGGTAGAGCTTCGCCTGCTTTTCGTCGTTTATGAGTATCATTATTATGTCGGCGTGCTCCGCCGCCTCGGCGGACGTCATGACGCGAAGTCCGGCTGCCTCCGCCTTCGCCCAGCTCTTGCTGCCCTCGTAAAGTCCGACGATGACGTCAACTCCCGAGTCGCGCAGATTGAGCGCGTGCGCGTGTCCCTGTGAGCCGTAGCCAATGATAGCGACGGTCTTTCCGTTGAGTTTCTGAAGATTGCAGTCCTGCTGATAGTAAATTTTCTGCATTTTGTTTGTCTCCTTTATATTTTTATTTTTCAGATGTCGGATCTGTCCATTATGCTCGTGCCGCGCCCGAGCGAGACGACGCCGGTGCGGCATATCTCCACGATGCCGAGCGGTCTCATCACGTCTATGAACGCGCGTATTTTCGACGGCTCGCCCGTCACCTCAACGCACATAGACGCCGTCGTGTAGTCTATTATCTTGGCGCGGTAGATCTCCGCCGCCGCCATTATCTCCGCCCTGTTTTCGGGCGTGTTCTTCACCTTCACGAGCAGAAGCTCGCGCTCGACGGCGCGCCCCTCCTCGAGCAGCTTCACCTTCTTGACGTTGTGCAGCTTCATAAGCTGGTGCATCACCTGCTCGCGGACGTTCTCGTCCCCGTTTATGACTATCGTCATCCTTGAATACGCGGGGTCGTCCGTCTCGCCGACGGTCAGGGAATCTATATTGAAGCCCCGCCTCATGAAAAGCCCCGCGACGCGCGCGAGCACGCCGTATTTATTTTCAACGTAAACTGCTATAACGGCTCTCATATCAGCCCCTCTTTGCTCGTTATCATTTCGTCGACCGACCCGCCCGGCGGCAGCATCGGAAGCACGAATTCGTCCTTGTCGATGTATGTGTCAATGAGGAACGGCCCGCCGTGCGCCATTCCCTCCGCGAATGCGGCGCGGAACTCATCCGCAGTTTCCGCCCGCCTGCCCTCGGCTCCGAACGCCTCCGCGAGCTTCACGAAATCCGTTTTTCTGCCGAGCACCGTGTTCGAGTACCGCTTCCCGTAGAAAAGCGTCTGCCACTGGCGCACCATGCCGAGCACGCCGTTGTTCATAACGACTA
Organism: uncultured Clostridia bacterium; assembly: GCA_947631245.1. Classification (GTDB taxonomy): domain Bacteria; phylum Bacillota; class Clostridia; order Oscillospirales; family CAG-272; genus DTU064. The sequence goes on from CANRKP010000003.1 coordinate 48,931, forward strand.
TGACGACGGGAATGTTGTACGAAACCGCCGTCGCAAGCTCGTTGCAGTTCATGCCGAAGCTGCCGTCGCCCGTGATGAGCACCGTCCTGTCGCCGGAGGCGACGGCGGCGCCAATCGCCGCGCCGAGGCCGTATCCCATAGTTCCGAGCCCGCCCGAGGACACAAAGCGCCGCGTCCGCTCAAAGCTGACGTACTGCGCCGCCCACATCTGATGCTGACCGACGTCCGTTGCGATGACGGTGTCCCCGTCCTTCATCTCGTTTATTATGTCGAATATTTTCCTCGGCGTAAGCGCATCGCCCGACGCCGCCTCGGCGGCGTCCGCCGTCCTTCTCTCCTCCGCCCTGAATTCTTCGACCGTGCGCCGCCACTCGGGGTGTGATGCGGCGCGGCACCTCTGAGATATTTTTTCAAAGGCATCAACGATATTGCCGATGAGCCCGACGTCGACGCGGACATTTTTGTTTATCTCCGCCTGGTCTGCGTCTATCTGTATTATCTTCGCGCCCTTCGCGTACTTCGCCGTGTTGCCGGTTGCCCTGTCGCTGAACCTGACGCCGAGCGCTATTATGAGGTCGGCTTCCCCGTTCGCCATAGACGAGGCATAATGCCCGTGCATCCCCTGCATCCCGAGGAATCGCCCGCAGGAGTCGGGGAGCGCGGACAGCCCCATAAGGGTGCAGCCGATATACGCGTCCGTCTTTTCGGCAAGCTTCGCTATCGCCTCTCCCATGCCGTGACCCGCGGCGCCGCCGCCGACATAGATATACGGCCGCTCTGAGGCGTTTATAAGCTCCGCCGCGCGCTCTATATCGTCCTCGGACACGACGGCTTCCTCATAGAACGGAGACACGCCGCCGGGGACAAATTCCGTCACCGCCGTCTGTACGTCCTTCGGTATGTCTATGAGCACGGGACCGGGGCGGCCCGACTTCGCTATCGTGAACGCCTCTCTTATCGTGTCCGCGAGCTCGCGGACGTCGCTGACAAAATAGTTGTGCTTCGTTATCGGCATCGTGATGCCCGTGATGTTCACTTCCTGGAAGCTGTCGCGCCCGATAAGACCCGTCGGCACGTTGCCCGTTATCGCCACCATCGGTATCGAGTCGAGCATCGCGGTCGCAATACCCGTGACAAGGTTCGTCGCGCCGGGTCCCGACGTCGCTATTACGACGCCGACCTTGCCCGTAACGCGCGAATATCCGTCCGCCGCGTGGGACGCCCCCTGCTCATGCGCCGTGAGGACGTGATTTATCCTGTCGCGCGCAAGGTAAAGCTCGTCGTAGATATTGAGCACCTGACCTCCGGGGTAACCGAACACGTCCGTCACGCCCTGCTCTATCAGCGTCTCGATAACTATCCTCGCGCCCGTCATTCGCTCGTTTTTCTCTGCCTGCATAAAAAACTCCGTTCGATAAAATAAAAATGCTCCCGCGCCTCACAAGGCCCCCTTTCGGGGCACCTAAAGAGACGAAAGAGCCGAAAATCTTCCGCGGTACCACTCTTTTTCGCCCGACGCGGGCGCACCTTACGGGATGCCGTCGCGGTTTTCACCGAACCGCAGATCCACATCCCCGCCCTGTCACGGGAGCACCCGTCTTTGCTTAATCCCATGCGGTTTCGGCAAAGCCGCTCCGCGGCGACTTCGGCGGCGGCGCACGGCGCCTCTCACCAACCGGCGCCTCTCTTTCAAAACCTTTGTGCCCGTACCGCGTACTTTTCCGCATCACAGCGTTTTTATATTTTTATAATTGTATCACGCACACTCCCCGCTTGTCAACATTCGAGAGCGGAAAAATTCCGCCGAAATCCGAAAAAAGCAGTGCTCGGGGCAAGAAAAACTTTGCCCCGAGTGTTTTTAAGATACGATGCCCTCCGTTCCCGCGTCGCGCAGAAGCCCGCGCAGCACGGGGTGAGCCTCGAGCCCGGGGTCTTCCCCGAGCAGCGACGACGCATCCTCAAACGCCGCCTTCATCCTCTCCATGCCGCGCTCGTCGTCCGCCCTCGCGAGCGTGAAGCCGAAGCTGCCGCTCTGCCTCACAACTCCGTTCTGCGGCAGAAAATCGCCGGGTCCGCGCTGTTCGAGGTCGCGCTCCGCTATACGGAAGCCGTCGTGCTCGCGCCTCATCGTCAAGAGCCGCTCGCCCGCGCGCGTATCGGTTCCCGCCGCGTCCGAAACGAGCACACAGTACGACTTCGCGCTCCCCCTTCCTACGCGTCCGCGAAGCTGGTGCAGCTGCGAAAGCCCGAACCGCTCCGCGTTCTCGACCACCATAAGCGTCGCGTTCGGCACGTTGACGCCGACCTCGATGACGGTCGTCGAAACGAGTATCTTTATCTTTCCCGCGGAAAATTCCCTCATAACGGCGTCCTTCTCCGCGCCCTTCATCTTCCCGTGGACAAAGCCGACGGCAATATCGGGAAACACATTTTCCGACAGCTCCTTTGCGTATTCGACGGCGGATTTCAGATCCGCCCCGCCGCCGTCCTCAAAGCCGTCCTCGTCCTCCTCTCCGTCCCCGTCTCCCACGGCGGGGCAGACGATATACACCTGATGCCCCTCCTCGACCTGCTTCCGTATGAATTTGTTCAGCCTTTCGCGATAGCTCTCGCCGACCGCGAACGTGTCGACGGTCTGTCTTCCCTTCGGCATTTCGTCAATGACGGAAATGTCGAGGTCCCCGTACATCACAAGCGACAGCGTGCGCGGGATAGGCGTCGCGCTCATGACGAGCGTGTGCACGCCCTCTCCGCCCTTTTCCGACAGCGCCGCGCGCTGAAGCGCGCCGAAGCGGTGCTGCTCGTCGGTTATGACGAGCCCGAGGTCCGAAAACTCCACCTTGTCCTCGATGAGCGCGTGCGTGCCTATGACGAGGTCTGCTCTCGGCGCGCCCGCGCCTCTGCATTCCGCCAACGAGAGCCGCTTTTCGCGCGCCCCCATAGAGCCGACGAGCAGCGTCACGTTCATGCCGACGCCCGACAGCAGGCGGGAGAGATCGTCATAGTGCTGGCGCGCGAGTATCTCCGTCGGCGCCATAAGCACGGTCTGCATCCCGTTTTTCGCCGTCATGTATGCCGCCGCCGCCGCGACCGCGGTCTTTCCGCAGCCGACGTCGCCGACGACGATGCGGCACATCGGTACGTTGTCAGATTCGCCGCCCTCATTCCCTCCGCATAAGTCCGCCTCTATTTCCCCTATCGCGCGCTTCTGCGCGCCCGTCAGCTCATATCCGAGCCTGTCCGTAAAAGGCGTCATGTCGACGCGGGAGAATCTTTTCGCCTTCGCCTGCCGCCTTTCGTCGCGCGAGAGCCTTATACGCACGGCGAAGAGAAAAAATTCGTCATACGTCAGCCTTCTGCGCGCGCGCTCGAGCATCTCCCCGTCCTCGGGAAAATGTATGCCCGAAAGCGCGTACCGCAGCGTCGAAAGTCCCCTTTTCTCCCTTATCTCCTCGGGCAGAAAATCCGTCACCTCAGATAAAGTCTTGTCCGCCGCCTTTTTTACGAGCGAGCCCATCATCTTCTGCGAAAGACCCGCCGTCGTCGGATATATCGGCACGAGCGACCGCATTTCGTCCCCCGTGTATGGCTCAAACGTCGGAGACGCCATCCTCGCGCCTCCGCGCTCGCGCGTCAGCTTTCCGAAAAAGCGGAAGCGGGAGCCGACGGGAAAGGAGTTTTTCAGATAATACTGATTGAAAAATGTTATCTCGCAGACGCCGCTATCATCTTTCGCGCGGAAGCGGACGAGCGTCATGCCGCGCCGCACCGTCGTAACGGACGGCGCCGTCACGACCGTGAGGATATAGGAATGCGCCTCGCCGTCAGGCATGTCGGAAACAAGGCGGACGTCTCCCCTGTCCTCATATCCGCGCGGGAAGTGGTAGATGAGGTCTCGGAGCGAATATATCCCGAGCTTGTGGAGCTGCCGCTCCCTCGCGCCGCCTGCCGTCACGCCCGAAAGCTCCGAGACGGGACGGCAGCCCCACTCGGCGCCGACGCTCACTCGCCGACCTCCGCCGAACCTCCGGCGGGTATCGTGACTGTCTCGCCGCCGCAGAACGCGAAGAGCTCGGTCGAGGTCGGGTTGTACGCGCGGCTCCCGTCCGCGGAAAAGATGAGACGCCCGAACGCGTTTGCATAATCGCATATTTCTATATTCGTCGCGTACCAGACGTCGTCGCGCCCGCACACCCTGTCGAGCAGCCCCTCCATGACGTCCCAGTTGTCGTTGTCCTCAAACTCGTATGTATGCCCCCAAACGAAGAACAGGAGCGGGTCGCGGACGTTTTTCACCGACGTGAACCTCTCCGCCAGCTCGAAGAGCTCGGGGTCGCGGTGGTGGCACGTCGCCTCAAGGCGCATCCAGTCCTGAGGGAGCGCAAAGCTGCGGCTCGACTTCACCGTGCGGCAGTACGCGATGCCCGCCGCGCGCAGCATCGCGACGACCTCGTCCGAGTACGTCCCGAACGGAAACGCGCCGCCTCTGACGAGCCTCCCGTACTGCTCCTCGAGCGCCCGCCTGTCGTTTATTATGTCCCACATTGCGACGTGCGGCGGAAGCGCGTCCCAAAACGGGTGATGCGTGCCGTGCACGGCGACCTCTATGTCGTCTCCCGTATATACCTTTTGGCAAAGCGAGAGCGGCATCCTGCGGTGTACGGTCCCCGGCTCCCACGAAAAGCCCTCGGGCGGATATTCGCCTGAGCTGAGATTGAACGTCATCTTCGCGCCCTTTTCTCTTGCAAGTTCAATGAGCTTCATATCCTGCTCGACGCCGTCGTCATAGCTGAGCGTGAACGCCCTAGGGCGTCCGCCCGGAAATCTCATGCGTATCTGCTGCTTCATTCTGCGCCTCCCGATTTTATTTGTCCCCGCCCGCCATATGAACTGCGAGCGCAGGTTTTTTATTATGAGGTGGGACTTTACAAGTAAAGCGGAGCTTTACTTGTAAAGTTGAACTATATAGGTAAAGTTCACTTTACCTATATAGTTTTGCAAGTCCGCCCTCTGCGGTCTCCCTGTAATGCGAATTCAAGTCGCGTCCCGTCTCGTACATCGTCGCCGTCACAAGGTCGAACGATATCTTCCTCGTGCCCGTCAGAAACCGCATGAGCATCACGGAGTCGAGCGCCCTCATCGCGGCGACCGCGTTCCGCTCGATGCAAGGTATCTGCACGAGCCCCGCGACGGGGTCGCACGTCAGCCCGAGCTGATGCTCCATCGCGGTCTCCGCCGCGTATTCTATCCTGTCTATCGACATGCCGTATAGCTCCGCTATCGCCCCCGCCGCCATCGACGTTGCCGTCCCAATCTCCGCCTGACAGCCGCACTCCGCACCCGAGATGGACGCGTTCGTCTTGACTATATTGCCGAAAAGACCTCCGACGGCAAGCGCGCGGATTATGCGCTCGCGGTCAGCGTCCGCAAGCTCCGAACAGTATTTCAGCGCCGCCGGCAGAACGCCGCACGCGCCGCACGTCGGCGCCGTGACGACTATCCCGCCGCCTGCGTTTTCCTCCGCGACGGCGTATGCGTATGCGCTGACGAGCCGCTTTTCCCTGTCCGCGTCGCGCTCGCCCGTGTAGCCTCCGCGGTAAAGCGAGCGCGCCTTGCGCTCGATGCCGAGCCCGCCGGGCAAAACCCCGACGGCAGAGACGCCCCTGTCGACGGCCGCCGTCATGGCGTCCCACACGCGCGAGAGGTAATCTTTTATCCCGTCCCCCTCGCGCATGAAGACATAGTCCGAAAGCCGCAGCCTCATCGACATGCAGAGACGCGATATTTCAAGAAACGAGCGTTCGGGGTATACCTCGCCCGCCTCATGCCGTTCCTCTCCCTCTATCTCGACGGCGCCGCCGCCGACGGACATCGCCCGCATCGTGAAAACCGGCTCCCCACCGCGAAGCGCCGTCAGGTCGAGCGTGTTCTCATGCGGCAAGCCGCTTTTTTCCGTATCAAATATTATCTCGCAGTCGAGGTCGCCGAGCGCGCTTTTTATCGCCGCGTCCGTCCCGTGCCCGCGCCCCGTCTTTGCGAGCGAGCCGTATAGGACGACGCGCGCGCCGTCCATGTCGGGCACGCGGCGCAGAAGCTCCTCTGCGGCGCGCGCGGGTCCCATCGAGTGCGAGCTCGACGGCCCGCGCCCTATCTTGTATAGCTCAGTCAGTGATTTCATTTTTCTGTCCGGCAAAAGGTGTCGTTTTACAATTTAAGTATAACAGAAACCGGCGGAGTTTTCCACCGGTTTTTTGTCGATTTTTTAAATTTGCCCCGCGCTTCTTTCTTCGGCGCCGCCGGAGGCGGACCTTATGATGTCCGCATCGGGTGCCGCAGGCTATTGAAAATCCGCGTTGGGTGTGCTATACTATGTATGTTTCGAGAACGATAAAATGCGGTCGCAGAGTGAGAAACTCTGCGACCGTGTGGAGAGATATATAAAAAGCGTGCTCGCGTGAAAAACGAGCGCGCTTTTTGTCGCTTTTGAAGAGCGTGTTTTATCCTCCGAGCGTGAAGAGCCAATATATGACGCCGTACGCCGCGCCTGTCAGTATACCGTAGAGGATGACGGGACCCGCTATCGTGAATATCTTCGCGCCGACGCCGAGCACCCACCCTTCCGCCTTATTGTCTATCGCGGGCGAGACGACGGAATTTGCAAATCCCGTTATCGGCACGAGCGTTCCGGCGCCCGCCCACTTCGCTATTCTGTCAAAAACTCCGATGCCCGTAAGGAGCGCCGCCAAAAACACAAGCGTTATCGACGCGTATATCGCCGCGTCCTCCTTTTCCGCGCCGAGCGCGCCGTAAAGCGCGCCTAAAAGCTCCCCTATCGTACAGATGAGCCCGCCGACAAGAAACGCGTGTACGCAGTTTTTCGCGCACGGCGATTTTTTCGCCGACTTGTCGGCGAATTTTTTATATTCCTCGTTTGAAATGTTCATTTTTCTCTTTCCTTTTCTCAAAAGGTCCTGACATTATTATTCTCGTCTTCCCCGCCGCATATTCACGGCGGGCGGCGACATATTTCGTTTGACAATTCGCCCGCGCCGCCGTATAATGATATCGTAAACGAACGCTTTTTAAAACGCAAAAAGGAGATCACGCTGTGACATTTTGGGATGACGTATCAAAAACGGCGACGGACGCCGCAAATTTCACGGTCAAAAAGGCGGGAGAACTGACGAACGCCGCGAAGGTGAGATACCGCCTCCACCTCGCGGAAACAAAGCTCGCGATGACGTATGAGGGCATCGGCCGCCTCTATTACAGCGCCGTCATGGACGGCGACGAGACGACGGAGGCAATATCCGACCTCATGGCGGACATAACGGAGATCAACGCCGAGATCGCCGACTGCAAGGCGCAGCTCGCCGATTTCAAAAACCACCGCCTCTGCCCGAAGTGCGGCGCGGAGATTCCCGCCGACTCCTCGTTCTGCAAAAACTGCGGCGCGAAGGTTGAGTAAATACATTATGCGAGGGGGAAGGTTTCAGCGCGTCTGCGACGGCGCCGAAAACTTCCCCCTCGCGCTCTCCTTTTAAAGCTTTTATGAAAGGGGTTTTTATTTGTTTTCGTTTTGGGATTTGCCTTTGATTTCGTCGAGCTCCTGACGGGTGATGACCGTGCGGTACATGCGCGAGTCCTGATCTTTTTTGATATAGACGAAGGCCTCCATCTTTGATATAAGGCGCTCTGCCTCACCGTAGCTGACGCGGAGCTTTTGCTGCAAGCGCGAGTTCGATATTTTTCCCTCGCTTACCGCGAGCTCGAGCGCCTCCGCAAAGAGCGCGTCGTCATCGGCGTCGTTCCTTTCTTTGCCGCCGGATCCGTTCTGCGAGCCGAACGCGCGCTCCATCGCCTTGTTGACCTTGCGGCTTATCTGCTCTCCGAGCATCGAAAAGTCGGGGATATCGAAGCTTATGTGCTCCACGCGCCCGGACTGTTTTCCGACGTTTGCGCCGTCGGCGGAAACTCTCCCGCCGATGCTTCCGCATTCAACGCCGCCTCCCGCCTCGACGCTGCCCTCAACGTCGTTGCATTCGACATCACCGCCTGCGGAAATATCCCCATCGACGTCGCCGCAGTTCACATCTCCGCCCGCGCAAATATCACCGTCTACATTCCCGCAGCTCACATCTCCTCCGGCTGACAGACTGCCGCTGACGTCGCCGCAGTTTACGTCGCCGCCCGCAGACGCACCTCCGCAGACAGCGCCGCAGTTCACATCTCCGTTTGCGGACGCGCTGCCGCCGACGCCGCCGCAGTTCACGTCGCCCCCCGCGGACACACTTCCGCCGACACCGCCGCAGCTCACGTCGCCGCCCGCCTTCACGGATCCGTTGACGGACGCGCCGTTTACCGTCACGTCGCCGCCGACATTTAAGGACACGGACATGCCCTTCTTGTTTTCACCGATTTCGATATCCGCGTCGCCCCATATTTCGACCTTTATTTCTCCGTGACCTGCGGCGTCCGAGAGCGCAAGCGGTATCCTCTCGCCCGCGTCCGCGAATTCGCTTTTCCCGAGCGGGCGCTTTCCCAAAAACTGCACGACGCGCAGAACGCCGTCGTCGCGTATGCCCGGTATGTCCTCTCCGCCGAAAACATCCGTCAGCGTCCCCTCTCCCGTGCTCATGTGCACGTCGACGCTTTCGATGTCCTCGCGCCTGACGCCGAATTTCTCCGCCACCGCCGAAAGCAGCCTTTCGTCCGCGTTCGCAGTGTCTTTCGTATCCTCTGCTTTATCCGTATCGGGCTCCGAGCTCGCCTCCGCACCCTCGCGCAGAAGCGCGTCTATCGTAACGCCGAACGTGTCCGCTATGATTTCCAATAGCTCTATGTCCGGGTACGACTGCGCGCACTCCCACTTTGACACGGCCTGCACGCTGACGCCGCAGACCGCCGCGAGCTGCTCCTGGCTCATGCCCCGCTGCCTGCGCTTTTCCTTCAGCCTTAACGCGAAAGTGTCTCTCATGGTATATTCCTCCGTTTCATTCTTCCCGTCTGCCGCAGATGGCGCGCATTCCGCCCGCCCCTGAGGCGTTTTCTTTTTTCTTCCGAAACAAAATTTCATAGTTCGGTCTCCGCTCGTTTTTTCGCGCTTCCCCGTGAGCTCCCGGCGTCCCGCCTATGAAAACAGCGTAACCGAAACGGCGAAAAAAGTCAATCAACAATTTGTTGAAGCGGCGTTTCAACCGTTGGTTGATACACTTTTATCATACACCGTGAAGATAAGTATGTCAACCGGCGGTTGAACAGCCAAAAAATCACCCCTCATATCGCAGGATTTTCTACTTTCGGATCTAAAATTAAGGTTGAAAAAAGCTCCGCGGCGTGTATAATATATAGTAATATGTAAAAAGGAGCGTGGCGGGCATATGTTCAAGATACTCATAGCGGAAGACGACCGCGAGCTGCGCGGGCTTTTCTCCCGCGTGCTCACGAAAAACGGATACGCCGTCCGCGGCGTCTCCGACGGGCGCGAGGCGCTCGACGCGCTCGACGCCGACTACTACGACCTTGTCATATCCGACATAATGATGCCCGTGATGGACGGCTACGAGCTCGTGAGCTCGCTGCGCGAAACGGGACGCAATATCCCCGTCATGATGATAACGGCGAAGGACGCGTTCGACGATATGCGCCTCGGCTTTCTCTCAGGGACAGACGATTACATGGTCAAGCCCATAAATGTGAACGAGATGGTGCTGCGCGTCGGCGCGCTTCTGCGGCGAGCGCAGATGATAAACGAGCGCAGGCTCACGATAGGCGACACCGTCCTCGAGTGCGACTCGCTGACCGTCGTCTCCGGCGGGCAGTCCTCCGTTCTGCCGCAGAAGGAATTTATGCTCCTTTACAAAATGGCGTCGTTCCCCGGCAGAATATTCACGCGCCAGCAGCTTATGGACGACATTTGGGGCTACGACACCGACAGCGACACCCACACCGTCGACGTTCACATAGGCAGGCTGAGAGAGCGCTTCCGCGACAATCCCGACTTCAGGATCGTGACGATGAGAGGCGTCGGCTACAAGGTGGTGAAGACGTGAAAGATAAGGAAAAGAAAAAAGCGAAGGCAGCGTGCACGGCGGAGAAAAAGCCGAAAAAGAAAAAACGCTTAAAGCTCCGCGTCAGCATAAGGGTGTTTTTCACGATCCTCATCATCGTGGAGGTCATCCTCGGAATAGGGATAGCGCTTCTGATACTGAGCGAGCTATCCTCACTTCTCCCGATAAGCATACGCGTCCACCCGTCGCTGCTCCTTATCGGCTTCTCCCTCATCGTAGGCATAATCTCCGCGTCATACATAAACAACAAGATATTCTCCCCCGTGCTCAAGATAAGCCGCGCGATGACGGAGGTCGCCGACGGCGACCTCTCCGTCTCGCTCGAGACCGAGAGCCGCATCAAGGAGATACAGGATATATACGAGAGCTTCAACCTTATGGTGCGCGAGCTCTCCGCAAACGAGATGGTGGGCGAAGATTTCATCTCGAACGTGTCGCACGAATTCAAAACGCCGATAGGCGCGATCGAAGGATACGCGACGCTGCTCGGCGGGCCCGACGTCACGCCCGAGGAGCGGTCCGAATACGCCGAAAAGATAATCTACAGCGCCAAGCGCCTCTCGGACCTCGCATCCGACATCCTTCTTATCTCGAAAATAGACAATCAGGCGATCGACAGCGGCAAGCGCCGCTACCGCCTCGACGAGCAGATACGTCAGGCGATACTGCTGCTCGAGCCGAAATGGACGGAAAAGGAAATAGAGTTCGACGTCGACCTCGAGGACACCGAGTACACCTGCAGCGAGAGCCTGATGCTCCACGTTTGGACAAACCTGCTCGACAACGCGATAAAATTCGACCCGCAGGGCGGATACGTCGGCGTCCGCCTCACAAAAGACGTGGATGGCGACGGCGTGACCGTCGCCGTCTCGGACGGAGGTCCCGGCATCCCCGACGGGGAGAAGGCGCACATCTTCGAAAAATTCTATCAGAGCGACAGCTCCCACAAGGACGAGGGCAGCGGTCTCGGTCTCGCGCTCGTCGCCCGCATACTCGCGGCATCGGGCGGCAGCGTCACGGTTTCCGACCGCTCCCCCTGCGGCTCAGTCTTCACCGTGAAGCTCCCGGGACGCTGATGGATCTGCATCTGCGGCATTTTTCAACAATTGTTGACATTCAATTGATATTCCGTTGCAGTTTAAGGTATAAAATTTCTCAGAAGTAAGGAGTTCAAAGCATGAACATACCCGGCAAAGTCGACTACAGCGGCTTTCGGCTGAAAAAACTTTTCAGTCCCGAATACCGCCACATACTTTTGCTTCTTTACTGGCCGCTTTACGGACTTGTGTTTCTCTTCCTCGAACGATTTCACGAGGTGGACAGGTATTTTCCCGTCTACTGCCGGCTCGACGACATGATCCCGTTTTGCGAATACTTCCTCATTCCCTATCTCTTTTGGTTCGCCCTCATATTCGGGATGATAGTATACACGTTTTTCTATGACCCGGACACGCTGCGCCGCATGATGGGATTTATCATCCTCACATACTCGCTCGCGCTCTTCATTTACCTCGTGTTCCCGACGTGCCAGCAGCTGCGCCCCGTGTCGTTCGCGCGCGACAACGTATTCACGCGCGCCCTCGCCGGCTTTTACGGCTACGACACAAACACCAACGTCTGCCCGTCGATACACGTCATAGGCTCATTCGCCGCCGCGTTTGCCGCGTGGCGCGCACGCGGTCTGACAAAGCCGCTGACGCGGTGCTTCTTCGTCGTGTGCGCGGTCCTCATATGCATCTCGACGCTCTTCATCAAGCAGCATTCGGTCATAGACGTGCTCGCGGGCGCCGCCGTCAGCTTTGCCGCATACCCCCTCTTTTTCGGTGAGAAAGAAGACGAACGGGACGGGTGATGTCGGCAGGGACATATTTCGATACCCGTTCATATATAAATAAAAGAAAGGAGACGGCTTTTTATGATACGCGCACTTATTTTTACCGTTGTCGGATACCTGTCGGGCAGCGTCCTTTACGCGACCGTATTCAGCCGTCTTTTCGGGATAGAAAACGTCGCCGAGCAGGGCAAGGACAAAAACCCCGGCACCGCGAACGCCTTCATGCACGGCGGATTCTGGGTCGGCGTATGCACTCTTGTCTGCGACATCGGCAAGGGCACGCTGCCGGTCCTGCTTTACACCTTCGGCAAAACCGAAGCGGAGCTTGCCTCCGACATATGGCTCGCGCTCGTCGTTGCGGCGCCGCTGCTCGGTCATATTTTCCCCATATTCAATAAATTTTCGGGAGGAAAAGGCGTCGCCGTGACGTTCGGCGTGCTGATAGGGCTTGTCCCCCACGCGGTGCCGCTCTTTATCCTCGCCTTCTACTTTGTCTTTTTCTCCGTGGTGCTCCGCGTAAAGACGCATTACCACAGAACCGTCGTGACGTATTATTTCACCGCGGCGACGATGTTTCTGCTCCGCGTCGCACTGCCCGTCTCAGTCGGATTTCTAATAATCACTGCGGCGGTGCAGTATAAGCTCCACATAAGCACGGAAAAAAGGCAGAAATTTGAGGTCGGTCTTTTATGGATGCATTGATAATGTCATGCGGCACGGGAGGCGGGCACAACGCCGCCGCAGCCGCCATCGCGGAGGAGCTCGAGCGAAGAGGTCACAACGTGACGGTCTTAAATCCGTTCACGCTTGTGGAAGGCTCCGTTTCCTCCGTCATAGACAACACCTATATCTCGGTGGCGAAGTATTTTCCGCGCCTTTTCGGGCTCATATACAGTCTCGGCGCGGGCGTCAGCAGGCTGCCGATACCGTCCCCCGTTTATCTTGCGAACGGAATGATGAACGAGACGATGGAGAAATATCTTTCCGAGCATCATTTTGACATAATCGTCATGTCTCACCTGTTCCCGGGCGAGATTCTCACGAATATGAAGCGGCACGGGGCGTCCGTCCCGAAGACGGTCTTTATCGCGACCGATTACACCTGCATCCCCTTCACAGAGGAGGTAGACTGCGACTACTGCGTCATCCCGTCCGCGGAGCTTACGGAGGAATACGTCCGCCGCGGCGTCCCCCGCGAGCGCATATACCCGCTCGGCATACCCGTCAGGAGCGAATTTGCCGACGGGCACGACGTCGGCGACAGAGACGCGCTCTGCCGCGGGCTCGGTCTTGACCCCGAGCGCCGCTACATCCTCGTGACGGGCGGCAGCATGGGCGCCGGTAAGCTGCGCCTCGTCGTCGATATGCTCGACGAGCACTACAAGCACAAAAACGTTTCTCTCATCGTCGTCTGCGGCAGCAACGAAAAGCTGTACGAGAAGATATCGGCGGAATACGGCGACCGCCACATAGTGATCGGTCACACGGACCAAATGGCCCACTACATGGCGGTCTGCGACGTGTTCATCACAAAGCCGGGCGGGCTCTCCTCGACGGAGGCGGCCGTCTCCGGCACGCCGGTCATACATATCACCCCGATCCCCGGCTGCGAATCCTACAACATGCGCTTCTTCGAGGCGCACGGTATGTCGATAGCGGTGCCCTCTCCGCGCCGCAATCTCATCGAGGCGTGCGACGCGCTCGACGACGAGACGGCGCGCGAGACGATGTCGGAAAACCAGCGCAAGGTCATCCCCGCAAACGCGCCGCGCGACATCTGCGACCTCATAGAAAAGGCGGTCGCGGACGCGGACGCCGAAGGCGGCGTAACATCAGAGAGCAGGGGCGCCGTGTTTGCATAAGATAAAAAAGCTCGGGAGAGGAAGCGATGTCCGCCGTCCTCTCCCGAGCTTTTTTATTTTTTCCCGAAAGCGGAGAAGAGCCCCTTTTTCTCATACGGCACCGTGTCCGCCGATAGCACCTTGTACCCCGTTTTCTCTATCGCCGCGGCTAGCGCCTCTTTGTCAGGCGCGTCATCGGAAATTATGACGGTCTCCCCGCGCGAATGAGACGACGTGACCTTTTTGACGTTGAATGCGCCTCTCACCGCGTCGTTGACGTGGCTCTCGCACATGCCGCACATCATCCCGTCTACCTTTAGCGTTGTCTTGAACATAACGACTTTTTCCTCCGTATTTTCGCGTCCCCCGAGGGCGCTTTTTTATTTTCAATTTCTATGATTTGGCAAATGCCTTTTTTTGAGCGCAATATTTCGGCAAGCGTCTTTTATAGTGCCGCCGTCAGCTCGTCGGCGCGGGCGGTGCACGCGCGCATGGCATTTCCTATCGCGTCTACAAAATCGCTCGCCTCGAGCGAGGCCATCGCCGCCGTCGTCGTTCCTCCCGGCGAGCATATCGCCTTTATCAGCGCCTCTATCGGCTCGCCCTTCTGCCTTATAACGCCGACGGACCCTTCTATCGTCGCGAGTATGAGCGGTTCCGCCGCCTCGCGCGGTATGCCCATGCTCTCCGCCCCGTCGAGCATCGCCTTCACGAAGAGATAGACGTATGCGGGTGCCGACCCATTCACCGCTATGACCGCGTTCATCTTTGCCTCATCCATAACTGAGACGACCGCGGTCTTGCCGAGGTCGGATACAAAGCTCTCGAACGCGCCGTCGTCAACGAGCGCGTTTCTCGACGCGGCGACGGCTCCTTTCCCTATCAGCATCGGCATATTGGGCATCAGCCTTATGACGCCGATATCGCGCCCGAGCGCGCCGGTGACAAAATCTGTCGGAACGGCTGCCGCTATCGAAACTATGACGGTGTCGTCCCCGAACGCCGCGTCCTTTATGCCGCAAAGGCACCCTCCCATTTGGTACGGCTGCACGGCGAGGATGACGTATCGGCAGCTCTCCGCGACCTCGGACGCATCCTTCGCGCGGCGCGCGCCCATTTCTTCAAATCTATCGACGCGGCGCGCGTCTATATCGAACATCATTATCTCGTCCGCGCGCGCGGCGCCGCCGTTTATAAATCCGTCCGCAACGGCGGACGCCATGTGCCCGACTCCTATAAATCCGTATCTGAATTTTTTCCCGCCCATGAAAATATATCCTCTCTTTATCTCTTTTCAACATGATATCACAGCGAAGAAAAAAAAGCAAGCGCGCCGCCGGGCGCGCCTGCCATATTTTATTATTCCGTCATTTCGTCTCAGCCTGAGACTGAGTTTACGATGCCGCAGAACACCGGCGTGTGCGTCGCCGTGTCGCAGATGAAGAACACGAACGGCCGCGTCAGCTTCACTGTCAGCGTTGTCTCTGCCTCATCCGCGCATTCGTCGATGCCCGCTACGGTCGCCGCACCCGCGCGCGTTCCTGCCTCGTTCACCTCTATCTTTGCGCTGTGCAGCACCTCCGAAACATAGAGCCCGCCGCTTTTGTCGATGCCGGTGAGGTCTGCCTTTCCACCGTCAAACAGAGACGTCATGCCCATAGACTTCAAAACGTCCGATATCTCAAGCTCGCTTTCAAAAGCAAACTTCGGTATCGACGTCGTGGCGGAGAGCAGCTTTCCCGACAGCGCCTCCGCAAGCGCCGCGCCGTCGAGCTTTTCGAGGTATTCCTCAGGCGTTATGCCCGAGTCCGGCAGAACTGCCGCAAACTCAAAGCTGCCGCCCGCGTAGCGGCGCACGAGACCGACCGCCCCGTCGAGAGTGAAGCCGAGGTCGCTGTCACAGTGCATAAACTCGACCGTTTCCCTCTTTTCGTCCGAGGTTATGAAAACTCCTTCCGAAATGTCTGATTTCTCGTATTTTTGCTCCCACTCGGCGTCGAAAAACACGGTATTTATGAGATACATCACGGTGCCGTCGCTTATCTCTTTTATCATCTCATCGACCATGCCGTCGGTGTGCTTCGATATCCACGCGTTTATATCGCGCACAGTACCGCCGTCAAACGGAGCGGCAAACGCGTCCGCGCCGTAAATGTCCGCGTTCGTCTGCAAAAACTCGGGTCTTACCGACAGCGCGCCGTCTCGGAACCATATCGAATTTGCCTCCGCCAGCTTCACGTTCTTTTCTCTCCCGATCGCCGCCCTGTAAGCGGACATATATTCGTTCAGCCGGGAGAGCGTCATCCCTAAGGCTCCCTCCATTTCCGAAAGCGTGTCTCCCGCGGCGCCGTTCGCCGCAAGCGCCAGCACCGTCAGCACCGAGTACGGCGACATGACGACATTTGCGCCCTTTTCCCCTTTTGCCGTCTCGCGGAGAAGCGAGAGCGCAAAGTCGACGGCGGCGGGCTCCGCCTCGGGTTCGCCCGAGTCGCCCGCTTTCGAAACGTACCCCTCCGTCAGGTCGCGCGCGGACACCTCCGTCATAAACGAGCATGAAACGGCGGACATCATGACCGCGCAGGCACACACAGCGGCGAATATTGATTTAAATACGGTTTTCACAGCTGCTGCCCCCTTTCTTCCGTCAGTCGTCTTTTTTGCTCGCCTCGAGCGCCGCGCGGCGGCGCTTTTTCGAGCGTCTTACGACAATAACGACTACTATTATGACAGCCGCTGCGGGAATTATCAGGAACGGCAGCGCCGCCGTCAGCCCGATGATTATCGTTTGGCACATGAGGGAGAACGCCTCAAGCGAGCCCGAGAACGCGTTCGCCAGCTTCTGCCCGAACGACGGGTCGGGGTCCTCAGGGTCCGTGAGCTTTACGACCTCGGAAAGATTCACCGTCACCGTGGAGTACGCGATGAGGGAGTCGTACTTGTTCAGCGTGCCCGTGTAGAGCTCTATCTGATAGTTCACCTCAGACAGCGCGTTCGTAAGGCTTATGATGTAGTCCATGTTGTCGGCGCGGTCGAGCAGCTCCATGTATTTGTCACGCTCGAGCTTGAGCGCCGCCAGGCGCGCCTCCGTGTCGAAATACTTCTCCGTCACGTCGTCCGTCGTCGTGTACTGCGAGAGCACGTTTCCGAGCTCCGCAACCTTCGCCGTGAAGCCGTCAAGCTCCCCCGTCGGTATGCGGAAAACGAACTCGGAGCGGCGCGTGCCGCGCCCGCTCACGGAAAGTCCCGTCTCGCGCGAGGAGTCTATATATCCTCCCGCCTCCGCCGCCATCGACTTCAGCTTTGCCGCGGCGGTGTCGTATTCGAGCGTCTCCATATCTACGGTGACATACTGTATCCGCTTTCTGTCGACGGCTCCCGCCGCGATGCCGGAGGCCTCGCCGTCACCGACCTCGGGGCTCCCATCCTCCGGTTTTCCCGGCGCGCTTGCGCTGTTGTCATTGTTATATCCGTATCCGCCGGAATATCCCGGCGCCATGTCGGCATTTGCCCCGTCTTCGCTGCCCTTAGCCGAGCAGCCCGCAAAGACCGCCGCGAGCATAAACGCCGCCAACAAGATGCATGTCAGTTTTTTCATACCGTTTTCTCTCCGTTTTTTCTTTCTCGGGCGCACGCTTGCCCTTTCACAATATTCGACGGAGAACGCGCGCGTTTTGTTCCGCGGAATTTTAAATTTTTTTGCGTCGGTTTCCTTATCGCCGCCTGATGATGAAGCAGCCGCAGAGCACCATCACCCCGATCACGGCGATTATCGCCGCCGCGACCGAAAGCGGATCCCAGCCCTCAGCATTCTCCGCCGCCGCGTCCTCCGATGCGGCGAAAACGCGCGGACCGAGCGCCGCCGCCGAAAGGATGGCGGCAAACGCGAGAATGAGCGTCAATGTTCTTATGATATTTTTCATACCGGCGTCTCCGAAAAATCTTATTTAATTATATAGACGCAAAAACTGCCCATTTTGTTGCGCTTTGTGCAAAAATTTTTTCCAGCTTTTTTAGGCGGCGTCGACGACCGGGCACAAAGCGGTCTCCATTTGAGTAAACTTATATTGAGCGGCGCGGAAAAAACTCCCGAAAGAAAAGCTCCGCGCGCGCGTTTAGCGAACGCTCATGTCGGCAATAATAGGAACAGAAGCCGCAAATAAGTCAAAAATCCGGAGAAAAACAAAATGAACAGTGTAAAACGCGGAGATATCTATTACGCGGATCTCTCCCCCGTCGTCGGCTCGGAGCAGGGCGGTGTGCGCCCCGTACTTATCGTCCAGAACGACATGGGGAACAGATACAGCCCGACCGTTATCGCGGCGGCGATAACGAGCCGAATGGACAAGACGAACCTGCCGACCCATATCGGCGTCGCCTCGAGCGAGGCGGGACTCGCGAAGGACTCCGTCATTCTGACGGAGCAGATAAGGACGCTCGACAAGCGCAGGCTGCGCGAAAAGATAGGTCACCTCGACGGCGCCTCGATGACAGCCGTCGACTCCGCCCTTTCCGTGAGCTTCGGTCTCGGCGGAGCCGAGGGCGGAACCGCAATATAAAAATATGCCGGAGGGAGGTTTATTCGCGTCCCTCCGGCATTTTCTTTTGTTTTCTGCCCAAAAACGCATTATCAGGCAGGCGGCGCGCTTGACAAACACACGCGTCCGCTATATAATATCCTTTGAATAGTTTTCCGCGGCACGGAGAAATGGAGGACCTTTTTGTGCCTGACGGTCATTTGTATACATACATTCTGCTTTATGTTTTATTCGGCGTTCTTACATGGATGTTTTCGCTGACGTACCACGCTGTGCGCGAGGGCGTCGAGTCGAGCCTTCGCAAGGAGGCGGACGACGGCGATAAGCGCACGTCGCGCCGCGCCGCGCGCCTGCTTTCCGCGATGGAGCACTCGGTCAAAATAGAGCGCGACGCGCTCTTCGCCATGCTTTTGTCATTCTCTCTCGGCAGCATCTCGTATGTCACCGCGATCCTGCCGGCGATAAAGACCGCCCTGCCGGACGCCGGCGCGTGGCTCATCATACTTTTCGCGCTGCTCCTGTCTCTTGCGGCGGGCATAATATATTTTACCCTTTGCGTCACGCTGCCCCGTCTTTTGGCGGAGCACAATCCGGGCGCCGCGTTCTCCGCCGCCCACTTCGTCTCGCGCCCGTGCCTTCTCATCCTGCGCCCGTTCGCGGCGTTTTCTTCCGCGGTATCAGGCGCTATAATCTCCCTCTTCGGCGTCAAGCCCGAAGAGCTTGACAACGTCACCGAGGACGAGATACGCGACATGATAGACGCCGGCGAGGAATCCGGCACTATCGAGGCGACGGAAAAGGAAATGATAGAAAACGTCTTCGATTTCTCCGACGTCACGGCGTCCGACGTCATGACGCACAGGACAGATATGGAGGCTATCGATATAACCGAGGAGCCGGAGGAGATAGACCGCCTCATCCGCGAGACGGGCTTTTCCCGCATCCCCGTTTACGAGGACGACATCGACAACGTCACCGGCATCCTCTACACGCGCGAGTATCTTCTGAACCGCATGTCCCCCGAGCCGAAGCCGCTGTCCGAGCTCATCCATGACCCGATTTTCACCCCCGAGCGCGTCCGCGCCGACGTCCTCTTCCGCGAGATGCAGAAGAGCAAGATACACATGGCGATAGTGCTCGACGAATACGGCGGCACGAGCGGTCTTGTCACGATGGAGGACCTGCTCGAGGAGATATTCGGAAACATATATGACGAGTTTGACGAGCGCGAGCCCGCCCCGATAGAAGACCTCGGGAACGGAAGCTGGCGCGTCGCAGGCTCCGTCGACCTCGAAACGCTGTCCGAAACGATAGGCGTCGAGTTCGACGACGAGGTCTACGAGGAATACGACACGCTCGGCGGTCTTGTCTTCTCATCCCTCTCCCTCATCCCCGACGACGGCGAGCGACCGCACGTCACGGCGTTCGGTCTCGACATACAGGTCGAGGTCTTCGCCGACAGACGTGTCGAGTGGGCGACGGTCACGCCGATAAAGGAGGCGGACGAGGAGCCCGCCGAGGACAAAGATAAAGACAAAGACAAAGACAAGGACAAGGACGAAAAGGAAGAATAGGCGCATCCCCTATGAAAAATTCGTTTACTTTTTCCGTCAACCAAAAAAGCCTGCGCGTTTCATTCCTTGACGAAAAGACGGCGCATATCACATTTTTTCCGGAAGGACATGTCCCGCAGCCTCTTACGGCTGCGGGCTTTTGTCCCGATCCCGACGAAATATCCGGCACCTCCGTCACCGAGGACGAGTCAGGCGGCTTTTTCCATATAAACACGGGATATATCGCCCTCGACGTAGACGCGGGCAGCCTTGACGTCTCATACGCCGCGCGCGGCGTTCCCCTCTCCCGTGAGCACGGAAAATCGCTTGAGGAATATAATGTTTACCGCAATATCGGCGGGATTACGGAGATAAGGGAGACGACGGACGGGATGAGAAGCTCTTCCGTCGGCGGGGACGACGTTTTCGTGCGGACGTCGCGTCACGCAAAAATGACGGTCGATTTTGACGAATCCGAGGCTCTTTTCGGGCTCGGCAGCCACGAAGAGGGTCATCCTTCGCTCAGGGGCAATTTTTATCCTCTCTATCAGGAAAACATGCGTATCGCGATCCCCGTCTTCGTCTCGTCGAAGGGGTACGCATATGTCTTCAACTGCGCGTCCCTGATGACGTTTGACGCGCGGTCGGGCTCGCACGCCGAAATATATTTTGATTCCGTCGACGCCCTCGACTACTACTTTATCGCCGGAGACGGCTTTGACGACGTGTGCCGCGAGCTGCGCCTTTTGTGGGGAGAAACGCCGCTCTTGCCGAAGTGGGCGTTCGGATACATACAGTCAAAGGAGCGGTACAAGACGGCGGAGGAGCTTTTGTCCGTCGCCGCAGAATACAGGCGGCGCGGCGTACCTCTCGACTGCGTCGTGCAGGACTGGATGTACTGGCGCGACGGCATGTGGGGAAACAAGCATTTCGACCCCGACAGATATCCCGACCCGAAAGGAATGACGGACGCCCTGCACAAACAAAACATCCGCCTCATTATCTCCGTATGGCCGAACATGACGGGAAACTCCCCCGACAGGCGCGAATTTGAAGACACAGGGCTCTTGCTCGGGGACGGCTCCGTATACGACGCGTTCTCCGAGGACGGGCGCGCCATCTATGCAAGGCAGGCGTTTGACGGACTGTTCTCCTACGGCATAGACGGCTGGTGGTGCGATTCCACGGAGCCCTACGACACGGTGTGGCGCGGAGAAAATCGCCTCCCGCCGGACGAAAGCATGGCGCTCTCCGTCGGCGAGTTCAAAAAATACATCGACGACGGCGTCATAAACGCGTACTCTCTCTTTCATTCGAGGGGAATGTACGAAGAACAGCGCAGAAGGACAGCCGAAAAGCGCGTCATAAATCTGACGCGGTCGGCATTTATCGGGCAGCACAGATACGGCACGGTCGTTTGGTCCGGGGACATTTCTGCAAGCTGGGAAACGCTGCGCCGTCAGGTCCATATCATGCAGAATTACATCTCCTGCGGCATGGCGTACTGGAATGCCGACATCGGCGCATTCTTTGTCAAAAACAAGCTCCAATGGTACCGCGCCGGAGAATTCGACGGCGGCACGGACGACCCCGGCTACCGCGAGCTCTACACACGCTGGATGCAGTTTTCTGTGTTCACCCCCATGCTCCGCTCGCACGGGGCAGACACGCCCCGCGAAATATGGAACTTCGGCGAGCCGGAAACCGTTTTTTACGACGCGATAGAGTCGGCGATACGCCTGCGCTACAGCCTCATCCCGTATTTTTACTCCGTCTCGGCAAAGGTCACGTTCGACGGTGAGATGATGCTGCGCCCGCTCGCGCTCGAATTCCCCGACGACGAACGGTGCCTCGCACACACCGAAGAATATGTCTTCGGTCACGAATTTCTCGTCTGCCCCGTGACAAGACCGATACTGTACGAGGCGGGCGGCAGGCAGATTTCGGACGGGGATAAATATGCGGAAATATATCTGCCGCGCGGCGGCTGGTACGACTTTTTCACCGGCGAATATTACGGCGGACAGAGGACGATCTCCGTCCGGCTGACGATAGAGCATATCCCCCTTTTCGTCCGCGCGGGCTCTGTGATACCGTTTTCAAAGGTCACGCAGTCGACGGCAGACATTCCCGACGAGCCGTACGACGTCGCCGTATACAGAGGCGACGACGGCAAATTCACCCTCTACGAGGACTCCGGCGACGGCTACGGATACGAGGCGGGCGAATACGCCATGACCGCCATATCCTACGATGACAAAACGGGGCATATCAGCGAAAGCGTGACGGGAGAGCCGAAATATAAGCACGGACTAAGATACAGATTTGTCAACTGACGAAATAACATCAAGCGCGCCGCGGTATCATCGCGGCGCGCTTGTTATTTTATTGTCTCAGTTGTAGAGAGAATCGTACACCTTCGGCATGTCGAGATAATTTACCATCACCAACGGCTCATACGGGGCCTGCCATTTTCCGTCATGGAGCTCGAGCACAAATTCACTGTCTGTATATTCTCCCGTGAATTCACCGCCGAAATCTACGTCGTTGTCCAAAACCTCGCGCCTTTCGTGCAGCGTTATTTTTTCCGCCGTGACCTCAAGCGAAAAGACGGGGTTTACGCAAAGCTCCACATATCCCATGCCGGTGTATTGTATATACGCCTCGCCCTCGATGTCCGCAACCGTATCGTCGAGGAACGCCTCCGCCTTATCTTCCGTATAGAACAGCTTTACATAATCTTCGAGCTCCTCATATGTCGTGAGGCTGCCGTATGCAAACCTGTATGCAGCATAACTGTCCCCTGATTCTTCGTCATCTAAATAAACATCATATCTGTCATAGTCCGTCATCTCGTCTCCGTATTGATCCGCAGGGTCACTGACATAGTACTGAAATGATTCACTGCTCGTGGAGTATGACGCAAGCATATTCACGCTTGCGTAGCGGAAAAGCACACGGCGCATAAGCTCATCCGCATTCTCTTCGTTTCCCGAAACGTATTCTTTCACAAGCACCGAGATCTCTGCGTTGTCGTCCTCTGCCAAAAACCTGTCGCCCGTCCTGTCGCGCTCGTGCCACTCGAGATCTTCAATAAAATCAGGATAGAAATGGTCGGGCTTTTTCCCGCTTCCTGACTCGATAAAGACAAGACCGTTTTTCTCTGCGTATTCGCGCGCCGTCTCGTAAGCCTTTGAGAAAACGCTGCAAATCAATCTCGTTCCCTTTTCCGTGCCGTCAAGCGCGCCTTCGGCGATTTCGGTAACGGGAACGCCGCCGACTTCGTCCGGGATCAGAATCGAGATCATATTTGACGTTTTATCCTCCACGCCTACTAAAGCGGTGTGGTCGTCGTATATTCGGAAAATAACACCGCTGAGTATCATTTCCTCAGGCGCGGGTCCCTCCGTTTCGCCCGGGGCCCCTTCCGTCTCTGTCATATCCGTCATATCTATCAAAATCGGGATCTCTGTCATCTCTGCCGTTTCTGTCGCATTGGTCATATCTGCCGTGCCCGGCGCTCCGTGCGCGAATCTGCCGGGACCGCCCGCTAGACTCAGTACTCCGCTGAAAATAAGCGCGACGGTACCCGTCAGCAAAAACAGCGCCGCCGACGCCGCTATGGTCAAAAGCCGCGAACGCCTTCTGTCCCTCATCTGAGCACCGTCCGCTATGGATTCCTCCACAAGATATGCGTTCACGCCGCCGAGCGCATCAAGTATCATCTCGCGCCTATCGCTGCAGCCTTCAGTAGTTTTCATATTCTCACTCCCTCCCCAGCATTTTCTGCGTTTGCATAACATTTTGTCGTTTTATTATGCATCTGCATAACTATATCGTCAAACCCTCGTCGGCAAGAAATTTTGCGAGCCTGCGACGTATTCTATATAGCGACACGCGCACGCCGCTCCCCGTCATCTTCATAAGCCTTGCTATGTCTCCCGTGGAATCGAGATAAAAATAGCGCCTCATGAATATCATCCTGTTCACCGGCGTCTCCGACGCCAAAAACCTCTCAAACGCGCGCGTCAGCGCCATTTTGTCAAGCACGGTCTCAACATCGTCCCGCGAGGGAAAGCATTCCTCAAGCTCCCCCATAAGGCTGACGGCGGCGTTTCTTTTCTCCGCTGTGCTCTTCTTTATTTTGTCGATCGCGAGGTTTCTCGCTATGCGGCATATAAAACCGGGCAGATTGTCCGGCATCTCCGGAGGGATCGAATTCCACAGCCTGACGTAGACGTCGTTCTCGCATTCCTCCGCGTCCCGCTCGTCGCCCACGATGTTTTTCGCGACAGAGCGGCACAGCCTGCCGTATTTTTCCCGCGTCGCCTCGACGGCGTGCTCGTCCCTTTTCCAAAAGAGCGATATTATTGTCCCATCGTCCGTTTTGCCGTTTCGCTCGACCGATGTGCCTGCGTCAGAAAAGCGATCCACAGTGCCGCCTCCTTTCGGTTTGCTTCTCTCGCCATATAAGACGAATTTATTTTGCAAACGTTACGCCTATTTCAAAAAAATTTCGCCGGACAGAGCGCCGTTGAAACGCCTTGTCCTGCGATCCCGAACATATAGGGGAGGCGTCATTTGTGATGACCCTCCCCCCGCGATATTGTGCTTGGTTTTTATTTCTTTATCTGTCCGTAGTACGCGTTCGGACCGTGCTTACGGTCGAAATGCTTACGCAGAAGCTCCTCCTGCATCGGGAGCGCGCCCTCGGCGTGCGACGCCAAGATCTCGGTGTGCAGCGCCATCATCGCGACCTGCTCGAGCACGACGGCAGCCTCAACGCTCCCCTTCGCGTCCTTGCCCCATGTGAACGGAGCGTGCGAGTTGACGAGGACGGCGTGCATTCTGTCGGGGTCGCGTCCTTCAAACGTTTCAACGATCACTTTGCCTGTGTTGAGCTCGTATTCGCCCGCTATCTCCTCCGGCGTCATCCTGCGCGTGCAGGGGATGAGCCCGTCGAAGTAGTCGCCGTGCGTCGTGCCGTAGGGGATGATGCCGCGCCCCGCCTGAGCGAAGCACGTCGCCCACTGGGAATGCGTGTGCGTAACGCCGCCTATGTTAGGGAATTTGCGGTAGAGCTCGAGATGCGTCGGCGTGTCCGACGACGGTCTGAGGTCGCCCTCGACAATGTTGCCCTCGAGGTCGAGAACCGGCAAATCGGAGGGCTTCAGCTCCGAATATTCAACACCGGACGGTTTGATGACGACGAGCCCGCGCTCGCGGTCGATGCCGCTGACGTTGCCCCATGTGAACGTGATGAGCTTGTACTCGACAAGCATCATATTTGCAAGATATACCTTTTCCTTCAGTTCTTCAAGCATAGTGTGCCTCCGATGACGGATTTTTCTTTATTTTTATTTTATCACGGAAGCAGACCGATGTCAATACGAAAGGCGCGCCGCTCTCGTGGCGTGCCGACGACGGGCGGCATATAATGATACCGGGACGCAGGCAAAGACCCGTCGTCCCGGCACAACAAAGAAACCCGAAACGGAGAACAACAAAATTGGAACGTGAAAATGACACAAGAACACCTCTCGACCGCGTGACGCCTGAGTTCATGCGCGAGATGATGGACCGCGCGGACATGGACGCTGGACGCGGCTTTGACCCGTCAGTCGTCGACAGCCTTCCGCTCGCGATGGTGTACGCTCCGAGCCAAAAATGGCGTCAGGCGTACTCCCCGGACGAGGCACTTTCGCGCGGGACAATGTTCGCCGAGCTTGACAAGCCCTTCTACCCGCCGAGGGTGTGCGGAGGTGACAGGCGATGACAAACGGTAACGGAAACACAAACAATACCAACTGCGGGGATCTTCTCTACCGCATCCAGATGTACGGCTTCGTCCTCGACGAGGCGCGTCTCTATCTTGACACGCATCCCGACAACGACCTTGCGCTCGACTACTACCGCAAGTACAGCGAGCTGTACCGCCGGGCGGTCGCGGAATATGAGTCCGTATGCGGCCCCCTCACCGCAAACAGCGCCTCGTCCACGGACGGAACCGCATGGCGCTGGATAGAAGGCGGCTGGCCGTGGCAGGGCTCGTACGAAGAAAGGTGAAAAGGAGGAGACAGATATATGTGGACTTATGAAAAAAAGCTGCAATTCCCCGTAAATATCAAGAACCCGAACCCCAACTTGGCGGCGCTCATCATAACGCAGTTCGGAGGACCCGACGGCGAGCTCGCCGCGTCTCAGCGCTACCTCTCGCAGCGCTATTCGATGCCCTACCGCGAGGTCGTCGGCGTCCTCACCGACATCGGCACCGAGGAGCTTGCCCATATGGAGATGGTGTGCGCGATAGTGCATCAGCTCACAAGGAACCTGACGGTCGACGAGATAAAGAACTCGCAGTTCGCCCCGTACTTCGTCGACCACACGACGGGCCTCTACCCCGTCGCGGCGTCCGGCTTCCCCTTCAACGCGCTGTCGTTCGCCTCTAAGGGCGACCCCATCGCCGACCTGAACGAAGACCTCGCAGCAGAGCAGAAGGCGCGTGTCACTTACGACAACATCCTTCGCCTCGTCGACGACCCTGACGTATGCGAACCCATCAAATTCCTGCGTCAGCGCGAGATCGTGCACTACCAGCGCTTCGGTGAAGCGCTCCGCGAGGTGCAGGACAATCTCGACTACAAAAACTTCTACGGCTACAACCCCGAATTCGACAGGAAAAAGTGACCCTGTGGATGGCTTTTGCCTAAACGCCGGGGAGACGGACTTTTGCAAGTCCCTCTCCCCGGCGGATTTTTGAAATTGTGATTTTACACCGTGCCTGTGCGGCTTACGCCTCCGCGCAGCGTAAGGGTGCGATTTTACCGGCGCGTTCGTAGTTTTATTTCTTGACGGGCAGTGGTGCTTGTGGTAAAATAAATTAAATTCCTGATATAAATGAAAGAGGTTTGTGGATGCCTAATAATCAAATTAAGAAGATAATGATACTGGCGGCGGCAGCAACGATTGCATTAATGTGTTTTATTAGCGGCTGCACAGCGGAAGAGCCTGACAAAGCTCTTTCCGATGACCCTTATTGCAGAGAAAATATAGAATATTATAGTAAATCCGCCTCATTCGGAAGCGGCAAATCTCAGGATATTGACGTAGCGCTGCAATACATATATCAATCAGAGGCAATTGCGGAGAAGTGCGGAAGCGACTTTCAGATTTCGGGCGAGCAAATAAAATGTGTTAAGTCTGAGGGAGAAACTCTTTTCTTATCAAGCATTTGCTCCGGAGAAGCAGAATACGAGATAAACTTATATGATGATATATGGTACAGACTGACCTTATCAAAAACATATTTCGGCAAATGGAAAGTGGATTTATGCGAAGAGATGAGTGACAATAATATTTGAAAAGCGCTATCAGATTTAAAAGAAAAAAACCGTCCTCCGAAAGCTGACATATTTGTCCTTTCGGGGGACGGTTTATTTTGATATTGCGATGTCAATGTATCAGCCGTAAGAAACGAGCTTCAAATAGTTATTCAGCGTCGTGCCGCTGATCTCGTAGACCGCCTGCTCGGCTGTCGTCTTATCATATATGTACTGCTCGATCGACGGATTGCTGTATCCGGCGGCGACATAGACGTGCAGCCGCACCTGCGAGCCGTCGGGAATATTTGAATCCTTGACGAGATCGACCGAGCGCTCGCCGTACTGCAATATATCTCGATAGCCGGGCGTGTACCAGCTCTTCCATTCTCCGGCATAGCTCACGTTACCCTGCCCGTCTGTTTTGCGCTCTTTATATTCGATCACGATCTGCGCGACGAACGCGCCGTCGTTCTGAAGCTTAAAATAACGAATTTTATTCATTGTTTTTCCTCCTACATCAAACTACATAAAACTACATCAAAGTCAGCGCATATTGATACAGTTTTTCAAAATCATCGTTGAACTGCGGCGAGCCCGAATACATGATCTCTTCTCCCGATTTCACTATGTACGCGTTCAGCCCGACAGCAGTTATACCGTCTTCAAGGACCCAAGCGCCGCCGGATGAACCGGGACCCATTTTGCTGCCGTACATTATCCAGTGTCCTTCCTGCCCGACTCTCGTCGATACAGGCCCATTCGCGAACATCATCTGATCCCCGTCGAAATAGCTCACAGGGTACCCCATCGAAGTCACCTTTTTGCCTACGATATCGGGGGCGGTCGAATATCTGAGCGGTTCCCCGAAATCTGAGTTTTTATCGAGGATCGCGATAGCAAAGTCGAACTTGTAATCCTTTTTCAGATACCAGTTTTCCTTTAGAGCGACGGTTTTGATCGAAAAGTCCTCCGACGAATCCTCTCCCGCGTAGCACTGCTCGAACACATAATTTTCGCCGACGTTTCCCGTCTTGTTGTCCTGTATGCAGTGCGCCGCCGTCAGAAGCATGTTCCGGTGCATAAAGATGTTTGCGCTTGCGACGTAATCGACGCCGTCGATCGTAAAAAACAGCTTGCCGCCCGCCGTAAACGGCATTTTGGTGAGGTCCGCTTGTTTCGGATCGGTCGCGGGCTCCTCGTTTGCGGCTTCAGGCAGCTTTGCGCCGGGCATAGAAATCATTGGGGCAGGAACAGCCGCTTTCTTCCTTTCGGGAGTCCAGTACTGCCTTATATCATGGGGCGATTTGTCTATGCTGCCCATGTTTCCCGGCTGCATAGACATAAACCTGCCGTCGTTCGGATTTTTTCTCATACGAAGCTCCTCCCGTTTTCTATATAAGCGTCAGCACATATTGATACAGCTTGTCGAATTCCTCGTCGAATTTCGGCGAGCCCATGTAGATGCCGCCCTTCGCCGTTTTAGTGCTGAACGAGGACAGACCGGCTGCCGTTTCATTGTCGTCAAGGACCCACGCGCCGCCCGATGCTCCGTTAGACAGCTTACCGCCGATGAGCGTCCAGTTGTCAAGCCTCTCGGTAACTGTGCCGTTGATGAACATCATCTGCGCGCCGTCGTAATAGTCGATGGGATATCCCATCGCGGTCACGGTTTTGCCGAGAATGTTCTCCGTAGTGTATTTCAAGGGAGTTTCGACCGTGGAATTGCTGTTGAGGACTGCAATCGCGTAATCCCACTTGTTGTCCTTTTCCGTATACCAGTTTTCTTTGAGTGCAACGGTCCGGAATGCGAAATCCTCGGTAGACAGTTCTCCCGTGTAGCACCGCTCGAACACAAAGTTTTCTGCCAAGTGTCCCGTTATGTCGTCCTGTACGCAGTGAGCCGCCGTCAAAAGGAGGTTATTACGCATGAAAATATTCCCGCTCCCGACATAATCGACGCCGTCGAGCGTGAAAAACAGCTTTCCGCCCGTGATGAACGGCATTTTGCTGAGATCTGCCTGCTTTGGGTCGGTCGTAGGAGCTGCATTGCCCGCATCGGGAATATTTATTTGGTCATCCGCTGTTCCGTACCTGTGCACAGGCACTGCCGATTTTTTCCTTTCGGGAGTCCAATACTGACGAATGTCATGCGGCGATTTGTCCGGATTGCCAAGCTGAAGTGACATGAAACCGCCGCGGTTGGGGATGTTGGACATGGCATACGCTCCTTTGATGAAGTAGAAAATGTTGTATAAGTTAGTATATCATATTAAATGGAAAATGTCAAATAAATAATAGTTGGTACTGATGCTTTCAAGGCAACGTAACCAAACGGTATTTCCAATCGTGCCGGAACAGTAGAACGAGGCGTGGAGCAGCCCTTCGCATCTTTTTACGGAAGCATTATATCGTCCCTCTCCATCTGATGCTCGAGCCATGCAAACAGCATATCCGCCTTCTCCGCGCCTGCGCTGCCCTGCTCTTTTATCCGTTTTATCATATGCATGTGCTCCCACCAAAACGAATTCATATATCTGAACAGCACAGGAAAAAGCTCGCGCTCGCGTGCCGAAAACTCGTATATCTCGCCTATTACGCCGAGGCTGCGCCGTATGCTTTCGCACCTGACATCGTCGAGCCTCTCGTCAAAGAAATAGAGTTCGTCATTCTCTTCGTCAAAAAGCTCTTTTTCATAAACGCAGTTCATGGCGAGGCGCGTGACGTAGTTCAGCACCGGCTCACGCCCCGAAAGATTGAAGTCGATAACTCCCCTGAACCTGCCGTTTTCCGTCAGGATATTCGAGACGTTCAGGTCTGCCTGAAAGCACGATACCGGCAGTTCGGAATATATCTTTTCTACGTCCCGTCTGCATTTATAAAACAGATCCCGCAGCGCCTCGGCACGCGGATAATATTGCGGAAGCTCGGCTTTCACAAATTCAAAAAACTTCTCTGCGGACTCTGTCGTTTCGTCCGTTGTTTCGGGCGGGCAGAACGGCTCAAGAAGGCAGTACGCGGACGAGAAATCGCAGAAATCAAAATGCGCGGACGCGACCTTCCCGACGGAGCGGAGCATATCGTCAAGATACGACGGCTTTCCGGCTTCGTCAGTAAATTTGTCGTATCCCACGGCCTCCACGGTCTCATACGGCGCGAACTCTTCGGCGTAAACATGGTGCTCACGTCCTTCGACCGTAAACGCATGAGAGATCCCGCCTTTCAGGTTAGGCAGCACGTGGGGGCAGTATATTCCGAGGCGGTTGTATTCCTCCCTGAGGCGTGCCCACGCCTCTATGCGCCCCGCATTTGTAAACGCGTTTGACGCCTCGTGTATGACGAGCTTTTTTACGCCGTCGTCCGCGATATATGTTCTTCTTATGTCGCCGCCCTCGCGCGAGCTGTCAATAACTTCTACACTGCCGGGACGTTTTGAAAAATAAAGTTCAAGTACCGCGCTTTCAATATGCATTTATTTTTCCCCATCCGTTATCGATTTAAAAAAACTTCCGTAGCACTCATCTATCCATTCGCGCTCCCGAGAGAATATGGCGCACAGTTCCGCCCCTTTTTCAGCCTCCGCCCTCGCCGCGTCACTGCTGCCGCAGGACATGTAATATTCGACAAGAATTTTCATCATGTCAAGCACTGTTGAGAGCTGGCAGTATTTCTCGCGCTCAGCCGTATCCCGCTTTTCGTCGCCCTCGGCGATATCTGCGAGCACCGACAGGTGCGAAAAATATATATCGGGGATCGCATCCACCGCCGCTCTTGCCGCATTGATGTCGCCCTTTGCCTTGTACGCATACGCAAGGATGCGGTACGCGTCGCAATAGCAGTCGTAATATTCATCGTGTCCGCGCGCGGCGTCTATGCAGCGCGGCGCGACTTTTATTATCTCATCGGCATCTTCGCGGCAGTCATATGTTGTGAGGATATTGTTCAGCAGTATCGGATTTTCCGGATACTGCTCAAGTCCCGCCTCCAAAATGCGGCGCGCGGCGGCGGGGTCGTTTTTCTCGTCCCTGAACACCCATGCTTTGCGCGCGATCTCCATCACCTCGTCCTCGATCTTATTGCTGTCGAATGAGAAAAGGTCGTCCGTCGACGTATCGAAAATGACAGCGAGCCGCGGCATCATCATTATGTCCGGAAGCGTGATGTCATTCTCCCATTTGCTCACCGCCTGCGCCGAAACTACGGCGAGCTCCGCTAATCTCTCCTGCGTCATATGACGTTCGAGACGAAGCTCTCTTATTCGCGCACCTATCGTTTTTTTCATGCAGTTTTACCTTTCTTTCTTTTGTTCCCTGCATAAAAATTATAACCGAAATCCCGCGCGCCATCAATAACCGCGCGGTATAATTTTTTCAACCGCTGGGTGAAGGAACCGCGGCAGCTCGGATGTGACATTATTCGCAGTTGGCGCGACAGCTATTCCCGCGTCATTTTCCGCTCACGGCAAAGGCTGCGCTCGGACAGATGTGTTTTTCCCGCGGCGATATTGCAAATGTGCGTGGGGTTTGATATAATCAGATACGGGAAACGACACAAAAGCTGAGGAAATAAGATGATATACCGCGATTTTATGGGCGAGAAGCTGTCGCTGCTCGGCTTCGGCACAATGAGACTGCCGACCGTTGACGGCGAGATAGACGAGGCGGAGGTTCGCCGCATGGTGGAGTATGCGTCGGCGCACGGCGTCAATTACTACGACACCGCGTACCCCTACCACAATTCAAAATCCGAGCTCGTTGTCGGCAAGATCCTCTCCGAGCTGCCGCGAAACTCGTTTTATCTCGCGACTAAGTACCCGGGGCATCAGATAGCCGAAAGCTACGACCCGCGCGCCGTATTTGAGGAGCAGCTTGAAAAATGCCGCGTCGACTACTTTGATTTCTACCTGCTCCACAACGTCTACGAAAACTCGATCCGTACATACAAAGACCCGCGCTGGGGCATAATGGACTACTTTATCGAGCAGAAGCGGCGTGGGAGAATACGTCACCTCGGCTTTTCGACGCACGGGCTTCTCGACACTGTGACGGAATTTCTCGACCTTTACGGGGACGAGATGGAGTTCTGCCAAATCCAGCTCAACTACCTTGACTGGACGCTCCAGCACGCGAAGGAAAAATACGAGCTTCTGACCTCGCGCGGCATACCAGTTTTTGTGATGGAGCCGGTCCGCGGCGGCAAGCTCGCAAACCTCGGCGACGAGGCGCACGCGGCGCTCGCCGCGCACCGAAGCGGCGTATCCGACGCGTCGTTCGCTTTCCGCTTCCTCATGCGGCTGAAAAACGTAAACGTCATCCTCTCCGGCATGTCGGATATGGTGCAGATGGAGGACAACATAAAGACGTTTGAAGAAGGACTGCCCGCAAGCGACGCCGAGACGGAAACCCTGCTCGAAATTGCCGAAACGATGAAGAACTCCGTCCCCTGCACCGCTTGCCGCTACTGCTGCGCCGGATGCCCGAGGAAGCTCGATATACCGAAGTTGCTCTCTCTCTACAACGAAATGCGGGTCGCCCCGAGCTCGAACGTCGGCATGATAATAGACAGCCTCGACGAAAACAGCCGCCCCGACGCCTGCATCGGCTGCGGCAGATGCTCCGCCATATGCCCGCAGAAGATAGATATTCCGGAGGCAATGAAGGACTTCTCCGAAAGACTTGAAACGGTCCCCCATTGGGCGGACATCTGCCGAGAGCGCGCGGAGGCAGCCCGCCGCCTGCGCGAGGGGAAATAACCGACACATAAAAAACTCGCGAGAGGAAAGCGCATCCTCTCGCGAGTTTTTATTATTTCACCGATTCCGCGAGCGCGGGGAAAGGTTCGAGGCTGCGGCGGAGCACGCTGTGCACCTCCGCTATCGTCATGCCGTAATTCGTTATCGGCACGCCCGCCTCGCGCGCAAGCTCTATGCGGGAATGCATCTCCCGCTCGTTGAGCATACACGCGCCGCAGTGGATTATAAGCGCGTACCGCCCGAGCTCCTCCCTCTCCGGGAACCCGCCGCCGGACGAAAACTCGAACTTGAGCTTTTTCCCCGTGTACCCCTCGACCCAGCGCGGCAGCTTTACCGTGCCGATGTCGTCGCACTGCCTGTGATGCGTGCACCCCTCGGAAATAAGCACCGTGTCTCCGTCGCGAAGCTCGGAAAGCTTTGCGACGCCGCCGAGCAGCGTTTCAAGCTCGCCCTTGTAGCGGGCGAACAAAATCGAAAACGACGTAAGCTCGATATCGCTCGGCACGATCTTCGACACGCTGCCGAACGCCTGCGAGTCCGTTATTACGAGGCGCGGCTTTTTAGAAAGCGCCGTGAGCGTCTCCGCGAGCTCCGTGTCCCGGCATACGACGGCGGCGCAGCCCGCCTCGAGCACGTCCCTTATCACCTGCTGTTGCGGCAGGATCAGCCTCCCTTTCGGCGCCGCCTTGTCGATAGGCACGACGAGCACGACCGTGTCGCCGGGCGAAAGCAGGTCGGCGACAAGCCGCTTTTCCGACTTCGCCTCGCCCGTAAGCCGCGCTATCATCTCCTTGAGCTCGTATATGCCTCTGCCGTCCTTCGCGCTTATGTATATCGCCTTGTCGGACGGTGAGGGCACGCTTTCAAGCAGGTCCGCCTTGTTGTACGCGATGACATAGGGGATGCCGCGAGCCGTGAACGTCTCCGTCAAATCCCTGTCAAATTCCGTCATGCCGCGTGAGGCGTCGACGACGAGCACAGCGATATCAGTGTACCCGAGCGCCTGTTTTGCCTTTTTGACGCGCAGGTCCCCGAGCTTCCCGCCGTCGTCGATGCCGGGAGTGTCCACTATCACAACGGGTCCGAGCGGCAGAAGCTCCATCGTCTTTTTCACCGGGTCCGTCGTCGTGCCGCCGACGTCGGAGACGACGGCGAGCTCCTGACCCGTGACCGCGTTCACAACGCTCGATTTGCCGGCGTTACGCACGCCGAAAAACGCTATATGCGGCCGCTCCGCGGCGACCGTTTCGGAAAGTCCCATGACAAAATGCTCCTTTTTCCGCGCGTCAGAATCTGAAATCGCGCTTGCCGTCGTTCTTTATCTCTTCGACGTACTTCTTCGCGAGCGCGCGCGCCTTCTCGTTCGGGACGCGCTCAAGCTCGCGCTCGACGAGATCAAAGCCCACCTTCTTCGTTTCGGGAGAGGCGTAATCGACGAGATATTCCGTCAGCGTCAGAAGCGCGTTCGGATGGCAGCAGTTGAGTATCTGCCCCGTTTTGCAGAGCGCCATAAAGCGGTCTCCCGTGCGCCCCTCGCGGTAGCAGGCGGTGCAGAAGGACGGAATGTGCCCGTTCTCCATGAGCCAGCGGACGACCTCGTCGAGCGTTCTCTGGTCGGAAACGTCGAACTGCTCCGTGTCGTGCGGGCGCTCCTCCTCGGCGTAGCCGCCGACGGACGTGCGCGAGCCGCCGCTCACCTGCGAGATGCCGAGGCGCAGGAGCTTCGTGCGAACCGCCTCCGTCTCACGCGTCGAGATTATCATGCCCGTGTACGGCACGGCGAGGCGGATGCATGCCGTTATCTTCGCGAAAATTTCGTCCGATATCGCATTGTCAAACGCGTTCGGGTCGATGTCGTCGGCGTGCTTGATGCGCGGGACGCTTATCGTGTGCGGGCCGACGCCGTGGACGGCCTCGAGATGCTCCGCGTGCATGATGAGGCCTACGAACTCATATTTGTAGAGCTCGAGCCCGAAGAGGACGCCGAGCCCGACGTCGTCGATGCCGCCCTCCATCGCGCGGTCCATCGCCTCGGTGTGGTAGTCGTAATCGTGCTTCGGCCCCGTCGGGTGCAGCTTTAAATAGCTCTCCTTGTGGTAAGTCTCCTGGAAGAGGATGTAGGTGCCGATGCCCGCCTCCTTCAGCTTTCTGTAATTCTCCACCGTCGTCGCCGCGATATTGACGTTGACGCGGCGTATCGCGCCGTTTTTATGCTTGATGGAATATATCGTCTTTATGCACTCGAGAATGTACTCGATCGGATTGTTGACGGGGTCCTCGCCCGCCTCGATCGCAAGGCGCTTGTGCCCCATGTCCTGAAGCGCGATGACCTCGTCTCTCACCTCGTCCTGCGTCAGCTTGCGGCGCGGGATGTGGCTGTTTTTCTTGTGGTACGGGCAGTATACGCAGCCGTTGACGCAGTAGTTCGAGAGATAGAGCGGCGCGAACATGACGATTCTGTTGCCGTAATACGCGAGCTTTATTTCCTCCGCGATCTTGTATATCTCCTCGACCTTCTCCGGTATCTCGCAGGCGAGCAGCACCGCCGCTTCCCTGTGCGTCAGCCCCTCGGAAACGAGCCCGTTCCCTGATTTTTTCGGGCGCGCTTTGTCGAGGATCTTGTCTATCAGCTCGACGTTTTCCTTGTTCGCCTCGGCGTATTCGAGCGTTTCCCTTATCTCGCCGTCGTTTATGAATTCCTCTGCGTGGAGCGATTTCGGATCGTATATTGCCATGTCTTTTTTCTCCTTTTTTATTTTTGTTCAAATCCTGCCGCGTCGCCGCGGGAGGTGACTATTTTATATCCTATCGATTCCATCCGCGCCTCAAGGCAGCCGCGGCACTGCGCGGACTCCTCGCCGGTGCATATCTTGTTGTCGTACAGCTCGTATTTTTTTCTCACCGACACGGGCGAGAGGTTAGGCATAACGACGTTTGCGCCCGACAAGATTCCCCGCTCGCGCCCGCGCGGGTCGATAGTCCCGAGCGCCGTCGTCGCCGGCAGCAGCACTGGCGGGTGGATCAGCCTTATGACGGAAAGCAGAAAGCACGTCATCTCAAGCGTGCCCGCCGCCTCACCCCCGAATGGCGTGCCGTGGTGCGGTATGAACGGACCGATGCCGCACATCTCGGGGCGGAAGCGCTCTATGAACGCAAGGTCCTCCGCAAGGCAGCGCGCGGTCTGGTACGGGCTGCCGACCATAAATCCGCAGCCGACCTGATACCCGAGCTCCCTTAACGTGTAAAGGCACTCCATTCTGTTGTCGTATGACATTTCCGGCGGATGAAGGCGCGCGTAGTGCTCCCTGTCCGCCGTCTCGTGGCGCAGAAGATACCTGTCGGCACCCGCGTCCCGCAGCCTTTTATAGCTTTCCCGCGTCCGCTCGCCGAGCGAAAGCGTGACGGCGCAGTCGGGGTGGCGGCGCTTTATCTCGGAAACTACGGCGCACACTCTTTCGTCGGTAAAATACGCGTCCTCGCCGCCCTGGAGCACGAATGTGCGGAACCCGAGGTCGTACCCCTCGTCGGCGCACGTCAATATCTCATCCTCCGTCAGCCGGTACCGCTCCGCGTTTTTGTTTCCGCGCCTGATGCCGCAGTAGAGGCAGTCGTTTTTGCAATAGCTCGATATCTCTATAAGCCCGCGCACAAACACATCTTTGCCGTATATGCGCTCCCGTACCTTTACGGCCTCGTCCGCGAGATACAGCGCCGTGTCTTTGTTTCTGCCCGATATGAGCGCCTCGTATTCTTCCAACGTCAGCGAGTGCTCCGCCGCCAGCTTCCGCGCGAGGGCGTCCTCATTCATGAGACACTACGTTTGAGTACGCGGTCTTCGCGCTGACGCCGGGCAAATTTCCTATCTTTCCCGACAGCGCGGCGATAACGTCCTGCGGCGCGTCTACCGCTATGCTGATGATGTTTATCCCGCGCTCGCGATACGGCAGACCCATTCTGCCTATGATGAAATCTCCGTACTCGGAAAGCAGCCTGTTCAGCTCTTCGACCGAGCTCTTGTCCTCAACGATGATGCCGATTATAGCGACTCTTGTCTCCATTTTCTCCTCCGAAAATAAAATCCGCCCCGCCTGATTTCGGCGGGGCGGAGCGTTTACTGTTGCGTCTGCCTTTCCCTCGGGCGGCATAATGCCCCCTTATGTCAGGTCGAATGTTATTATACCTCGCGGCGGGGCAAATGTCAAGTCCCCGTGCGCGGGAAAAAATACAAGTGCGGACTTGACATCCGGCCGCCTTTATGGTATACTTCAATCGCCACACAAAGTGAATATTTTTATCAACCAAAATGATATGATGGGGTGTTTTTGCCATTTTACGGCAAAAACGCATCTGTTCTGTCTTAAGCACCGCAGCATTTGGTTGAGTAAAAGTGCGAGAGATTCACTTTGTGTGGCAACAAAGCGGAGCTGTGCGTTTTTCGGTGTGCAGCTTCGGCTGCACACTTTTTTCTTTTTTCGCAAACGGTCTCCCTTGTTACCACACATCTATCCGACACAAACGAAAAGCGCACGGCGAACATCTCCGCCGCGCGCTTTTCGCTTATGTAGGAATTATTCCTTATTTATTTTCTTTCTTTTCCTTGTTTCCGCCGAGCAGCACGTTCGTGAGGATGCCGAGAATAAGGGCGCACGCGACGCTCGTTATCTTGACGGAGCCGACAGTCACGACGAGACCGCCGATGCCGGAGATGAGGATGACGGAGACCGTGAAGAGGTTCCTGTTGTCCTCAAGGTCCACCTTCTGCACCATCTTGAGACCCGAAACGGCGATGAAGCCGTAGAGGGAGATGCAGACGCCGCCCATGACGCAGGCAGGTATCGTCGCTAAGAACGTGGAGAACGGAGCGATGAAGGAGACCACGATCGCCATCACAGCCGTGCCGAGTATCGTCACGACGGACGCGTTGCCCGATATCGCGACGCATCCTACTGACTCGCCGTATGTAGTGTTCGGGCAGCCGCCGAACAGAGCGCCCGCGAAGGAGCCGACGCCGTCGCCGAGCAGCGTTCTGTGAAGACCCGGGTCCTCGAGCAGGTCATGCTCTATGATGGAGGAGAGGTTCTTGTGGTCGGCTATATGCTCCGCAAAGACGACGAACGCTACGGGGACATACGCGACCGCTATCGTCGCTATGTACGAACCCATGCTGCCGACGTCGCCGTATGTGAAGCCCTCTCCGAAGAAGGCGGTCACGAACGTGAAGTCCGGGTACCACTGCATGGAGCTGAATTTGGAGAAGTCTATTATCATGAGCGCCTCGTTCGAGGTGAGGTTCCCTATGACGGTAAAGCAGGCGGCGACGGCGTAGCCCGCGACGATGCCGATTATGAACGGGATCATCTTCAGCATCTTCTTGCCGTAGACGGAGCACACCATCGTCACGCCGAGCGTGATGAGACCGCAGAGGATGCAGAGGTAAACGGACGCTGTCGGCGCGCCCTCCGCGTTCATGACGGCGCCCGACTGGAGATCGCCGACCGCGTTTGCGGAGAGGGAGAGCCCTATGATCGCGACTGTCGGTCCGATCACGGACGCGGGCATCAGCTTGTTAATCCACTTGACGCCGACGAATTTGACTATTATCGCGAGGACGACATACACGAGCCCCGCGAACGCGGCGCCGATGATGAGACCGAAATAGCCGAGCGACATCGAGATGCCGCCCGCGAACGCGACGAGCATCGAGTTGATGAACGCGAACGACGAGCCGAGGAAGACGGGGCTCTTGAATTTTGTGAAGAGCAGATACACAATTGTGCCGACGCCTGCGCCGAAGAGCGCGGCGGAGGCGGACATCCCGTTCCCCACGATGCGCGGCACCGCGATGGTCGCCGCCATTATCGCCAGCAGCTGCTGGAACGAGAACGCGATAAGCTGTGGGAATTTCGGCTTATCATTTACGCCGTAAACAAGTTTCATGAATGGACTTCCTTTCGTTTTTTATATATGATAACCCGACGGCATCGGGTTATTAACGCTTTTTACCCCTTTTAACCCTCGATATCGTAGAGCTGAACGGACATCTCGCCGTCAGTCTCGGGGACGCGGACCGAAACTCGCTCGCCGCGCGAGGTCGGGACGTTTTTCCCGACGAAATCGGGTCGCAGCGGCAGTTCCCTGTGCCCGCGGTCGATAAGGACCGCAAGCTGTATCGACGCCGGTCTGCCGTGCGCGAATATGCACTCTATCGCGGCGCGCACGGTCCTGCCCGTGTATATCACGTCGTCTACGAGGACGACCTTTTTCCCGTCGACGCCGCACGGAAGCTCACCGCCTCCGCCTGTCACCTCGGACACGATGTCGTCGCGGTAGGGGGTGACGTCTATCTCCCCGACGGGAACGTCGACGCCCTCAAAGCGCCTTATGTTGTCCGCTATCATCGCGGCAAGCGGCGCGCCGCGCCGCTTTATCCCGAAAAGGACGATATCCCCGACGCCGCGGTTGCGCTCTATTATCTCGTGCGTTATCCTCACAAGCGAGCGCCGCATAGCGGGCTCGTCCATAAGCTCTGCCTTAAGCCTCATATCTTCACCAAAAAAATATCCCGCCGCGCGCACGGACGACGCTCAAAAAAGGCGCCCCGTGCCGTCCCGGCAGGATCTGATATTCGTTTTTATGCCCCGTTCGGAGCAAAACGACGATCTTGACGGTATCGCGGTACCAACTTAAAAGCTCATCGGGAATATAATACCACAACGCCGTCCGTTTGTAAAGTATCGCCGCATTATTTTTCGACGTTTTTTTTGAAGGATCTCTCCTCAATAAGCGACATGCAGGACGAAAGTCCGTCCCTGTCCTCGGCGGAAAAATACGCCGTCTCGGTGCTGTCCATGTCGAGCACGCCCCATATCCGCCCGCATTCGTCCCTCATCGGTATGACGATCTCGGAGTGCGTATTGCAGTCGCAGGCGATGTGCCCTTCAAAGCAGTCTACGTCCTCTACGACCTGCGCCTCGCCGAGCTTCCACGCCGTGCCGCATACGCCGCGTCCGTACCCTATTCTTGTGACTGCCGGTCTGCCCTGAAACGGACCGAGCACAAGCTCCTCGCCTGAGACGAGATAAAATCCGACCCAGTTCGCATATGTAAACGCCGCCTTTATGACCGCGGACGCGTTCGCAAGCACGGCGGTCATGCTGTCCTCACCGTCCGTGTATAATTTTATCTGCTCCCGCAGAAGCGCGTAAAATCCCGCCTTGTCAGACGGATATGAAACCTCTATATAGCTCATCTTTAACCTCCGATCTATTCAAAACACAAAGCGCCGCCGGAGTTTGCCGGCGGCGCCGCGTCGTTTTTTACTGCTTCGGCATACTGTCGACTTCGTATGCCTGGACTACCCAGCGCGTTTCGTATCCGCTCGCGGAGCACGTCGACAGCGTGATTATATCGTCCTCCACCGTCGGCTTGAGACCCGTCTTTATGACCGACCTCTTCGACGCGTAGTTGATGAACGTCTGCTTCTCGTTGTCGTCCGCAAACGCGAGCTTGTAAGTCGTGCCGTCTGTCGGCACCTCATACGCCGCGAAAATGACGTATTTGCGGACGCCGCTCTCGGTCACGATGTAGACGTTCGGATGCTCGCTCCAGTACTGTATGCCCTTGTAGTATACGAGGCTTCCGAACATAGAGCGGTTCTTCATCCTGTGACCGTATATGACCGTGTTAAAATCGCTGAACGCGGGGCTGCAGTTGTACTCCATGAATATGGAGCCGCCCTTGTTGTCCTGCTTAAGATAATTCCTGTAAAGATAGTAATCGTTGTCCGTGTAATACACGATGGGATAGTTTACCTTCGTGTCCGTTATATATATCCAGCCGATGACGTCGCTGTTCTGCTTCTTCAGCGCCGCCAGATCAAGTCCAGACAGAACCTCCATATAAGGGTCGGGACCGTCATATTCCGGCAGCGTTACCGAAGGCGTCACGGATTCTTCTCCCGTGCCGTTCGCGGACGAATTATCTTCTCCCGTATCGTCCGGCGAAAGCGGCTCATCCGTCGCCGAGGGCATTTCCCCCGTGCCGATCGGTTTGAGGGTTGCTCCGATATCGTCCATATTCGGGAGCCCTGCGACCTCCTGTGCCTGATTATAGACTTCCTCGTTTTTCTTGTATTCGATGCCTTCGTGTATCAGCATCACGGCGCTGACGACAAAAATGAGCGAAAACACCGCAAGCAGCGCTATCCGCAGTCTTTTGTCCATACTCCGGTTACCTCCTGAAATGTAATTCTCCCGTCGGGGCTCATTCTCCGCCAACGGCGTCGTTTATCTCGTTGATATCGTCAGCCGTCGCCCTGTATACGACACCGGAGCCCTCGACGGTCACATAAACGTATGAAACCGCGTCGTCGCCTTCGCCTTCCGTGAACGTGTCCCCGAAGAGGATGACGAACTCCCGCTCCCTCGAGATCTGCCCGGAGGAGCCCCCGTCGGATGAAGACACCGACGTGTACTCGGTATATTTGAGCTCGACCCTCACGGCGTCCTCGCCGAGACCGTAGTCCTCGGGCCTTTTCTCGCCGTCCGCGTCAACGCCGTATGCGATGAGCTCTTCATAGCTCAGATACGCCTTTTTCGGTATCGCGTTCATGATGCGCTTCACGGGCGAGTCGTCGGCGTCAAGGTCGACATCCGTGTCGGCGGAGGCGTCGTAGGAGAACAGCGCGTCGCTCCCGCGCGTCACCTTGAGGCTTAAAACGTCCTCAAGCTCCGGCGTCGGCACCTCGACGGGCGCAAGCAGGTCTCCAAGCGTGTAATCTATATACTGAAAGATCGCATCCGTCACCGAATAAATATATTCGCTGCCCGGCTCGTAGAAATAGTAATTGCCCGTTGCCGAGTTCTTGTTCCCTATCAGGAAATGGCGCGTATGCGTCGTCACGCCTGTATTGTCGTCGCAGTAAACGGTAGTTATGTCGTAGAGCGGGTCGTCCGTACCGTAGCTTGAGGCGCGGCTCTCGTCGTATATATACCGCCCTCTCCCGCCGTAATCGGAGAGCGCCTCCGACATCTCTATGACCTTTTCGCTGTCGAGAGGAAAATCGGGGTCGCCGTCGACGGTCCAGCTCCCGTCCTTGATGGCGAGGCTCACAGTCTCGCCGTTGTGCGTGTACTTTATCGACGTTATCTTTGTGAAGTCCTCGTCTATTATCTGAAACGCGCCGATGTCGCCTAAGTCTGAGAGAGGCGGCTCCGTTTCGTCACCGTCGCCGGAGGTGACGTCTATTATGACGAAGTACACGACGACGAGCAGCAGTATGACTGCGGCGACGATGCCGAGCGTTATAAGCTGCTTTCTTTCCCTGCGCTTTTTGGAGTTCATGGAAAAACGTCCCTTCCCTCTTTTTTTATCTGAGACGGCGTCTCAGCCAGACCGCAAATCCGACCGCGAGCACCGCTATCGGTATCACATACTGTATTATTATCTTCAGCGCCGTCCCCGCGCCCTCTGTCATCAAAAGCGCCGCAGGCTGACCGACGTTGACGGAGTCTATCACGAGCGTTGCGGGTCTGTCGCAAACCGCCGTGATCGAGTATCCGTAGAGCGTCAGATCGTTGTAGCCGACGAGCATCGACGACTCCCCGGAATTGATATACGAAGAACCGTACCATACGAACGCGGCGCCCGTATTTGCATCTTCCGATATCGCGCCGAGCATCAGCGTGCCGGTGACGTCGTCGTCATTTTTGTCGCGCACGGCCTCTTTCGGTCCTATGACATATGCTGAGCTTGAAGTCTCTATGATGGGGCTGACCGTCATCGTGCCCTCGTACCCCTCGGCTTCCTTTATCGCGTGGGAGCCGCTTATCGCGACGACATATCCCGTCGGATTTTCTATTTCCTCTGTGACCTTGGACTCGAGCATCGGCTCAACGAGCAGACGCTTGTCCCCGTTCGCGTATCTGTTTTCGTCGCCCTCGAGCACAACGCCCTCGACGGGAGCCATGCCGCAGTGCGCGGCGAGCTTCGTCAGGTTAGGCAGCTTCTCCGAGCTGTAGGACGTTATGTCCGTTACGAGAACGACGCTTCCGCCG
This sequence comes from uncultured Clostridia bacterium, assembly GCA_947631245.1. Lineage (GTDB taxonomy): Bacteria > Bacillota > Clostridia > Oscillospirales > CAG-272 > DTU064. Next base: position 91,890 of record CANRKP010000003.1, read on the forward strand.
CCGTCGATATAGGAGGTGAGCGTTTCGAGCTCCGCGTCAGTCATGTCGCTCGACGGATTGTTGATGATTATAACGTTCGCGTCCCCCGGTATCTCGCCCGCAGTCAGAAGGCTGAGCTCCCTTTTCATGATATTGACGCTGTCAAAGAAATTGTCGAACAGCTCTCCGAGCGCTATCTCCCCGTGCCCCGTCAGCGTGTACGCCACGGGGATGACGTCTGTTGTGACATAGTCGATAGCGGACGTTATCTCGTTGTCGGCGTCGAAGATGTCGGGCGAATACGCGTCCTCAAGCGAGACGCCGTTCATGAGAAAATAGTAGTAGTTATTGTAATATTCGTTCAGTACATCATCCGAATACTCGTATATGTCGGAGTTGTCTATCGTGTCCGAGCGCTTCTCGCCCACGACGACAAGGCTGTTTATAGACTGCACGTTGTGCTCGTCGACAAACGCGGGGTCCTCGTCCGGGTCGAGCTCCTCAACTTTTATGTGAGAGGAGAGCGCGCTGTATCTTTCGAGGAATATGGAGACTGTCTTGTCCCTCGTGTCGGATGTCGTGACGAAGTATATAGTCACGTCCTCTTCGAGGGCGTCGAGAAATTTGACCGTCTCGTCGGATATTTCGTACTTTCCCTTTCCCGTGAGGTCGAACGTCCTGTACTCGGACGGTATCGTGCCGACGATGAGATTTACGACGACGGCGGCAACAATGACCGCGAGCATTATGATGAGGCTGAAGCTCCCCATACGCAAGCGTCTTTTCTTTCCGCTGTTGATGTCAGCCTTTTCGGGCATTCCGTTATTTAAAGTGTTCATTTCGTTCATATCGTCACCGCCCCTCAGCTGTACCTGCGTCTCTCGACGGACTGCACCGTAAGGACGATGAACACGACCGCGAAAGAAATGTAGTAAACGACCTCGCCTATATCGAACGCGCCCATGAACGCGCCTCCGTTCGTGTACGCGTCAAAGAACGCGAGCCCCGAGATGAGCTTCGGGAAAAGACCGGCGAAGAGCGACGATTTTATGAGATACACCGCGAGCGAGGCGACAGAGATGACGCCCGTCACGATGCAGCCCACCGTGCTGTTTTTCGTGAGCGCGATAACTATCGCGCCGAGAGCTGCGGCAAGCACGATAACGGCGATAAGAGACGCAAGCGCTCCCGTCGGGAACTCCAGCTTGACGTAGCTCATGAAGTACAAGAGCAGAAACGCGCCGACCGAAATGACGGCCGCTATGACCTGGCTCTCAACGAGGCTCGAGGCGAACATTCCCATCGCCACCATCGCCGCGAGCATGAGCACGAGCATGAACCACGCGTTATACGCCGTCGCGAGGTTCATCGCGCCTTCGACCGAGGAAAAGAGCGTAAGAAGTATCGGATACACCGCCGTTATAAGCAGCGGTATACCCACTATCGTCATCATTGCGAGGTATTTCGCGAGCACTATCTTCGTCGTCGATATCGGGAGCGACAGAAGCAGCTGCTCCGTCTTTGAATGGCGCTCCTCCGCTATCGAGCGCATAGTGATGAACGGCACGGTTATGACGAAGATGTAGAAATTTACGGCGAGTATGAGCGATATCTCAAATCTCGCCTCTCCCATGCCGATGTTGGCATAGGTGGTGAAGAAGCCGACGAGCGCAAGGATGACTGCCATCATGACGCAGCCCGTCATGCTGCAAAGATACGACTTCAGCTCTCTTTTATATATCGCGCCCACAGCTATCACCTCCCCCCGAACAGCGGCTTATAATCGTCGCCGTCGTCGTCATTGTCGTTATCATTATCATTATCGTCATTGTCATTGTCACTGTCACTGTCGTCGTCATTGTCATCGCCGTCGCCATCGTCATCCGCGTGTGCGGCATCCGCGTGCGCGGCATCCGCAGCGTCTCCTTCCGTGAGCTTGAGGAATATCTCCTCGAGGTTCTCCTCCTCGATGCCCATCGAAATAACCGCGCGCCTTATATCCGAGAACGCGAACGATACGGCCTCGCGCAGGTCGAGGTCTCCGGAATACGTCACCTTCGCCGACGTCTCCGTGCCCGAAGATGTCTCGATCCTATACGACTTTATCCCCTCGAGCGACGAAAGCACGCCCTCGACCTCTTCCCTCGTCGCCTTGACGGTGAGCGTCATCGTCGTGTCCGCCTGAAGCGAGCGGCTGAGGTTTTCCATCGTGTCGTTTGCAACGAGCCTTCCGTGCGATATGACTATGAGCCTGTCGCATATCTCCTGCACCTCGGAAAGGACGTGGCTGCTCAGGATGACGGTGCGGTCGGAACCGAGCTCGTGTATGAGCTCGCGTATCTCCGCGCGCTGCTGCGGGTCAAGACCCTCGGTCGGCTCGTCAAGGATTATTATCTCGGGGTCGCCGAGCATCGCCTGCGCTATTCCGACGCGCTGGCGATATCCCTTTGAAAGATTTTTTATGAGCCGGTTCGACATATCCGTTATCCCCGTGCTCTCCATCACGTCCTCGACCTCCTCCGCGATGTGATCGCGGCGGACGCCCTTTGCCTCGGCGACGAAGCGAAGGTATTCGAGCGGCGTCATGTCCGTATAAAGCGGGGGCGTCTCCGGCAGATACCCTATCGAGCGCTTTGCCTCTACGGGCTCCTCCAGTATGCTGTACTCCCCTATCATGACCTCGCCCTCGGTCGGTGCAAGGCATCCCGTTATTATGTTCATCGTCGTCGACTTCCCGGCTCCGTTCGGCCCGAGAAAGCCGTATATCATTCCCGGCTCGACCTTGAAACTTATGTCGTCGACGGCGACATTGTTCCCGTATTTCTTCGTAAGGTGGCGTACTTCTATCAAGAAACGTTTCCTCCCAACATTATTTTTTATACTATGGCAGTTATAATTTACCGCTTTTCTGTGACGGACGTGTGACGGAACTGTAAATTAACTCCGAAAAAAGCCGCGCCGCAAAGCACGACGTACAAAAAACCGTGAAAAACGGCGGCGCGCACGTCTTTTAAGCTCCGAAAAAACAAATTTGACTTGCATTTGTCGACTTTTTTTGATAGAATAAAAAGTAAGGTACGAAAAACCTACTTTTTTCGGAGGAGAGGCATGAATTTCAGCGTACATTACGCCGTTGCGGGCAAAACATCGGCTCCCGCCGGATGGTCGCATCCGTCAAGCAGTACGGAAACGCACGAACTCATTTTCTGCACCTCCGGCTCGATATATATGGGTCTGGGCTTCGAGCGCTTTATAATAAGAGAGGGCGAGTCCTGCATCCTGCCTGCCGGCACGAGAAGATACGGATACCGCGAGGGAGCATCCCCGACGGAATTTTATTGGGCGCACTTTAAAGGCGAGCTCGGCACGCTCCCGATGCGGAGCACTCCGAATCCCGACCGTACAACGCGCCTTTTCGACGACCTCATCATGTACTCGAGAACGCCCGAGTACGACGACGACGCATGCACCTGCGCCCTCGAGCTCGTCCTCTTCGAGATCGTGCGCGCCGGCGCGATAAGCGAGGACGCGCCGTATGCAAAGCTGTTCGCCATATGCGAATGGATAAACGAGAACTGCACGCGGCAGATACGCGTGTCCGACGTCGCCGAGCACTTCAACTACAACGAGGACTACATCACGCGGATGTTCAAGATCCATTACAAGGGCGGTATAAAGTCTTACATAGACGCGGCGAGGCTCAAGAAGATACGCGAGCTTCTGCTCTCCACGAACATGAAGATAAAGGACGTCGCCGAGCAGTGCGGATTTGACGACTCCAAGAGCTTTCAGAAATTCTTCAAATACCACGAGGGCATGTCCGCGCTCTCGTTCCGCGAGCTCTATTTCGGCTCCGGCGGACGCCGCGCATCCGAAGAATAACGCGCCGCATACAAAATAAAGTATACCACACGAAGCGTTTTATCGCAACTGTTTTTTTGGGACATGAAAAGACTGACGGAGAATAACGAAAGCAGATCGGAACAAAAGAGGGGGACTGCACGCGGCATTCCCCGTTTTGTTCCGCTTTTGCTCATAATTCTTTCGTTTTTGTCTGCAATCCTTCTCTTTGTCCTGTTCCTTCCCGGCAAAAACGCGTCGCCGCCGCCCTCTCCCGCGGCAGACACCGTCGGCGAGCTTTCGACGGACGATCCCGAAAAAGAGCCTCTCAGCATTCCCAACGGCGGCGCGCTCTTCCGCATAAGCGACGCCGAGACCCTATATCTTCTCGCCGACAGCGGCGCGTTTGGCGAATTTTTCGCCGCGAACGGCGAGGACCCGATCGTTATAATAGAGCGCGGCTCGACGGTGACGCTCGACCGTACGCTCTACATCGACAGCGGGATAACGCTAGACGTCGAGGGCGAGCTCATTTTCGCCGACGAAAGCGTGAAGATCGTCATCGATGCCGAGGGCGAGCACACGATTTCGATATTCGCGGACGCGCCGCTCTCGAGATATGAGATAGACGCGCCGGACAGCAGCCTTTGCCTTGAGGGCGGCGACATTCCCTTTATCCGCGAGGTGGCGGAAACGCAGAACGTCGCCTCCTATAACGGGACGCCTACGGCGGGCGCCGCGGACGGCGACACGCTCGGCGGCGAAGGAAACGCCCGCGCCGTCTCGGCGGAGCTTTATCACAACGGCAAAAAGACCGACGCGTGGGACGGCGCGTCGTCCGTCGTGTCCGGCAACCTTATAACGCTTTTTGTCCCCCACGACGTCTCCGACGCCGATATAAAGTCCCTCCACGTCTCCGTCAAAACAGACGAAGGCGGCAAATGCGAGCTGCCCGAAAAGCTCGACCTCTCCTCGCCCGCGCTCGTGACAGTCACTGACGGCGCAGGACGCGGCAGAGTTTACAGGCTCTCGGTTGAGCGCGCGCGGCTCGGCATCCCCATAATGTCGATTTACACGAGCGACGGCTCCGGCATAGACTCCGACCTCGAATATGAGACGGCGGTCATGTACGTCGACGGGGAGGAATACACGCTGTCGGTAAAGGGGCGCGGCTCCTCGTCATGGTGGATGTTCCCCAAGCACTCCTACCGCCTGAAGCTCGATAAAAAAGCGCGGCTCTGCGGTCTTAATTCCGACCGCGACTTTTGCCTCATAGGAAATTACATAGACCCCTCGCTTTTGAGAAACATAGTCGCCTCCGATATGGCGTCCGTCATGACCGGCATGCCTTACACGCCGAAATATCAGTCGGTGGACGTATTCATAAACGGCACATATTCCGGCGTCTACGCGCTGTCGGAGAAAATAGAGGAGGACGACGACAAAGTCTCTCTCGGCGAGCGCGTGACGGACGAAAATGGAAACATAAAGGATCTCGGCTTTCTCATCGAGATCGGCTGGGACAGAAACAGCGCGAACGTCCGCGGCGTCGACTACTTCCACACGAGCTACTGCTGGTATCAGTACATAAAAGAGCCCGAGATAACGAAGAAGGGCAGCGCGGAGTACAAATACATAAGCTCCTATGTGAGGGCGGCGGAAAAAGCCATCGTCCGCGGCTCGGGATATGAGGAATACATAGACGTCGACTCTTGGGTCGACTGGTTCATAGTGAACGAGCTGACGAACAACACCGAGGGCTCGTTTTACAGAAGCCTCTATATGTATAAGCCCGTCGGCGGCAAGCTGACCGCAGGTCCCATATGGGATTTCGACACCGCGTTCGGCAACAATACCGGCGACATAAAAGGATATGACGGATGGGCTTCCGTCGATTTCACATACGAGTATCTGTACGACAACTGGATGAAATTTCTGACGAAGAACAAAGCGTTCATGGACCGCGTCCGCGAACGGTGGCAGGAGATGAAGGACACGCTGATGGAGACGGCGAAAAACTCCGTCGAGAGCCACGCCTCGGAGATCGAGGCGTCGACCGTCTACAATTTCAAGGTGTGGAAGCGCGGTCTCACCTCTCACATCGGGCTCGGACGCGCAACGAGGCTCGGCTTTCGGACTTGGCGCCGCCACGTCGACTACATCATGGAATTTCTCGAAATGAGATACGAGTGGATGGATGCGAAGCTCTCCTGATACTTTGCATAAATAACATTTGCCTTTGCGGTGAATATGAGATATAATATATCGGCACCCCACATTAGGCGCAGATAATTCTGGAAGGACGTTTCAAACACAGCAGTATGGAAAAGAAAGAGATACGCGGCGGATATTATAAAGGCGAGCGGCCGCTCTTCGGCTCGCGCTCGCTTCGCATATACGACACGATATTTGACGAGGGCGAGTCTCCGCTGAAGGAGAGCCGTGACATCGAGCTTTACGGCAGCATGTTCAGGTGGAAATACCCGCTCTGGTACACGAAGGACATAACGGCAAAGAACTGCACATGGTTCACGATGGCGCGCGCAGGAGTATGGTATACGGAGCGTGTGACCGTCGAGGACTGCGCGATCGAGGCGCCGAAGAATTTCAGGCGCTGCCGCGACCTTGTGCTGCGGCGCGTTTCGTTCCCGAACGCCGCGGAAACGCTTTGGAGCTGCGACGGCGTCACGCTTGAACAGGTCGTCGCGAACGGGGACTACTTCGCCATGAACTGCTCGGACATGAACGTCACGGGGCTGACGCTTTACGGAAACTATTCCTTTGACGGCGTGCGCCGCGCGGTCGTCGAAAATTCTCATCTGCTCTCGAAGGACGCGTTTTGGAACAGCGAGGACGTCACGGTCAGAAACTGCTTCATCTCCGGCGAATACCTCGGCTGGAACGCCAAAAATCTCACGCTCATAGACTGCACGGTCGAGAGCCTTCAGGGGATGTGCTACATCGACAACCTCGTGATGAAGAACTGCAAGCTGCTGAATACGACGCTCGCGTTTGAATATTCCTCCGTCGACGCCGACATAACGGGTAAAATCGACAGCGTGATAAATCCGAGCTCCGGCATCATCCGCTGCGAGAGCATAGACGAGCTGATAATCGAGCGCGACAGGATCGACCCGTCAAAGACAAAGATAATCTGCCGCGCGGAGGCAAAGTGATGCAAAAAATGCGCGCCGCGTGCCTCTTTTTTGCCGCGCTTACGCTCGCGGCGTTCTTTTCCTCATGCATGAGGGAGGAAGAAGCGGCACAAGAGACGGAGCGGCAGACGGCATACGAAAACACGGGGGACGGTACTGACGACATGACAGACGCTTTGAACACCGAGAACACCTCGCACGATAACGAGACCGGCAGTGTGCTCGTCACCGTCGGGGGCAAGAGCTTTTCGCTCACCCTTGCAGACACCGAGGCGGCGCGCGAATTTTCAGCACTCCTGCCGCTGACGCTCGACATGAGCGAGCTCAACGGAAACGAAAAATATTTTTATCTTGAAAAGAGGCTTTCGTCCCGCCCTGCCGTGCCCGATATGATACGATCCGGCGACCTCATGCTTTACGGCGCCTCCTGCGTCGTCATCTTCTACGACGACTTTGAAACATCGTACAGCTACACGCCGCTCGGCACCATCGACGACAAGGACGGACTTGCAGACGCCCTCGGAAAAGGCTCCGTCACCGTCACATTCGAGAAAAAATAAAGCCGCGACCGAACGAAAGGAGCCGCATTCTATGAAATACGACTTTGAAACTCCCGTAGACAGACGCTCTACATGCTCTCTCAAATGGGATGTCGCCGACGGCGAGCTGCCGATGTGGGTCGCCGACATGGACTTTCGCACCGCCCCCGAGATAACGGAGGCGATATTGTCGCGCGCCTCGCACGGCGTATACGGCTATAACATCATCCCCGACGAATGGTACGACGCCTACCGCTTTTGGTGGGGCACGCGCCACGGGCTCGACATCCCGCGCGAATGGCTCGTGTTCTGCACGGGCGTTATCCCCGCGATATCGACCGCCGTCCGAAAGCTGACGACGCCCGCGGAGAAGGTCCTCGTCGAGGTCCCCGTATACAACACCTTTTTCAACTCGATAGAGAACAACGGCAGATACCCCAAAATGTGCCCGCTCATATATGAAAACGGCGAGTACCGCCGCGATTTTGCCGCGCTCGACGCCGCACTCTCCGACCCGCAGGTAACGCTCATGATACTCTGCAATCCGCACAACCCGACGGGCGTGATCTGGTCGCGCGCCGAGCTGTCGCGCGTCGGCGAGCTCTGCCGCGCCCACAACGTGACAGTCATTTCGGATGAGATACACTGCGACATAACGGACCCGGGATTTGACTATGTTCCGTTCGCCTCGGTCTCCGATACCTGCCGCGACATCTCCGTCACCTGCGCCGCGCCAACAAAGGCGTTCAATATAGCGGGGATTCAAACAGCCGCCGTAATCGTTCCGAACGAGGCGCTGCGCCACAAAATGTGGCGCGGGCTCAACACAGACGAGGTCGCGGAGCCGAACACGTTTGCCGTCGTCGCCGCCGTCGCCGCGTTCACGCGCGGCGGGGAATGGCTCGACGAGCTCCGTTCCGTTATATACGAAAACAAGCGCGCCGCATACGATTTCATCCGCCGCGAACTGCCCGACATCCGACCCGTGTTCTCGCACGCGACATACCTGCTTTGGCTCGACATCGGCAGACTCACCTCGGATTCCGTTGCGTTCGCGTCGTTCGTCAGAGAAAAAACAGGTCTCTTCGTTTCAAACGGCGCGCAGTACCGCGGCAACGGCGGCAGCTTCCTCCGCGTGAACGCCGCCTGCCCGAGAAAAACGCTCGATGACGGTCTCGCCCGCCTGAAAGCAGCGGTCGAGCTGTGGCGGGCACAGAATTTGCAAAAATAAAAAGCATCGGCGCTTTGATCTTCACAAAAAAACTGCCGCACGCGCGTTTTTCGCGGTGCGGCAGTCGTTTATTTGTCTTTTCCTCAGTCAGAAGTATAGGGCATGAGAGCCATCTGACGCGAGCGCTTTATAGCGAGCGTGAGCTGACGCTGATGCTTCGCGCATGTGCCCGTAACTCTGCGGGGCAGGAGCTTTGCGCGCTCGGGGGACGTGAACTTGCGGAGGCGAGCCGTGTCCTTATAATCGATGTAGCTTATCTTGTCCTGGCAGAAAACGCAGACCTTTCTGCGTCTCTTCTGCGGCTGACGGTACTGACGCTGCTGGGGCTGCTGTGCCGCCTCGGTCCTGGTCTCGACCTTGACCTCGGTCTCGCCCTCGGTCTTCGGAGCCATGTTCTCGGTGTTTTCCATGATTTATATCCTTTTTTCCTTTCGTGAATTTGTTCCGGCGTCTCTCAGAACGGCAGATCGTCGTCGCCCGAGATATCCTCGAATTTGGGAGCCGGTGTGCCGCCGCCCGTGTAGGTCGGCGCGCCGTATGAATCGGGCGTGTAGCCGCCTGCCGGCGCCTGCTGTCCGCCCTCGCCCTTCGCGTCTACGAAATAGACGTTGTCAACTCTGACTTCGGTCGAAAACTGCTTCTGTCCCTGCTGGTCTACCCAGTTTCTCGTCTGGATCGTGCCCTCGACGCAGATGGAGCTGCCGCGCCTGAAATAACGCGTGATGAACTCCGCCTGATTGTTCCAGGCCGTGCATCTTATGAAGTCCGCCTGCTGAGCATCCTGATTTTTCGACTGATAATGCCTGTTGACCGCTATCGTGAACGACGTCACGGGCGTGCTTGTCTGTGTCATCCTAAGCTCGGGGTCAGCAGTGAGTCTGCCTCCGAGGATGACACGGTTCAGATTAAAATTAGCCAACTCTTACCCCTCCTTTTATTCTGCCGCCGGAGCTTCCTCTGCCGAAGCCGCCTCTGCGGGAGCTTCCTCTGCCGCGGGTGTCTCCTCTGCAGGAGCCTCAGCCTCTTCGGCTGCCTCCGCGGGAGCCTCTTCCGCCTTCGCGGGCTCTGCCGGAGCTTCGTCCTCGTCTTCATCGTCGCCGATGACCTCGGGAGCGCTGCCGCGGACGCTTATCGTCTGCTTCTTCTCGTCTACCGCAAGAACGATGAAGCGGAGCGCATCCTCTGTGATGCCGAGCACGCGCGTCAGCTCCGCCGTGAAATCGGGAGCGGATCTGAAGTAGATGAGCACATAGTAGCCCTCTTTTTCGTAATTGATGGGATAAGCGAGCCTGCGCTTGCCCCACACGTCAACGGCTACGATCTCGGCGTTGTCTTCTATAAGAGCCTTGATCTTCTCCGCCGTTGCCTGTGCCTGCTCCTCGCCGTTCTTGAGGCTGAGAGCGAACAGCACTTCATAGGTGTTTTTCTTGATCTCCATGTTTTACCTCCTCATGGACATATGACCGCCGCAATTATTTGTCGGATTTCCGCGGCGGTAAGGAAGCGGCGCCGAGTCCCACAAACTGAGGCTCCGCACCCCGGACCCGAAGATTATATCATAAAAAAAGTCCCGTGTCAACTACCGTCAACTACTATTTTCCGCTGTTTTTATGTTTATAGAAGCGTCGCGGGAGGCGTCCGCCGCCTCCCGCGTGTATTTTTTAAAGCTGCTCTATCGCCTGTTCAAGCGACTTTCTTATCTCTTTCGCCTTCTCGAGCTTCGCGCGCTCGCCTTCGACGACCGCGGCGGGAGCTTTTGAGGTGAAGCTCTCGTTTGACAGCTTGCCCTCGAGCCGCTTTATCTCGGCCGCGTTCTTCTCGAGCTCGCGGGACAGGCGCGCCCTCTCCGCCTCGAGGTCGACGAGCTCCCCGAGCGGGATATACACCGTCGCCGAGCCCGTGATTATCCTCACGACATTGCCCTCCGGCGCGCCGCCGACAAGCTCTACCTCCGACGCCGACGCGAGACGGCGGAAGAAATGCTCCGTGCCCTCGAAAATCTCCGGCTGCTTCGACTCTATCATGAGCGTCGCCCGCCTTGACGGAGGCACGTTCATCTCCGCGCGGCGCGTGCGTATCGCGCGTATCGCCTCGATAACGGCGTCGAGCCTCCGCGATTCGTCCTCGAACACGAGCCCCTCGTCGTATTTCGGGAACGGGGATATCATGATGCTCTCGAGATCGTCGTCAGTATGCGGGAGCGAGGCGAAGATCTCCTCCGTTACGAACGGTAGGAACGGATGAAGGAGCTTAAGCGTTCCGCCGAGCACGAAAGCGAGCGTGTTCTGCGTCGTCTTGTTCGACGCCGCCTCCTTGTCAGACAACGATGACTTCGAAAGCTCTATATACCAGTCGCATAGCACGTCCCACACGAAGTCGTAGAGATTTGAGAGCGCTATCCCGAGCTCGTATTTGTCGAGCGCCGCGGTCACGGCGGATACGCATTCCTCAAACCGCGTCAGTATCCACTTGTCCTCAAGCGAAAGCGTGCGTGCGTCCGGATATGACACCTTTTCTATGTCGAGGTTCATGAGAGCGAAGCGCGCCGCGTTCCACAGCTTGTTGACGAAATTGCGCGCGGCCTCTATCCTCTCGTCGGAAAATCTCATGTCGTTTCCGGGTGAATTTCCCGTCGCGAGGGCGAAGCGGAGCGCGTCCGCGCCGTATTTGTCTATTATCTCGAGCGGGTCGATGCCGTTGCCGAGCGACTTTGACATCTTTCTTCCCTGCGCGTCGCGGACGAGCCCATGGATGAGCACAGTGTCAAACGGCACCTGCCCCGTATACTCGAGCGCGGAGAATATCATGCGGGAGACCCAAAACGTGATTATATCGTAGCCCGTGACGAGCGTGTTCGTCGGATAGAAGCGCCTGAGGTCCTCCGTGTCCTTCGGCCAGCCGAGCGTCGAGAACGGCCAAAGCGCCGAGGAAAACCATGTGTCGAGCGTGTCGGGATCCTGCCTCATCGGGCGTCCGCACTTCGGACAGACGGCGGAGCCTTCCTTCGTGACGACTGTCTCCCCGCACTCGTCGCAGTAAAACGCCGGTATGCGGTGACCCCACCAAAGCTGGCGCGAGATGCACCAGTCCTGCGTGTTCTCCATCCAGTGCATATAGTTCTTGTCGAACCTCTCGGGCACAAAGCGCGTCTTGCCCGTTTTGACCGCCTCGATCGCGGGTCCCGCAAGCGGCTCCATGCGGACGAACCACTGAAGGCTCACCATCGGCTCTATCGTCGTGCCGCAGCGGTAGCATGTCCCGACCTCGTGCGAAAGATCCTCGATACCCGCGAGATATCCGCCCGCCTCAAGGTCGGCGACGATCGCGCGCCGCGCCTCGTATCTGTCCATGCCGGCGTATTTCGGATAATTGTCCGTTATCTTCGCGTCCTCGGTGAGCACGACCTCCATCGGCAGGCGCTGACGCTTGCCGACCTCAAAGTCGTTCGGGTCGTGTGCGGGCGTGATCTTGACGCAGCCCGTTCCCTTGTCGAGCTGGGCATGCTCGTCGCCCACTATCGGTATGCGCCTGCCGACGAGCGGCAGCACGCAGTACTGACCTATAAGGTGCTTATATCTTTCATCCTCGGGATTGACCGCAACGGCAGTGTCGCCGAGCATCGTCTCGGGGCGCGTCGTCGCGACCTCGACGTATCCGCCGCCTCCGACGAGAGGGTAACGTATATGCCAAAAGTGGCTCGCCTGCTCCTCGTAGTTGACCTCCGCGTTCGAGATCGATGTC